>JAFUPG010000073.1 GCA_017481325.1 Oscillospiraceae bacterium
ATGTTTATCGGTCTGTTTGCCGCACGATCGATCGCCTCCGTAGGGCGCAACCACTGGGTGCGCCGAAACCTACCGAGCTATCGTTAGAAGCCGTAGTACTTTGTAACATTTAAAACTCTATCTCAGCTTTGCGATCCGGAAGTATCGGAGGAACTTCGAAAAATAAGCAATTCGAATGGGTCGCCAAGTCGTCATATCCGTCCCCTCTCTATCAATTCCTCTATTTTTAATTGTTACAACGGAGTAGGGGCGATTATCAATCGCCCGTAACACTACCGAAAATAGTACCATTCATCGATACTACGGTACATATTTACCACTTTGCTCCACTGCGTGGGGCGTTCCTTTCTTGCTTCGCCAAGAAAGGAACCAAAGTCCGCCAAAAAAAGGCGACTTGGGGGAGGCGCTCAGATTGTGCTGTGGTAACATTTCTACATTTCGACACTACCCCCGACAGCCCAAATTCGCCCTCCCCCAAGACCCCCTCCCCTGCTTCGCAAAGTCGTAATATTGCACAAATCGAATTATCAACTGTTCGACAAATTTCTGTTTGCGAACGAAATAATCCAAATCCGTGCCGGAGGCACACCTTTGCTATTAGTCCTTAGTTCTTAGTTGTTAGTTCCTAAACAGACCGACAAATTTCTGTTTGACGGTATTATTTTCTAAATCTGTGCCGCAGGTACGGATCGGAGGAGCCTTATGAGCTACAAATTCTTTCAGAACAAAGCCTGTGAATATTTCCCCTGCCACCAGGGCGCTGACCCGGAGCGCTTTAACTGCCTCTTTTGCTTCTGCCCCCTCTATGCCTTAGGGGAGAAATGCGGAGGCAATTTCCGCTATACCGAGGACGGCATCAAGGACTGCTCCGACTGCCGTGTGCCCCATGTGCCGGAGAATTACGACAAAATTTGCGGTCGCTTTGCAGAGATTGCAGAGCTTTGCAGAAATAAATAATAAAATATTGAAAATAGTTCTTGCATTTTGAAAAAAATGCGCTACAATATAGGCGACAAAACGATGTTGCAGGGAGTAGGAACCGTGCGTTAAGTACCGGCTGGATGGGAGGTTGCCACCGGGCGAAGGAGTTTTCACTTTGAACTCCGCGATACGGTTACCGCAACCGCCTGAGCAGGATGCCCCTATTTTCAGGGCATAGCATCGTATATATGTAACCTCCTCCACATGATTAAGGAGGAATTTTTTTATGTCTAAAACGACCAGTGCACGTCCTGCGACAAAGAATCGCAGTGACACTCGCCGCCTTGCCATCTGCGCCTTACTCTGTGCCCTAAACGTGGTTTTCGCTCGCTTCTTCACGGCTATGCCTACATCTGTGGCCCGTTTCTCTGTGGAAGCTGTACCTGTCGTCCTGGCTGGCTACTTCTTCGGTCCGGTCTCCGGTATGATGGTGGGCTTTTTGGGAGATATGGTAGGCTGCCTCTTTTCTCCCTATGGTTGGGATCCTCTGATTAGCATTTCGCCTATGATGGTGGGCCTATTTGCTGGTTTCCTGCGACCTCTGGTTCGCAATGCCCGGAGCTTCCGGGACATTTGGCGCTTCGCCCTGACCATACTCCCTGCTAAGGCTCTAGGATCTGTCTACTGGACCAGCCAGTGCTTGGTTTGGTTGGGCTACTCGTCCAAGGGGTTGGGGGTTCTTATGGGTGCCCGTGCCGTAGAGGCTGGCCTGGAACTGGTACTGGATGTCTTGGTGATTACTCTGCTGTTTTCCACGGGTATGTTCCACCGCACCCGGCTGATGCCCTATGAAAAAAGCAAAGTCGCCAATCCGCTGCGCTATGCCGCTGCCGGCCTGCTTGTTCTTCAGGTCATCGTCCTGGTGGTGGGTTCTCTTACTGTGGGCCTGGGCTTTATGAATGCAGAGCTGTCCTTCCTGGATCGGCTAGGCTCCGGTGTGCTCTATTTCATCCCTGCGATATTTAGCCTGATTGTGTGGATCGTTAGTATTATTTCGGAACAGAGGAAAGAAAATGACGGTAAACGAAGCACTTGACTATATCCATTCCTATTTCTGGAAGGGCTCCATCCCCGGCCTGTCCCGTACCAATGAGCTGCTGGAGCGCATGGGTAACCCCCATAAGAAGCTGAAGTTTATCCACATTGCCGGTACCAACGGCAAGGGCTCTACGGCCTCCATGCTGGCCTCCGTCCTCACCGCCGCCGGTTATTGCACCGGCCTGTACACCTCTCCCTACATCAACTGCTTCAACGAGCGGATGCAGGTCAGCGGTGAGATGATCGAGGACGAGCTGCTCATCGATATCGTCAACTTCGTCAAGCCCCACGCCGAGGCCATGACCGACCATCCCACGGAGTTTGAGCTGGTCACCGCCATTGGCATGGAGTACTTTGCCCGGAAAAACTGCGATATCGTGGTTCTGGAGGTGGGCATGGGCGGCGAGCTGGACTCCACCAACGTTATCGACACCCCTGAGGCGGCGGTGATCGTCAATATTGGCCTGGATCATACGGATGTCCTGGGCAACACTTTGGAGGAGATCGCCGCTGCCAAGGCCGGTATCATCAAGGGCGGCGATGCGGTGCTCTACCGCTGCAGCCCCTCTGTGGAGGCGGTCTTTGAGGAGAAATGCGCCGCCACCGGCACCAGGCTCCACAGGGCAGACTTCGACTCCATCCGTCTGGTGGAGCGCAGTCTGGAGGGTCAGACCTTCTGCTGCGGCGGTCTGGAAAATCTGGAGATTCAGCTCCTGGGTGAGCACCAGCTGCGCAATGCTGCCGTGGTTCTGAAGACCCTGGAGGTGCTGCAGGCCAAGGGCTGGAACATCACCGAAGCTCAGCTGCGCAAGGGTCTGAAGGACACCGCCTGGCCCGGCCGTTTCGAAGTGCTGCGCAAAGAGCCCCTCTTTATCATCGACGGCGGTCACAACCCCCAGTGCATGGCAGCGTTGGCGGAAAACATGGCAGGTTTCCTGCCCGACCGCCCCATCACCGCCCTCACCGGCGTGATGGCGGATAAGGACTTCGGCGATATGTACCGCCTGGTAGCTCCTTACATCACCCGTTATGTGACCGTTACCCCCGGCAATCCCCGTGCCATGGCAGCGGAAAAGCTGGCGGAGGTACTTAGCGTTTTCGGCAAGCCCGTTACCCCCTGTGCCACCGTGGCAGAGGGCGTCAAGACTGCCATTGCTCAGACCGAGGCCAACGGTGCTGTCCTGGCCTTTGGCAGCCTCTATATGCTGGGCGACATCCGTACCGCCGTGGAGGAATTGAACTGAATACTTAAGAGAACCGCAGCTGCGGTTCTCTTTTTTTTTTTGTCCAAAAACTACGGTGTTTTCCTTGTTTTTGTGAAAATATCCAATTTCTGAAAGAAAATTTTGGAAAAAAAGCGAATGGCAAAAGGGGAAGGAATTCTGGTATAATGAAAGAACCCACTATGGATGTGGGAAATTGACGTGAGAGGTAATATCATGAAGACAAGTCTGAAAAAGATGCTTTCCCTGCTTCTGGTTCTGACGCTGGTATTCTCTATCTTTGCAAGTCTGATCACCACCGCCAGCGCAGCTACCTTCTCCTACAACACCGGCAAACGTGGCACCGTCTGCACCTCCCTGAGCTCCAAGGCGAAATCCTACTACACCAGCTCCTATTCCTACAGCACCCTGTCAGCAAAAGCCGCCTCCAGCATCAAAAGCAGCCTGAAAACGCTGATGACCAACACTCATTCCACCAAAACCACCTACAATAACCTCAAGACCTATACCAAGTACTCCGATGCCTATGCCGGAAGCTCCAGCAAGATCGTGGACTTCTACTCCTCTGAGACTTACTCCGGCACCTGGGACAGCGGCTCTACCTGGAACCGTGAGCACGTCTGGTGCCAGAGCCTGGGCACCTTTACCACCTCCAACTGCGGCTCCGACCTGCACCACCTGCGCCCCACCGATCCCAAGCTGAATTCTACCCGTAACAACCTGCCCTTTGGCGAGGTCAGCGGCAGCTACAAGACCGCAACCTCCAACTCCGGCAAGGTTGGCGGCTACTATAACTCCACCTGCTTCGAGCCTCTGGATGCAGTCAAGGGCGACGTGGCCCGTATCCTGCTGTACTGCTATGTCCGCTGGGGCGAGAGCAACCTCTCCGACCTGATCAGCACCACTGACCTGCTCAATTGGATGAAGCAGGACCCTGTGGATACCTACGAAATGGGACGTAACGACGTTGTCCAGGGTATCCAGGGTAACCGTAATGTCTTCATTGACTATCCCGAGTACGCCTGGCTGATCTTTGGCAAGAGCATTCCCTCTCATACCACTCCCTCCGGTATGGCAGCGGGCGGCAGCGGCACTTCCTCCGGCTCCACCACCACAACCCCCACCTATACCGTCACCGCCACCTCCAATAATACCAGCTACGGCACGGTCTCCGTCTCCGGCTATACCATCACCTGCTACCCCAAGACCGGCTATGAGGTTGGCTCTGCCAGCGTGGTCTCCGGCTCTGCCACAGGCAGCATCGACGGCAACAAAATCACCCTGACCCCCACCTCTGACTGCACCATCCGTGTCAACTTCGTCGCCTCCACCACCTCCGACAGCGGCAGCACCAGCAATCCCTATCCCTACACCGTCACCGCCACCTCCAACAATACCAGCTACGGCACGGTTTCCGTCTCCGGCTATACCATCACCTGCTATCCCAAGGCAGGTTACGAGGTTGGCTCTGCCAGCGTGGTCTCCGGCTCTGCCACAGGCAGCATCGACGGCAATACCATCACTCTGACCCCCACCTCCGACTGCACCATCCGGGTCAACTTCGTTGCCTCCTCCACCTCCGACAGCGGAACTACCAATCCCTATCCCTACACCGTCACTGCCACCTCCAACAATACCAGCTACGGCACGGTTTCCGTCTCCGGCTATACCATCACCTGCTATCCCAAGGCAGGCTACGAGGTGGGTTCTGCCAGCGTGGTCTCCGGCTCTGCCACAGGCAGCATCGACGGCAACACCATCAACCTGACTCCCACCTCCGATTGCACCATCCGGGTCAACTTCGTTGCCTCTACTACCTCCGACAGCGGCAGCACCAGCAACCCCTATCCCTACACTGTCACCGCCACTTCCAACAATACCAATTACGGTACGGTTTCCGTCTCCGGCTATACCATCACCTGCTATCCCAAGGCGGGCTATGAAGTCGGTTCTGCCAGCATTGTCTCCGGCTCTGTTACCGGCACCATCGACGGCAACACCATCAACCTGACTCCCACCTCCGACTGCAGCATCCGTGTGAACTTCGTCGCCTCCACTACCTCCGATAGCGGCAGCGATTCCGGTACAGACAGCGGCACTTCCTCCTCCGGCTATACCTTCACCCGTGTCACCTCCACCTCCGATCTCACCTCCGGCACTTATGTTCTGGTGGTCAAGGTGGGTACGGGCAGCTATGCCGGCGACTCCACCTACTATGCCCTCATGGGCAAGTCCATGAACTCCAGCTATGTGGCCGGCGCTTCCGCAGATTCCTTCATGGGCACAGGCTCTGCCCCCTCCACCATCACCCTGACCGATACCAGCCTCATGTGGGATCTGACCAAGACCTCCGGCGGCGTGGTGCTGAAGAACGGCAGCTACTACTTAAGAGGCAGCTCCAACTATCTGTACTATAATTCCTCCAGCTCCTACACCACCTGGTCTGCTTCTGTCAGCAATGGCGTCTGGACGCTGAAGAACGGCACCCGCTATCTGGCCCTCCGTCCTGACCTGCAGCTGGGTAGCAACGGCTGTCCCAGATTCCGCTGCAACTCCAGCGCCTCCTCCACCAACTATCAGTTCTACCTCTACAAGCTGGTCGAAGGCTGATCTCAATCAAAACCCACCGCCCTCTCCCTTGGGGAGAGGGCGGTTTTTTGCCGAAAATACATAATTTTTTTCTTGCACTTTGGACATATATATGATATATTTTTAAGTTGTGGATAAATTTATAGATACTGATCCGGAAAGGAAAGATCCTTTATGTCTCAAGATAGAAAGATTCGAAATATTGCCATTATCGCCCACGTTGACCACGGCAAGACCACCCTGGTGGACGAGATGCTGAAGCAGGGCGGTATTTACCGTGAAAATCAGGCGGTGGTAGACCGTGTTATGGACTCCGGCGATCTGGAGCGTGAGCGTGGCATCACCATTCTGGCCAAGAACACCGCCGTTAACTATAAGGGCACCAAGATCAACATCGTGGATACCCCGGGCCACGCCGACTTCGGCGGCGAGGTGGAGCGTATTCTGAAGATGGTCAACGGCGTCATCCTCCTGGTAGACGCAGCGGAAGGCCCCATGCCCCAGACCCGTTTCGTCCTGGGCAAGGCCCTGGAGCTGGGTCATAAGGTCATCGTGGTGGTCAACAAGATCGACCGTCTGGATGCTCGTATTGAAGAGGTTATGGAGGAGGTTCTGGAGCTGTTGCTGGATCTGAACGCCACCGACGAGCAGTTCGAGTCTCCCACCCTGTTCTGCTCCGCTCGTCAGGGTATCGCCAGCTATAGCCCCAACGAGACCGGTGTCAACCTGGACCCCCTGTTCAACACCATCGTCAATTATATCCCCGCCCCCGAGGGCGATGAGGAAGAGCCTCTGCAGATGCTGGTCTCCTCCATTGACTATAATGAGTATGTTGGCCGTATCGGCATCGGCCGCATTGAGCGTGGCCGTATCAAGCAGAATCAGGAAGTGGCCATCTGTGACTACCACGACCCCGAGCACGTGGAAAAGGGCAAGGTCGTTGCCCTCTATGAGTTCGACGGTCTGGGCAGAAAGCCCATCACCGAGGCAGGTGCCGGTGAGATCGTGGCCTTCTCCGGCATGGCGGATATTACCATCGGCCGTACCATCTGCGCTACGGAGCAGCCGGAGCCTCTGCCCTTTGTGAAGATCTCCGATCCCACCATCGAGATGACCTTCTCCGTCAACGACTCTCCCTTTGCAGGCCGTGAGGGCAAGTATGTCACCTCACGTAACCTCCGTGACCGCCTGTTCCGTGAGCTGCTGAAGGACGTCTCCCTCCATGTCACCGAGCAGGGCACCGATGCCTTCAACGTGGCAGGCCGTGGCGAGATGCATATCTCCATTCTTATTGAGACTATGCGCCGTGAGGGCTATGAGTTCCAGGTCAGCACCCCCAGAGTCCTGACCAAGGTCATCGACGGTGTGGTCTGTGAGCCCATCGAGCGCATGGTAGCCGACGTTCCCGAGGCCTCCATGGGCGCTGTCATTGAGAAGATCGGCAAGCGCAAGGGCGACCTGGTCACCATGACCCCCGTGGGCAGCCGTTACCGTCTGGAGTTCCTGGTTCCCTCCCGTGGCCTCTTCGGCTACCGCAACGAGTTCCTGACCGATACCCGTGGCGAGGGAATCATGTCCTCCGTGTTGGACTCCTATGCTCCCGTCAAGGGCGAGATCGAGCGCCGCAAAACCGGCTCTCTGGTGGCCTTTGAAACCGGCGAGGCCTGCACCTACGGCCTCTTCAACGCCCAGGAGCGTGGCCAGCTCTTCATCGGCGCCGGTACGGAAGTCTATGCCGGCATGGTGGTTGGCATCTGCTCCCGTAACGAGGATATGAATGTCAACGTCTGCAAGAAGAAGCAGCTGACCAATATGCGTGCCTCCGGCTCCGACGATGCTCTGCGCCTGACCAGCCCCCGTATTTTCTCTCTGGAGCAGAATCTGGAGTTCCTGGCTGACGACGAGCTGTTGGAGGTCACCCCCAAGAGCCTCCGCATCCGCAAGCGTGAGCTGGATCATGCCATGCGTATGCGCCAGCTGATGAAGACCCGTAACAACCAGTAATAGAGTAGAAACAAGAAGCTGTCTCATTTCGAGACAGCTTCTTTTTGGTGAATGATGAATAGTGAATGATGACGGTATGCGCTTTGCGCATGGATTTGGAAGAAGGTGCTGCCGAATCTGAACTGCTCTACGATCCACTAACCACACATTCCCGCTTGGATATAGGTGCTCCTGAGCGATGCCATAGGCTAAAAACCGCTTTCGGCTTACTTCACGGCAGTTTGATCTGTTTCCTCCCAATTCAGAAAGGCCTCTTCGGCATCTTTTTGTGCCTGGATCAGCCGTTGGGCAGCGAGACCGTAGTTCTGCCTTTGTAATTCCTCCAGAGCATCTGTGATCCCACGGAATAGAATGGAATACGGCTTTTGATATTCGGACATTATTTTCACCTCCGTATACGTCAACATTGCGTCATTCTTACAAACTATTATAAAATGACGCTAAAATTTTGTCAATACTTTGTCTTGGAGGACTGAAAAAATGAAGGATGACAAAAGCCGCTATACCTTGCGAACCAGTCCGGAGCTGTTGGAGAAGTTGGGCTATATCGCGGAATATGAGGGAAGAACCAAAAATCGGGAATTGGAGCAGATGATCAAGCAGCGCATTGCCGCCTTTGAAAAGGAACACGGTACAATTCCCACCACAGAAAAATAAGAAGAAGCACCGCCCGAATCGGTGCTTCTTTATACAAAAAGGGCTGTCTCAGTAAGGAAGTGAGGCAGCTCTTTTGTGATTGAAAAGAAATAGATCAGCTTTCCAGCAGTTCTTTGGCCAGGCGGGGGTTTTCTTCGGCCAGGCTGCGCAGACGCTCAACGGCGGTTTCATCGGCGGTTTTTTGGGTCAGAGCCCGGTCAATGAGGGTCTTAAGATCCTCTGCGGTCACCTTCTCCAGGGGGAGATACAGCTTCTGTCCCAGATAGTCCAGGAAACCGCTGACCTTGGGATCGTAGACCACGCCAACCACGGGAACACCCTGTCCGGCGGCGAAGATCAGGCTGTGCAGCCGCATGGAGACTACAGCCTCCATCTGCTTTACCAGAGCCAGTGCCTGTCTGCCGTCCCGACCTGCGCTGAGCTGCACAAAGGGACAGCGGAGCTTTTCAGCTACGGCGGCGTTGGCAGCCTCGTCCCGACGGGGCTCCATGGCATAGAGCAGAGGGGTCAGGCCGTAGGTCTCGTAAGCATAATTGCAGGCATCGGCGAAGTCCTGAATTTTTTCACGGAAGCCCTCCCAGGGGCGCAGAGCAAACATGATATAGCGCTTCTCCGGAGCAATGCCGCTGCTGCGGAGATAGGTCTGCATGGGGCCGCCGGTGGGAGCCTCCATCAGCAGCGCCGGATCGGCGGTGAGGGAGATCTCCGGCTTGGTGACCTGCAGTTCCTTCAAAAAGTCCAGAGAGTACTCATCACGGACGCTGATCTTATGGGCATAGCGGTTGAGGGTGGTGGCGGTGCGCTTGCGGTTCTTCCCCCGGGAGATGGGGCCCACGCCGCAGCCGTAGAGCATCACCTTGCAGCCGTTTTTGGCGGCCTGCCGGATGCTGTAGAGATAGTAGAGCAGGGAACGGGTGCTGGTGGCATCCTGCATCAGGGTGCCGCCGCCGCTGATATAGAGCTGACTCTTCCGCAGCAGGCGACCGATGCGGAAAATGTGGAAGGTATAGACCGCATTGACACCGGCGATCTGCTTGGTCTGGGCAGGCTTGCGGCTGAGAGCGGTAATGGGCAGATCGGGATCAACCTGCCGCAGCTGCTGGACGATGGCATTGAGAATGGCATTGTCGCCGCAGTTGCCTCTGCCGTAAGCGCCGCAGATCACCACGCCGTCCCGTTTCCGTTGCAGGCGCTCCGTCCTGCGCAGAATGGCGGCGTAGATCTGCTTCTGCTTCTCCACCATGGCCTCCAGGGAGAATTCCCGACGGGTCTTCTCCTGCAGATCTCTGCCCATCTGCCGGCGCAGATCGGAATCCTTCGCCAGCCGAACCATATGACCTGCCAGTGTATTCACATCTCTGGGCTCGAAGAGGAAGCCGTTGATGCCGTCGTCGATGAGATAGGGCACACCGCCTACACGGGAGGAGATGGTGGCACAGCCCATCCGGGAGCCCTCGGTCAGGGCATAGGGGAAGGTCTCGGACAGGGAGGTCAGCAGATTTACATCCAGAGCGTTGTAGAAGCTGTACATATCCTTGACCCAACCGGCGAAGAACACCGTATTCTCGGGACAGAGCTCTTTGGCAAGACCACGGATCAGCGCCTCCTGCTCGCCCTCACCGGCAATGACCAGACGGATGTTGGGACATTCCTTCACCGCCTGTGCAAAGGCACGCACCAGGGTCTCCATATCCTTAACGGGGTTGATACGGGCGGCAATGCCGTAGACCACCGTATCCTCCTGTACCTCCAGCCCCAGCCCCTTCAGATACTCCTCACGGGACACTACCGGGGGAATGTGGGAGAAATCCACACCGTTATACAGGGGATACAGCCGCTGAGGATCAAAGCCACGGGAGGTGAGCAGCTCCGTCATGCCGTGGGACACGCCCACCCAGGCATCGAATTTCCGCAGGGCGATCTTGTTGATGTTGCCGTAGGTCAGGGCGGCCAGGGGTCTGCCCATATAGTCCAGGCGGTAGTCGCTGTGCACGGTGGAGACCACGGGGATGCCTGCCTTTTTCCGCAGCAGAGCGCCCAGCATATTGGCCTTGGCACCGTGGCAATGGATGATCTCATAGCCGTCGTGACGGATCATGGCGAGGATCCGCTTGCGGCTCTTCAGGGGATTGGAACCGGCAACCACCGTGGTGGGAATGCCCAGAACCCGTGCCTCGGCGGCAAATTCGCCCTCCATAAAGCAGACCAGATGGACGGTCTCGCTGCGGTTCAGACCCTCCAGCAGGCTCAGCACATGGGTCTTGGCACCGCCCACATCGCCGCCGGAGATCAGATGTAATATTTTCATGACACGTTCCTCAACTAAAATATGGCTTGATTTTTATATGCGGACTAATTATAATATAAAAAGCGAAAATATGCAATATTCACTTGGTTTTTGTAAGGAGGCAAATATGAAATTATTCGGAAAAGGCGGCAAATTGAATATCGTGGATATTCTGATTATTCTGGTGCTGGTAGCCGCCGTCGCTTTTGTAGGTATAAAGCTGCTGGGCGGCAATGAGACGGAAGAAACCGATATCGGCGTTGTGGAAGATAAGAACACCATGGAGCCCAATATCCGCTTTACGGTCTACTGTGAGGATGTCTCTCCTGTGATCGCCCAGCAGGTCATCAGTTCTCTGGAGGGCGAACCCCTGGATGTGAACGGCACTGCCGTGGAGCGCACTCAGATGTACTACTCCAACTCCCTGGAGGAAGGCCATTTTGTGGACTGGTACACCGTGGAGAACGGCGATCAGCTGGATCTGTACCTGACCATCGAGGCCGTTGCCGAGGTCTATGGCCCCAATGTCCACTCCATCGCCTGGCAGGATATCCGCATCGGCAAGGACTTCATCTGCAAGACCCTGGAGATCGAGGTCAGCGGCGTTGTGCATAGTCTGGAGCTGCTGAAATGAGTGAACTGATCAGAGGCAGCCTCTTCTGGCGACTCTGCGCAGGTTTTGCGGCATGGCTGAAACGCAGCTTTATCGGTCGGTTTTTTGCCTTTTTGGGTACCTTATGGCGGGAATCCGGCACCTATCGCCTGTGCAGCCGCCTGCTCTTAAGTCCCTCTCTGGTGGAGCGCTCCGGCTACCGCCGCCTGCTGGACGGCCTCAATGACCGCCTGCACGGCCTGCGACCCTTGCTGCAGGGGAGCTTTTTCCTGGGACTCCTGCGCCGCCTGTATGCCTGGCTGAAAAAAAGCTATATTTTAGGGAAAGTCTTTTCCCGTGGGATCACCGGTGTCCTCCTCTTTGTGGCGGCAGCCTATGCCCCCCTGGACTACCTGCTCCGTGACGTGCTGCAGCTGGCAGCCATCGCCTCGGTGTGGGATGAGCTGCTGATCCTGTTCTGCTTCTTCTGGACGCTCTTCCGCCGTGCGGACAGCGAAAAGAAGATCGCCTCCCGTGGCAATGCCACGGACCTCTTCCTGGCCTTCTACCTGCTGGCAGGTGTGGTGCTGCTGATCTACACCGTCAGTAACTTGGGTGTCAATATCACCGGTATGCGTGCCAGTATGCAGTACATTCTGCTGTTCTTCGTTATCGTCCGCCTGATCCGTGACCGGGAGGATCTGATGATGATGTATAAGGTCATGGTGCTCATTGCCTTTGCCATTGCCCTTCACGGCATCTGGCAGTTTATCATCGGCGTGGAGATCCCCTCCAGCTGGACCGATCAGGCAGAGCAGAGTGTCCGTACCCGTGTTTTCTCCATCTTCAGCAATCCCAATATTATGGGCGGCTATATGGTAATGTTTGCCCCCATGGCCATCGGCATGGCCTACAGCGTGGAGAACCTGTCTGAGAAGCTGTTCTACTGGTTTGCCGGTATCTGCATGTGCCTGGGCTGTCTGTTTACCATGTCCCGTGGCTCCTGGATGTCTCTGGCGGTGGCGGCGGTGCTTTTCGCCCTGATCATCGATCGGAAGCTCTTTGCCGTGCTGTTGGTAGGTGGTCTGGCGGCCTGTATGCTGCCCTTTGTCCGCAGCCGTATCGGCTATCTGTTTACCGATGCCTTCGCCCGTTCCAATGCCACCGGAGGTAGAGCCAAGCGCTGGGCCATGGCCTTTACCTACCTGAACCAGGAGCATGCCTGGACCTTTGGCCTGGGCTTCGGTATCTACGGCGGCGCCGTGGCGGTGCAGAACCCCATCCGCAACTACGAGTATATGTACGTGGATAACTACTACGTCAAGACTCTGGCGGAGAACGGCATCGTGGGTCTGAGCTGCCTGCTGACTTCTCTCAGCGGCCTGCTGTACCAGGGCGGCAGAACCATTGCCAAGACCGCAAAGACCCCCTATAAGCCCCTCTGCACCGGTATGCTGGCCGGTTTAGTGGGCATTCTCGTCCAGAGCCTCTTTGAGAGCATGTGGGAAGAGCCCTATATGATGGCGCTGTTCTTTATTGTCGCCGCCATGATGATCTGCGCCGGACTTCTCCATCAGGAGTCACAGCGCAAAAAGATATAAAAGGAGCGCATGACCTATGTCTAAAAAATCTCTGCTGATCCCCGTGATCCTCATTGTGCTTGCCCTGGCTATCGTTGCCGTGGTGCTGATCCTCGCCCTGGGTGGCGGAGGCGACAAGAATATCATTAACCCCGACGATCCCATGCCCCTCCGTTTTGCCCAGGCCGTTCTGATCTGCGACCAGGAGGAGATCCGCAACTGTGTCCATGAGAACATGGCCAATGAATTTGTCAACCGCTACGGCGCCAACGAGGTGCGCTTTGAGGATTGCACGGCGACCATCTCCAAGGAGAGCGCCTTGCTGCGTGACGGCCTGGAGCAGTACTCCAGCCAGCTGAACCGGGACTACAATATTCAGGCCACACTGGAGGACGGCTGCTTCTACACCGTAGACTTCACGGCGAAGTATAACGGCAAGGACTACAGCGGCTCCATGACCATTCTGACAGTGACCTTTGAGGGCAGGGAGTATGTGATTTCCGTTGAGCTGGATCGCATTGACGATGCCTTCTATCAGGACAATTACCCCGCCGGCGACTATTACTACGACATGTTCGGCGAATACTAAGCTTCATAGCAAAAAGCCCACCTGCTGCATTGCAGGTGGGCTTTTTATATCCTTCCGAGGAAGAGCTTTATTCAGCGGAGATCAGGTAGTAATATACAGGCTGACCGCCGTTGATCACATTGATCTCGGCATCGGGGCAGATCTCGGAGAAGAGCGCTGCGGCGTCATTGGCCTGGTCCTCGGTGATGTTCTCGCCGTAGTACAGGGTGATGAACTCCTTGCCGTCCTCGCTGACCTTCTGTGCCATGCCCTTGAGCAGAGCGTCCACATCGGTGTTGCTGCCGAAGAGAGCACCGCCGTAGAGGGCCAGGTATTCGCCGGCGTGGATGTCGTGACCGTCAAAGTCGGAATCACGGGCGGCATAGGTGATCTGCATGGTGGTCACAGCGGTCATGACCTCGGTCATGGTGTCCACCAGCTCCTGCTCCTCCAGCTCGGGGTCAAAGAGCAGCATGGCGGCGATGCCCTGGGGAATGGTCTTAGAGGGGATGACAACAACCTTTTTCTCTGTCAGCTCTACGGTCTGCTCCGCAGCCATGATGATGTTCTTGTTGTTGGGGAAGACGAAAACGATCTCTGCGGGGGTCAGATTGATCTTCTCCAGAATATCCTGGGTGGAGGGATTCATGGTCTGGCCGCCGTGGATGATCTGATCGGCACCCAGCTCGCTGAACACGCTGGCAAGACCCTCGCCGGCACAAACGGACACAATGCCGTACTTCTTCTCGGCAGCGGCGATCTTGGGTTCTTCGGCCTTGACGGGGGCAGCGGTCTCGCTCATGACCTTCTCGGAGTGCTGCAGCTTCATGTTTTCAATCTTGGTGGTGACGAAGGAGCCGTACTTCAGGGCTTCTTCCAGAGCGGTGCCGGGGTGATTGGTGTGGACGTGAACCTTGATGATCTCGTCATCGTCCACCAGCACCAGGCTGTCGCCCAGGCCGCCGAGGAAGGCACGGAGCTCCTCGGGATCACGGTCGTTCTCACGGGAGATGATGAATTCAGTGCAGTACTGGAAGGTGATGTTCTCAGTATCGAAATCGGAGAAATCCGCCTGCTCCTTCTGGGGAGCTGCTTCTGCCTCGGGAGTATAATCGATCTCGCTGCCCTGAAGGACGATGAGCATGGCCTGCAGTGCAAAAACCCAGCCCTTGCCGCCTGCGTCCACCACACCGGCCTTCTCCAGAACGGGGTTCTGGAACTGGGTCTGTGCCAGGGTCTTCTCGGCACGGGCGATGGCTGCGGTGAGCACGGTCTCCACGCAGTTTTCCTTGGCGCTTTCCTTCACGGCCTTGGCGGCACTGAGACGGGAAACGGTGAGGATGGTGCCCTCAGCGGGCTTCATAACGGCCTTGTATGCGGCTTCCACGCCGGAGGTCAGAGCCTCGGCAAAGGTCACGCCGTCACATTCTTCCATGCCCTTCAGGCGCTTGGCAAAGCCACGCAGCAGCAGGGACAGGATGACGCCGGAGTTACCTCTGGCACCACGGAGCATGGCAGAAGCGGCAGTGTCCGCAACCTTGGTTAGGCTGGGATTGGTCAGCTTCTTCAGCTCGGTGGCAGCAGCGTTCATGGTCATGGACATATTGGTGCCCGTATCGCCGTCGGGAACAGGGAACACGTTCAGGTCATTGAGGGTCTGCTTGTTCTTGTCGATCATGGCGGCGGCGCCCAGGAGCATTTTTTGCAGCGCAAGGCCGTCGATGGTATATCTCAATGAATTGCACCTTCCTCTCAGTCGAGAACCATAGAGTCAATGAACACATTGACCTCTTTGACCTCGGTATCGGTCTGCTGAGAGACCATATAGCGGACGCTGGACATAATGGAGTCGCCCAGGGCGGGGATGTTGACACCGTGGTCGATCATGATATGCAGATCGATGGAGATGGTGCCGTCCTCGTTGCAGGTGACCAGCACGCCCTTGGACATGGATTCCTTACGCAGCAGGTGAACCAGACCGTCCACCATGGAGCGCATGGCCATGCCCTTCACGCCGAAGCAGTTGGTGGCTGCGTTGCCGGCGATCTTGGTATAGACACTGTTGGAAACATTGATGCTGCCAAGTTCGTTTTCTCTGCGGATCATAGGGAAATGTCCTCCTTTCAGATCATGCTGGCTTCCCAGCAGTCGGGGGCGGGGATCTGAAGCAGGGTCGCTATGGTGGGAGCCACATTGGCCAGACCGTAAGCGCCGTCCTTCAGGGTGTAGGTCTCGGTGGCGTCGCAGACGATAAAGGGAACGGGATTCAGGCTGTGGGCGGTGCGGATGGAGGTCTTGCCCTTCTTGGTCTCGGTCATCTGGTCGGCGTTGCCGTGGTCAGCGGTGATGAGCAGGGTGTAACCCAGGCGCTTGGCAGCGGCTTCGATCTCAGCCAGGCAGGCATCCAGGGACTCAATGGAGCTGACGACTGCTTCCATGACACCGGTGTGACCCACCATGTCGCCGTTGGGGAAGTTGCAGCGGATGAAATCGTAGTCCTTGGACTCCATGACCTCCAGCATACGGGCGGTGATCTCCTTGCACTTCATGGCAGGGGCCTGCTCGAAGGGGATCACGTCGGAGGGGATCTCCTCATAGGTCTCCAGCTCCTCGCTGACCTTGCCGGAGCGGTTGCCGTTCCAGAAGTAGGTCACGTGGCCGTATTTCTGGGTCTCGGAGATGGCGAACTCACGGATGCCGTGCTCGCACAGCAGCTCCGTCAGGGTGTTGCGGATCACGGGAGGCTGCACCAGATAGTTGTAGGGGATCTTCAGGTCGCCGTCGTACTCCAGCATTCCGGCAAACTTCACGCCGGTGTAGTCGCCACGGTCAAACTTGTCAAAATCCTTGCGGTCGAAGGCCAGGGAGATCTCCTGGGCACGGTCGCCACGGAAGTTATACAGCACAACGCTGTCGCCGTTGGCAATGGGAGCCACGGCCTTGCCGTCCTCGGCAATGACGAAGGGGGGCAGATCCTGGTCAATGCAGCCAGTCTCTGCACGGTAGGTCTCAATGGCCTCCTTGGCAGAGGCGAACTGACGGCCAATGCCACGGACGTGGGTGTTCCAGCCGTCTTCGACCATCTTCCAGTTGGCCTCGTAGCGGTCCATGGTGATCGTCATTCTGCCGCCGCCGGAGGCGATGCGGTAGTCATAGCCCTCGCCGCTGAGAGCGGCCAGAACGGTCTCCAGCTGCTCCACGTACTCCAGAGCGGAGGTGGCGGGCACGTCTCTGCCGTCCAAGAGAATGTGGCAGTAGGCCTTCTTCACACCGGCTTCTTTGGCCTTGTCCAGCAGGGCGATCAGGTGGCTGATGTTGGAGTGGACGTTGCCGTCGGACAGCAGACCCAGGACATGGAAAGCCTTGCCGTTCTCTACGCAGTTGGCCACCAGATCCTTCCAGGTCTCGGAAGCGAAGAGCACGCCGTTTTCAATGGATTCGCCAACCAGCTTGGCGCCCTGAGAGTAGATCTGACCGCAGCCCAGAGCGTTGTGGCCAACCTCGGAGTTGCCCATGTCGTCGTCACTGGGCAGGCCGACGGCGGTGCCGTGAGCCTTCAGCCAGGTGCAGGGACATTCGGAGAGAAGACGGTCTAAGGTAGGAGTCTTGGCTACTGCAACAGCATCGCCGCTGCCGCCGTCGCCCTTGCCAACACCGTCCATAATAACAAGTACAATGGGTTTCTTCATATTTCATAAGCCTCCAATAAGCATATTTATACGCATAGTCGATTTATTATACTATATTTTGCGCCAAGATACAAGATATTTTTCAAAAATATGCGGTTTTCAGGGTCAGTTGGGGCTGTATCCGTCCTTTAATAGGGCTTCTACGGCCTGCAAAAGTGCCTCGGGCAGGCGCTGAGAGGCTACGGTATGGGCGGCCTCCTCCTGCGCATCCTTCAAAATACTCAGATCCTGCACCAGATCCGCCACACGGAACAGGGGCAGACCGTGCTGCCGTGCGCCGAAGAAATCGCCGGGGCCACGGAGCTTCAGGTCGGTCTGTGCCACCTTGAAGCCGTCGGTGGTGGCGCAGAGCTCCTTCAGGCGCTGACGGGTCTGGGGCTCTTTGACATCGGAGACCAAAATGCACCAGGACTTTGCCTTACCTCTTCCCACACGTCCCCGCAGCTGGTGCAGCTGGGACAGGCCGAAGCGCTCCGCATTTTCCACCACCATTAAGGTGGCATTGGGCACGTCCACGCCCACCTCAATGACCGTAGTAGAAACTAAAATGTCATATTCACCGGCGGCGAAGGCGGTCATAATGGCCTCTTTTTCGCTGCCCTTCATTTTGCCGTGGAGCAGCGCCAGCCGCAGGTCGGGGAAGGCCGAGTCCCGAAGGGTCTGAATCCAGGTCTCGGCGGCCTTCAGGGACTCCGTTTCGCTGTCCTCAATGGCGGGGCAGACGATGTAGCTCTGATGTCCCTCCTGGGCCTGCTTGCGGATAAAACCGTTGAGTCGGGCACGGTAGCGCTCGTCTACCAGGAAGCTCTCCACCGGCTGCCGCCCCGGGGGCAGCTCGTCGATGATGCTCACGTCCAGATCGCCGTAGAGGATCAGAGACAGGGTACGGGGAATGGGGGTCGCCGACATGATCAGCAGATGGGGCTGCTGCCCCTTTTCCATGAGGACGGCACGCTGGGCAACACCGAAGCGGTGCTGCTCGTCAGCGATCACCAGCCGCAGATTGTGAAATACGGTGGTCTCCGTCAGAAGGGCATGGGTGCCGATGACCAGATCATAGTCTCCGGCGGCGATCTGCTCCCGACATTCCTTCTTCTGCTTGGGTGTCATGGAGCCCACCAGCAGGCACAGACGGATGCCCAGGGCGCCGAACAGGGGCTTCAAGCCCTCGTAATGCTGCCGAGCCAGGATCTCCGTAGGCGCCATCAGGGCGGTCTGAGCGCCGTTTTTGGCGGCGCAGTAGGCTGCTGCGGCGGCCACCATGGTCTTGCCGGAGCCAACGTCCCCCTGTACCAGACGGCTCATGGGTCGGCCTGCTGCCATATCCCCCAGAATTTCCCCGATGCAGCGCATTTGCGCCCCTGTCAGACGGAAGGGGAGGGCATCGTAAAAGCCTGCCATATTCCCCGTATCCATTTTCTCCGTGCGGCGCAGACAGCGTTTGCTCCGCAGCAGCGCCAGAGCGGTGGAGAAAATATAGAATTCTTCAAAAATCAGCCGCTTCTTCGCCTGCTCCAGGGCCTCCTGGGAATCGGGAGCGTGGATCTGGCGAAGGGCATAGCCGTAGTCGCAGAGATACTGCCGCTGCCGCACATCCTCCGGCAAAAAATCCTCGGGATGGCAGCGCTCCATGGCCAGCTGCACCGCCTGAGACACGGCCTTGTTGGTCAGACCGGCGGTCAGAGGGTAAATGGGCATAATGCGGCGGGTCAGATTTCCGGTACTGTCCAGAGGCTCGAAGAGGGGATTGGTCATGCCGTAGCCCAGATAGTCCCCCTCCAAAGCGCCGTAGAAGCAGTACTGCTCCCCACGGATCAGCTTGGAAACCGTATATGCCGAGTTAAAAAAGGTCAGGTGCAGACGTGCGGTGTGGTCAGCCACGGTGACCTTGGTCACCTCCAGCCGTTTGCCGCCGGGCTTGGGAATGGAATGGGTCTGGGGATTGGAGATCACAGAGGCCAAAAAGCAGGCCGGCACACCCTGCTCCAGATCTATAATGGGTACAAGCCGGGTGCGATCCTCGTAATCTCTGGGATAGTGCTGCAGCAGATCCCCCAGGGTAGAGATGCCCAGATTGGCGAACAGCGCCGCCTTTTTCGGGCCGATGCCCAGTAAAAGTCGAATGGAGTCTGTCAACTGTGCCATGGTGTCACCTGCCTTTTGCATAATTCCTCATCTTATATTATAAGCGATTTCCCTCCACAATGCAAGAGCAGAGGAACGTGTGTGAGAATCCAAAAAGAGAAAGGGAAGTTAGCCGCAGCACATGAATGCTGGGAACGAATTACTAAAAACGAATGACTAATAACGAAGGTGTGCCTCCGGCACGGATTTAGAATATTGAATCCGTCAAACAGAAATTTGTCGAACAGTTTGCTGCAGCCAAAGCCTCCCGTATTCGGATGATTTTTAGGCTATGAGCAAAGGTTCATATTCCGCTATGTCATTGCGAGGCTACCTGTGGCCGTGGCAATCTGTATTCTTAAAACCTCCGTTTTGCACCAAATTCCCACATATTTGAAACATTTAGAGAACAGATTGCCACGTCGGGCTTACGCCCTCCTCGCAATGACATGGCTTTTCGGTAGC
>JAFUPG010000074.1 GCA_017481325.1 Oscillospiraceae bacterium
GCAGGTATTATCTGAACTGGAAGATCTGCCCGACTTCCTCAGCAGCAAGGTCTACATTGCCGACGACGGCGAAGAATGGACCATGCGAAAAGTCCTCCGCCGCTTCCTCTGGCACGACCGCATCCACGCCAAAGCCATGTGGCGCACCGCCAAAGCCCTATGGGGCGAAGACGTGGCAAATCCCTTCTATTTTGTTGGATAATCTATTTCAAAAACAATCACTGCACAAAGGAGTCTCCCTCCTCTGTGCAGTGATCGTTTTTGTAAGAAAGCAGCAATTGGTAATTGCACTTATCCAAAGCATCAGATCATCTCAATAATCTGAGTGATCCGGGAACGCTTAACCATTTTCTTTGCGCCCTCGTGGCCTTTTTCGGCGGCTTTGCTGAACCAGTTTTCTGCCGCAGACCGGTCTCCACAGCGGAGAAGTATCCGTCCGCAGCTGTACATGGCCTCTACATGATCCAGCCGGGCCGCAGCCTCATAAAAGCGGCAAGCGTGCTGCTCGCCGGCCATGGGGCCCTCTTTACGCTCGCAAACGCAGCCCATAAAATACAAGCAGTGCGCCTGTTCTCTCGTTCCCCCATCTACAGCACCCTTCAGATAGCGAAAGGCCTCTGCCAGCTGTCCCCGGTCATAGAGTAGAGAGCCGTACATACGCATAGCCTCCACCAGACCGCTCCGGGCTGCGATACCATAGTGGTAAAATGCCTCCTCCTCGCTTTTGGGTCTCCCGATAGGAAGGAAGGCATAGTCCCCCAGGTACATATGCGCCAGAGGCTCGTTACCCACCTGCACCGCTTGACGGAACCAGTAAAGTGCCGCCTCCTGATTTTTCAGCAGGATATTGCCCTCGAACAGCAGTTGCCCCAAATGTGCCATGGCTCTGGAGTCTCCGCCCTGTGCCGCTGCTTGAAGTAGGCGAATTCCCTCCCGATAGTTCAGCGGATGGTAATTCTCTCCGGTGAGGTATAGACGGGCTTCTTCATAAATCGTCCGATCCATAGCTGTCTCCTTAATAACCCCAGTGCATACGATCCGCAATGAAGCTTGCGGCTGCAGCAGTCTGCTGGTTTGCTGCGGCAGAAACGCCGGTGTTATATGCTGTGCACTGAACACCTCGGTCGATACTATTCAGGGTATGGTTCATCTGATCCAAACGCTGGTCAATGTGACCTGTAGTCTCCACCAGCTTGGCTTGGTACTGGATGACCGTATCCAGCTTGCTGCTGATCATCGTCAGATTATCAATGACCTTTTCATGGCGCAGGTCTTCCTCATAGGTCGTATAAATACCGCCTGCACCCTTAATCACTGTGCAGCGCCAGCTCTCGATGTAGCTCAAGAATGCAGCCACAGCAGGCATATTTCTGTATTTATCCATCCGGGGCAGATAATCCAGGGCATACATCTCCCCAAGCTTGTCCTCCGCAGTAGACAAATTAACCCGAATCTCCTTCTGCAGACCGATCAGATCCGTCTCAGCTCTTTCCAGATACATCAGTTCCTCCTTGCAGCGATGAAAATTCGCATTTTCCTCTGCACGGTACTGCTGCTTTTGCGTCGCAATACTGCGGTCATTGCTGTTGTTGCGATAATCCCTGCTCTTTCGATTCATCACAGAAGACAGAATGAAAAACACCGCCGCAAAGGGACCCAGCACAGGAATGACCACGATTTTCTCCTCGATTTTCAGAGGAAGCAGGATCACCGCAATCAGAGCAATGGCTACCAGAACAAGACCAAGGATCAGGAAAATTCTACGTGCCTTACGGAACCCACGGGCCGTGCTGTTTCCGTCGGCCTGCTTCTGACGAAACTGCTGATCAGCGGTCTGCAGGCCAATGGATGCCTGTTGATAGGCAGCATTTACCTGGTTCTTTCGCTGCATCAGCTCCCGCATCTTTTGGTTGACCCGGGTCATGGCCTCTTTCCAGTAGTGCACATATCCCTCAAAGCGTAATACGTGGGTCAGGTACTCCCGCATGGTTTTTACATCATCACTGGGGTGCATAATACTCCTCCTTTAAGCGAAATCAATGCCTCACCATTAGTTTTACTAATGTCATCTCTATTATGTTACAATATTTACCCCCTATTGTCAACCACAGTGCCAAAGAATTTTTCGGAATTTCTCCCGTCATACCCTCACCCGGGAATGTTATCTCCGCAGCGTAAAGCGCCTTTTGCAGATTATCCTTTGCCGCAAAAGAAAAACAACCCAATGACCGCAAAATGAGTTCGGTCATCGGGTTATTATTCTCTCCTGAATATTGCTGTAAACGGAAATTTAGCGCAGCATCTTAATGCTGCGAGCTAATAACGAATGGCTAATAACTAAGAACTAAGGTGTGCCTCCGGCACGTATTTAAATTCATCGGCGGAGCCGATACCTCAGTTATTCACTATTAGTCGTTAGTTATTAGTTCCTAGGACAAATTTCCGTTTAGCTTAGAAGAATTACAGCTCCTTGCCTGCCAGGTAGACGGCTTTGCGGTTCAGTTCGGCATCGCAGAGGACGAAGTCGGCTACCTTACCGTTTTCGATGGAGCCGACCTCATTCAGCGCACCGATCTGACGGGCGGGATTGTAGGTGGCGGCACGGATGGCATCCTCTCTGGGAATACCGAAGGAGACAGCCAGCTTCATGCAGTCGTAGAGGTTGGTGGCGGAACCGGCGATGGTACCGTCTGCCAGACGGGCGATGCCGCCCTTCAGGAAGACCTGCTGGCCGCCCAGCTCGTACTCGCCGTCGGGCATACCGCAGCAGCGGAGGCTGTCGGAGATGAGCACCATGCGCTCTGCGCCGAAAATGCGGAAGGCCAGACGGACGGCACCGGGGTGGACGTGCTGACCGTCGGAGATGATCTCAGCGCTGACCTGCTCGGCCTCGGCAGCGGCGGCGATGGTGCCGGGCTTGCGATGGTGAATGGCAGGCATGGCATTATAGAGGTGGGTCAGGTGGGTCACACCGGCCTCGATACCGGCACGGGCCTCTTCATAAGTGGCATCCGAGTGGGCGATGGACACGGTGCAGAGTTCCTTGGCCTGACGGATGAACTCAGCGCTGCCGGGAAGCTCGGGGGCGATATCCACGATCTTCACCAGATTGCCGCAATCCTGCTGCAGCTTTTGGAATGCCTCAAAGTCGGGGTTCTGAAGGTATGCGCCGTTCTGAGCGCCCTTTTTCTTCTCGTTGAAGAAGGGGCCTTCCATCTGGATGCCACGGAGAGCAGCGGCATCCTCGGGGCGGCTGTCCACGAAGGCACGGGCAGAGGCAAAGGCCTTGGCCAGAGTCTCATAGGGCAGGGTCATGGAGGCGGGAGTGAAGGAGGTGATGCCGTTGGCGGCAAAATACTTTGCCATCTTCTCCACGCCTTCTCTCTCGCCGTCGGAGAAGTCGGCACCGGAGTTACCGTGGGTGTGGACATCGATGAGGCCGGGGATCACATAAGCGCCCTGCAGGTCAATGGCATCCTCGGCTTCTGCGCCCAGAACATTGACAAATCTGCCGTTTTCTACGGAAAAAGCGCCCTTTTCAAAGCAAAAACGTCTGGTATAGATATTAGCATTCTTATAATTCATAGTTTATCCTCCTTAGAAAAAAGGGGCGGCCAAAACGGTCGCCCCGATCCATTTTTCTTACTTCTTGGCCTCGGGCAGGCTGGCTGCGGCCACGGACTGACCGACACGGCGGGTCTTCTCATCGGGCAGCATAACACGAACCTTCTTAGAAAGCTCGGGATACTCCTCTGCCATGATCTTCAGGCAGGTATCCAGAATGATGCTGCCGCCGATGCCGGACATGACACGCCCCAGGACGATCATGTGATGGACATCATAGAAGCGGCAATAGAGCTTCATGGTGTGTGCCAGGTAAGCGCCGATGGAGGCGAAGATCTTCTGGGCACGCTCGTCACCCTTCTGCACCAGGTTCTGCACTTCCTTCAGCTTCTCGGCAGGGGTCAGGCTGTCGGCCAGCTCGATCCCGGCAACGGGAGCCAGCTTGATAACCGCATCCTGAGAGAAGTACTTGCAGCCCACGCCCAGATCGGTGGACCACTCGTCTGCCATGGCATCCTCGTACAGATCCACGGGGGCAAAGGCTAACTCGTTGAGCCAACCCAGTACGTTGCCGTCGGCATCCACATAGCCTACGGCCTCGGAGGTACCCATGGCCATGCCCATAACAGAGCCGCACTCCAAACCCATAGCACCGGCCAGAGCGGTGACGTCGCCGTCATTGGCAACGACGATAGGCACATCGCCCAGCTCCAGAGCGGCACGGTCATAGATGGTCTTGACCAGGTCACGCTTCTCTCTGGGCACCTTGATGAACAGAGAGGAGACCATGGGGCTGTTGCCGATGAACACGCCGGCAGAGGAGACGCCAATGCCATCCACACGGGGCATCTTGGAAGCTGCGGTCTTGAATGCCTCCACAATGCCGTCGAAATGGTACTGGGGATCGGACTCGGTCTTGGGATGCCAGACCACCTCTTCGGAGTAGACGGTCTTGCCATCGATGACAGCGGAGACCTTGCGGTCGGAACCGCCGGCATCAAAGCCAATGCGGCAGCCTTCCATATGGCCGCCGATGGAGACGGAGGATTCATTCTGCTTGGGGCAGTCCTCCAAAGCGCAGTCAATGACCTCGAAGGGAACTTCGTAGACATCCTGCATAAACTGGACGTCGAACTTGCGCTCGCCTTCCAGAGTGTAGGCCTTCTGCAGGCGCTGTGCCAGGGCGCTGTCGCCGCAGATATAGATACGGAAACCGCCGATGGACCACAGCAGGAACTTCACATAGCGCTCCACATAACGGTAGTCAGCCTCAGCCAGCTCGGCAGTGCCGTGGATCTTGGTGTGGTGGACGGAGATCTTGCCCTTGTCACGCTCGATGGCGATGGTCAGAGGCTTTTCTGCGCCCTTCTCGTAGGCATCGATCCAGACACCGAAGGGGATAAACTTGTCATCCAGCAGGGGCAGGTTCTTAACGGAATACGCAATACCTAAATAATTCATAATGGCTCCTTATACCTTGGCGGTTTCTTCTGCAATGATGCGCTGCATCTCTTCCCACTTGTTCTCCATGTCCCAAACCAGCTTCAGCTGGGTACGGGCACGAACCAGATTATGCTCGCTGTAGGCGGTCTTGAAATAGAGGTCGCCATCCAGATAGTCCGTAAGGAAACGGACAGCCAGCTCCAGGGTGATGATTTTGGCACCCAGGGGCAGCAGCTCACGCTCCTTGGCGGTGAGGCCGGGGCAGGCCTTCAGATAACCGGCGGTGTAGACACGGAATAGGTTCAGATCCATGGTCATCTTGCTCAGATCCTTCTCGTCCTCAGCGGCGGTGGCGGCTCCGAAACGGATGGAATCGCCGTAGTCATAGAGGGAGGAGCCGGGCATGACCGTGTCCAGATCCAGCACGCACATGGCCTTGCGGCTATGCTTGTTCAGAAGGACGTTGTTGAGCTTGGTGTCGTTATGGGTCACTCGGAGGGGCAGCTCGCCGCTCTCCAGCAGGTGGCAGATGGTGCCGGCCTCCTGCTCTCTGGCCATGATGAAGTCGATCTCAGCCTGCACCAGGTGGGCTCTGCCGGACTTGTTGGCAGCAAGTGCCTCCTTGAACAGGCGATAGCGGTTAATGGTATTATGGAACAGAGGAATGGTTTCATGCAGGGTGTGGGCCGGGAAATCCTTCAGCATTTCCTGGAAACGGCCGAAGGCAATGGCGCTCTCGTAGAAATCCGCATCGGATTCGGGAGCTTCCAGGCACAGGCCGTCAGCAAACTCATAGCAGCGCCAGAACTCTCCGGTCTCGTCGATGTGGTAATAGGTGCCTTCGTCGCTCTGGAGGAAGTGGAGGGTCTCACTGGGATCGCTGACCCGCTCTCTGAGGTACTCGCAGACAGCGCCGACGTTTTCCATAACCGCCTTAGGGTTGTTGAAAACGTACTGGTTAATGCGCTGTAAAATATAAGTATGACCCAGGTCGGTGACGACCTGATAGGTGCTGTTGATATGTCCGGAGCCGAACTCCTCGCAGGACGTGGGGGTTCCTTCGGTCTTAAAATGTTTGATGGCAGCCTCCGGCAGCAATACCTTGCTCATGGGGGATCTTCCTTTCCTGTTTCTTTCATCCTATGATGCGCTATGCAAACTGTTCTTATGAGCGCATAGTTTGTATATGTTATCATAATTTTATCTAAAAAGCAAGTAAATATTCTGTTATTCGTTGTTTTTGGCTAAAAAAGCTGTACTTTTTTTGATAATTTCATGTTAACACATATTCTGGCCGATGTTTTGTGTATGGTAGAGTCTGGCATATAGGCCGTCCTTCGCCAGAAGCGCTTCGTGGCTGCCCTCTTCGCAGATTTTTCCGTCCGCAACTACAATGATCCGGGAGGCGCTGCGGATGGTGGACAGGCGGTGGGCAATGATCAGAGTGGTACGTCCCACAGCCAGGGCATCCAAGGCGGACTGGATCTTTGCCTCGGTGACGGAGTCCAGGGCACTGGTGGCCTCGTCCAGAATCAGAATGGGCGGATTCTTTAGGAAGATCCGTGCAATGGACACACGCTGCTTCTGACCGCCGGAGAGGAGTGTGCCCCGCTCGCCTACGTAGGTGTCAAAGCCGTCGGGCATCTGAAGGATATCTTCGTAAATCTCCGCCCGTTTTGCGGCCTCGATGATCTCCTCCATGGTGGCATCGGGCTTGCCGTAGCGGATATTGTTGCCAATGGTATCGGCAAAGAGGAAGACCTCCTGCTGCACCACGCCGATATTCTTATGTAAGGAACTCTGGGTCACATGGCGAATATCCAGATGATCGATGGTAATACTGCCCTCATCTACATCGTAGAAACGGGGGATCAGACGGCAGAGGGTGCTCTTACCGCCGCCGGAGGGACCGACCACAGCCACAGTCTCCCCTGCCTTCACCTGCAGAGAGATATCCTCCAGAACCTCCTCGTTCTCCTCGTAGGAGAAGCGGACGTTCTTGACCTGGATCTCGCCCTTCACATCGTCCAGCTCAGCGGCGTCGGGGGCATCCTGCAGCGCAGGTTCCATACGCATAAGCTCCGCAAAGCGCCCCAGACCGGCAAAGCCGTTGGCAAACATCTCGGAGAAGCTCACCAGCTTACGCACAGGGCTGGTAAAAGTGGAGATATAGAGGCTGAAGGTGAGAAGATCCACCATTTCGATATTACCCTTCATGGTCAGGGCGCCGCCCACGGCCACCACGGCCACGGACAAGATGGACATAAAGAACTCCAGAGAGCCGGAGAAAATGCCCATCTCCCGATGGAACTCCCGCTTGGAGACCTTAAAACGCTCGTTGGCCTCAGTGAACTTACCGAACTCCACCGCCTCGTTGGCAAAGGCCTTGGCAGTGCGGATGCCGGAGAGAGAGGATTCGATCTCCGCATTGATGGCGGCGGTGCGCTTCTTTACATTCTTGGACACGGCGCTCATTTTTCTGCGGCGGAGAATGACCGCCGTCAGCAAAATGGGCAGAATGATGCAGACCACCAGGGCCAAACGCCACTCAATGGAGAACATGACGATCAGGGCGCCGATGATGGTGAGCACGGAGATGATCAGATCCTCTGGGCCGTGGTGCGCCAGCTCTGTGATCTCAAAGAGGTCGGTGGTCAGGCGGCTCATGAGCTGGCCGGTGCGGTTATGGTCGTAAAAGTCATAGCCCAGGGACTGCATATGTTTGAACAGATCCCGGCGGATATCCGCTTCAACACGGATGCCAAAGGTGTGCCCCCAGTAGCAGATGACGTAGTACAGCAGAGCACGGAGCAGGTAGGCAACCGCCATCACCGCCATCACCGCAAAAAAGGCGGTAAATTCGCCCTTGGGCAGCAGCTCGTTCATGGAAGAACGGGACACCAGGGGGAAGGCCAGATCCACCAGTGCCACAAAGAGGGCGCAGAGCATATCCAGCGCAAAGAGCTTTTTATGGGGCTTAAAATAGCCCAGGAAAATCCGCAGCAGGCCACGGTCACGATAGTATTGGCTGTTCATATTACGCTTCCTTTACAATATTCTGGATCCAGATTCCCTTGTGGATCATAGTCATGCCCACAATGCACTTGCCGATATCCACCAGCTGGCAGATAAGGAACAGGGGCACAATGGGGATCTCCGTAAAGCGGCTCAGGCAGTAGGCCAGGGGCACCGTGACCAGGCAGACATAGAAGCTGTCGAAAATAAAGGTGATCAGGGTCTTGCCGCCGGAGCGAAGGGTGAAATAGCAGGCATTGGCCAGAGAGTTGATGGGCATACACAGCGCCATAACCAAAATCAGCCGGGAGGCCAGGTAACGGATTTCCTCTGTGGTATTGTAGATTTTGGGGAAGAGATTGCAGGTCAGCGCCATTACACCGCCGATCACAAAGCAAATCAGCACAGAGAAGCTAATGAGCTTACGGTCGGTATCCCTGGCCTCCTCCAGTTTATTGGCGCCCAGAAGCTGGCCGACGATAATACCGATGGCGCTGCCCATAGCGAGGAAAGCCACGTTGAACACATTGGAAATAGTGCTGCAGATATTGTTGGCAGAGACCACGTCATAGCCGTGGAGGGAGTAGCACTGGCTCAGAAGGGCCATACCGCCGGCCCACAGACCCTCGTTGATCAGCAGAGGCAGGGATTTCCGGGTGATCTGCCCCAGGAGCTTCATAGGGATCTTAAAGGAGCGGTAAGCGCCACGGATGAAGGGCTGGCGATCCTTGTGGGTATGGGTCCAGAGGATGACAATGGCGGCCTCCACAAAACGGGCCACCACTGTGGCGATGGCTGCACCGGCAGAGCCCAGCCGGGGCAGACCCAGATAGCCGAAGATCAAAAGGATATTGAGGCAGAGGTTCACCAGCACGGACACAATGCCTGCCGCCATGGGAACCACGGTCTGACCGCACTCACGGAGGGTTCCTGCATAACACTGGGTCAGGAAGAAGGGCACAAGGCCGATGAGCATAATGTGCAGGTATTCCCGGGCAAAGCCCAAGCTGGCCTGAATCTGCCGGGGGCTTCCCTCGCCCTTGAGGTAGAGCATGATCAGATCATCTCCGAAGAGGAGGAAAATGCTGATACCCACAGCGGTCAACAAGGTACACATCAGCAGCTTGAAACGGAAGGCATAGCGCACTCCCTCCTGGTCGCCGCTGCCATAGAACTGTGCGCCAAAAATGCCGGCACCGGACACTGCCCCGAAGATGGCCAGATTAAAGACGAAAATCAGGGTATTGCTAATGGAAACGCCGGTCATCTCCTCCGTACCCACTCTGCCCACCATGATATTATCCAGCAGACCCACAAACTGGGTAATGCCGTTCTGGATCATAATGGGGATGGCAACTGCCAGAGCCATACGGTAAAAAGCGGCGTTTCCAAAATATTTCTTGCGTAAACTCCGTTCCATAGGTACACTCCATTGAATGAATTCTCCAACGGATAATAATATCACATTTTGCTGAAAAATGCAACAAAATTCACAGAATGTCAAAATCGGAGGCAGTTTTTTTCCTCCATGCGCAGCAAAAGAGCTGCCTCTGTGGTGAGGCAGCTCTTTGAGCCTAGAAAGCGTTGGGGATTATTCCTCGGTCTGCTTGCCGGCCAGGAAGCCGTAGACCAGGGCAGCCAGAACGCCGCCCACCAGAGGAGCCAGGATGAAAACCCATACACAGCTCAGCGCCTCGCCGCCGGCAAAGAGGGCGGGACCGAAGCTACGGGCGGGGTTGACGGAAGTGCCGGTGAGAGCAATGCCCAGGATATGTACCAGGGTCAGGCTCAGGCCGATGACGATGCCGCTGACAGCGGAGTTCTTGACCTTGGAGGTGACCCCCAGAATGGCGAACACGAAGACGAAGGTCAAAATCACTTCCACTACGATGGACTGGGCGATGCCGGGGTTGACGTTGTTGGCGCCGAAGCCGCAGTCCCAGCCGAAGATGGCACCCAGAATGGCAGCACCGGCAATACCGCCGGCGAACTGGGCGATCACATAGCCCACAAAGTCCTTGAAGCTCAGCTTGCCGGAGACCAGCATGGCAATGGAGACGGCAGGGTTGATGTGGCAGCCGGAGACATTGCCCACAGAATAAGCCATGGCCACGATCACCAGACCAAAAGCCAGAGCGGTGAGCAGGTAGCCGGAGCCACTGGCAGCATCACAACCAACCGCTACGGCGGTACCGCAGGCCAGAACCACCAGGATCATGGTGCCCAGGAATTCCGCCAGGTACTTTTTCAGAGAACACATAGTTTTTACCTCTATAACTCAGTTTGGAAATCGCTACCATTAATATAACACACTAAAGTGTCAAAGTCAAGAAAACAACGTATTTGCCTTGACAAAATGCCAATTTCAAGGCTATAATGCGCTGTTAATTCTCTATCAGGCCGAAACAGGGCAACTATTTCTGCAGCTTATTTCAGCTTGTTGCCGTCGGAGAAGGCATTGCCCACTTTTTCGCCCAGGGTGTAGTAGCCGTGGCCGAAGGAATCGTAGGTGATGGGACGGAATTTGTTCAGGTCGATCTTACCCTCGGTCAAAATGCGCTCCTCGGCGCAGATATTGACGATTTTGCCGATCATCAGACCCAGCTCTGTGTCATAGCTGACCAGCTCACACTCCAGCGCCATGGGCAGTTGGTCGATGAGAGGAGCGTTGACAAATTGGCTCTTTGTGCAGCTCCAGCCCGCTTTTTCCATTTTCTCCGGCTCCTTATCTCCGGAGACCAGACCCACGTAGTCTGCCGGGATCACGTTGTCCGCATCCGCCATGCTGACGGTGAAGGCTCCGGTTTTCAGGATATTCTTGGTGGTGCGGTGATCCTCCGAGAGGCAGATGCCTATGAGACCGGTGTCCACAATGCCGCCCCAGGCAGCGTTCATGGCGTTGGGCTTGCCATTTTCGTCATAAGAGCCGATGATCAACACCGGCATGGGGTACAGAGCGGTCTTGGGGCCGAAGTTTTTACGCATAAGAAGGACTCCTTTTCGTTTTTTCTCTATTATAAGTTCCCCGGCGGCAATTTGTCAAGCACCGTGAATTTCCACAAAAAAGCTATTTTCTTTTTGAGAAAGCTATGGTAAAATAACCATAGAATTCTAAGAACAGGAGCTGATGTCAGTGAAAATTCTGTTAAAGGGCGGTACCGTCGTCAATGCCTCGGGCAAGGAACGGGCGGACGTGCTTGTAGAGGGCGAAAAGATCGTCGCCGTAGGCGCTGATCTGCAGAGCGAGGGCTGCAAGGTGGTGGATGTCAGCGGCAAGCTGCTCTTCCCCGGCTTCATCGATGCCCACACCCATTTTGATCTGGATGTCTGCAACACCACCACTGCGGACGATTTCTACACCGGCGGCCGTTCCGCTCTCCGGGGCGGCACTACCATGGTCATCGACTTTGCCTGCCCCAACAAGGGCGAGACGCTGGAATACGGACTGGAGCTCTGGCACAACAAGGCCCAGGGCAAGACCGCCTGCGACTACGGCTTCCACATGACCATTGACGACTGGAATGAGGGCATCATTGACGAGCTGCCCGGGATGTTTGACCGGGGCATCAGCTCCTTTAAGATGTACATGACCTACCCCGCCATGATGATCGGGGACGAGGATATGTTCAAAGCCCTCAGGAAGATGAAGGAGCTGGGCGGCATTGTAGGCGTACACTGCGAGAATGCCGGTGTCATCGATGCTCTGATTAAAGAGAAAAAGGCCGCCGGAGAGTTTTCCCCGGCCAGCCATCCCCTGTGCCGTCCCTCCATTCTGGAGGCAGAGGCGGTAAGCCGCCTGCTGAAGATGGCAAAGGTGGCCGATGTGCCAGTGGTCATTGTCCACCTGTCCTCGGAGGACGGGCTGAAGGAGGTTCGTGCCGCCAGAGCCACCGGGCAGAAGGTCTATGTGGAGACCTGTCCCCACTATTTGCTGCTGGAGGACTCGCTCTATTCCCTGCCCGATTTCGAGGGTGCCAAGTACGTCTGTGCGCCGCCCCTTCGGAAAAAGCAGGACAACGAGGCGCTGTGGGCTGCCCTGCGGGACGGCGAGGTGCAGACCGTTTCCACCGACCACTGCAGTTTCACCCTGAAGCAGAAGGATGCCGGCCGTGGAGACTTTACCCAGATCCCCGGCGGTATGCCCGGTGTGGAGACCCGTGGTGTTCTGATGTACACCTTCGGTGTGGCAACGGGACGAATCTCCGCAGAGAAGATGGCCGAGGTGCTGGCAGAGGCTCCTGCCAAGCTCTACGGTGCTTATCCCCGGAAGGGTCACATTGCACCCGGTGCCGATGCGGATATTGTGGTCTACGATCCGGAGGCAGACGGCCTTATCACCGCCGCCGATCAGGTGGCCAACGTGGACTATGCCCCTTATGAGGGTATCAAGACCACCGGACATATCGCCCAGGTCTGGCTCCGGGGCGAGCTGAGCGTGGAGGAGGGCAAGCTGCTCTCTGAGCCCAAGGGCAAGTATATTCCCAGAGAAAAATGCTGCCTCTAAGGGTTTAAGTTCCCCGTCTGTGGCTATACTCTCCTTGGAAGGAGGGTGGAAGTCCATGGTAAAAGGGACGACCCGGCAGGTGATTATGGTGCGAAATCCCGACCAGCGGCTCTTTGAACAGGCGATCTTCCTGCTGAAGGAGGATGCTTTGGAAAAGCATGGCTTGGGAGAACGGGAGCTTTTGGAGGAGGCTCGCCGCCTCTGCAGCAGCGAATTTCCGAAAAAACAGCGGCGAAAACCCCACAGCCCCGCCTTTTGGCTGGGATTGGGTGCCTTTCCCGTAGCCGCAGGCTGGCTGCTGACGATTTTACTGTAGAGTCATAACCACCACTAAAGAGGTGGCTTGCTCAGGCCCTAGAAGGGTCATTACAGGCTTAACCCCTAAAGGGGCATTGAAAGTTTGGCACCGCATTACAATTACAGGCCGCCGCTAAAGCGGCCTGTTTTTATGCCTTACTTTTCTTGCTACCCGTAAACGGGTCTATGTATTCCTTTATCGTCATCTGATCCATCATCTCATCTTCCGTAAGCTGATTGCGGATATATTCCTCTATCGCTTTTTATTCTTCCCTACCGTGTCTACATAGTA
>JAFUPG010000075.1 GCA_017481325.1 Oscillospiraceae bacterium
AGCCGTAGGGGCGATTATCAATCGCCCGTGGCACTACCGTTAAACAATACCATTCATCGTTACTACGGTACAAACTTACAACTTTGCTCCACTGCGTGGGGCGTTCCTTTCTTGCTTCGCCAAGAAAGGAACCAAAGTCCGCCAAAAAAAGGCGACTTGGGGGAGGCGCTCAGATTGTGCTGTGGTAACACTTCTCCGTTTCAACACTACCCCCGACAGCCCAAATTCGCCCTCCCCCAAGACCCCCTCAGCACAAGGCATAAGTTCGACCAACCAAATTAAAAATTTGGGGTCTCACTTACTCCGCTGCGCGAAACAGTTACATGATACAAACCGTTTTCTCAACTGTTCGACAAATTTCTGTTTGACGGGCTAAATATTCAAAATCCGTGCCGTAGGCACACCTTCGTTATTAGACATTAGCTGTTAGCTATTAGTTTCCTGACAGAACGACACATTTCTGTTTATCGAACTGTTTGACGGCATATACATCTCCAGCCGTATTGTAGGTGTGACTCCGTATTTGTTTCCTTCCGTAGCGTTTAGATGCGGAGCCCCTTTTGTGGTCATAGATGCGCACTCTAGAGTGCGCATGAATGATCACTCTAGAGTGCGCATGAATGATCACCTATATAAATATATAGAATTAAAATAATGAATTAAAAGAGAGCAGGAACGGATTTATCTATTTCAATGATTTTACACCTTTCAACTGTATTTCCGAAATTCGTTATATTTTTATTGACAAACGATAAATTTGGTGGTACTCTGGCGGTAGAACGACAAAGGGGAGGTTCTCTTGCTTATGAAACATCGCACTGTGACCCTGACCATTGGATTTGTGGTTTTCTTTATGCTTTTGCTCTCTGCGCTGCTGTTTTTGGCGCCCTGGCTGATCCGCATCTATCTCAATTACCGTGCCATGCCGAAGGAACTGGGGACGGTGATCCTGGCGGCTTTTTATACCTGCTGCCCACCCGCTGCCGTGGCGCTGGGCTGTATGTTTCGGCTCCTGGCCAATATCCGCAAAAATCAGGCCTTCTGCGCTGCCAATCCACGGCTCATGACCTGGATCTGCCTGTGCTGTCTGATGGTGACAGTGGTTACCGCTGTGGCAGGCTACTGGTATCCGCCCCTGTTCTTTGTGGCAGGTGCCATGCTCTTTATCTTCCTGATCGTGCGTGTGGTGCGCAGCTGCTTTGTGGCCGCCATCGAGCTGAAGGAAGAGAACAGCCTGACCATCTGAGGAGGGACAAATTATGGCGATCATCGTAAATTTGGACGTTATGCTGGCAAAGCGGAAGATGTCCTCCGGCGAGCTGGCAGAACGCATCGGCATCACCCAGGCAAACCTCTCCATCCTCAAAACCGGCAAGGCCAGAGCCATCCGCTTTTCCACTCTGGAGGCCATTTGTAAAGCCCTGAACTGTCAACCGGCGGATATTCTGGAATACCGCCCCACAGAGGAATGATTTATGAAAAAATGGCTGCGCCCGCTTTTGATCATTGCCGCAGTTATCAGCGTTTTCTGCATTCTCAAATTCTGCGTTGATACCTCCCCACCCACTGATCAGGAAGCCCAGGCGATCTTTGATCGGGATGAGGCGCTTTTGCTGGCGGTAAAGGCGTATTTTGAAGGGCTGAACAAGCCGGAGCAGTACGGACGCATTTGTTGGGATTTGGATTCCCCTTCCGGCTCCTACGGTCATATTCCCCCGGAAAATTCCCCCATAACCTCTGTGATGGAGCAGATGGAGAACAGGGGCTATCAAGCGATTCTGCGAGACGAAAATACCATAGAGTTCCTTTTCTGGAACAGAGGAGCCGATGTCGGCTGCCGGATCGTATATGCTGCGGAGCGCAAAGATATCAACATAGACTACCTGACAGCCTGTACACCGCTGGCTGAGAACTGGTATTACTGCGTTTCCGACATTAACGAATGGCGCATCAGAAGCACCGCAGAGTCCGTGCCCACCCGGGAGGGCGACAAATGAAAAAACGGATTTGGTTGTTTATTTTGATTGGTGTTGTTTCCTTTGGCCTTCTGTTTTACCTGGAGTCTATGCAGCGCAACTACCCCATTGCCATCGACACCGCCGATGCCTTTGGGGATTGGGAATACCAGATCTGCGTATTAGAGCAGCACAAGTCGCTGGTCAACGAAAAATATGGGGTTTTGGTGATCGACTACCTTCGGGGCTATGAAGAGGAGGGGAAATGGGTCTACCTTCTGGGCTCTGACGGCGGCGGCACCCCGGTCTACGGTGTATTGAATACAGTGAGTAATACGGTGGAGCTTTATTGGGAGGCGCCGGTGGAGGATGCCTATTTGCGAGGCATCGAAAAAATGTCGGCAGCCGGAGCGGCTACTGTCCACGACAGCTTTGAAGACTTCCCAAAAGCGGCGCAGGAACAGTTGATAATTCTAAAAGAAACCAGCCCCGATGCCCTCCCCAAGGCCTCCATTGCCGTAAATCCCTGACTTTAGGAACTAACAACTAAGGGCTAAGAACTAAGAACTTTAGGAACTAACAACTAAGAGCTAAGGACTAAAAACTGAGGTGTGCCTTCGGCACGGATTTTGAATATTTAGCCCGTCATACAGGAATATGTCGAACAGTTTGCAGCAGCCAAAGCCTCTCATATCAGGAAGGATTTCGTACTATGAGTAAGGTTTCATATTACGCAATGTCATTGCGAGGAGCGTAGCGACGTGGCAATCTGTATTCTTAAAGCCTCCGTTTTGTACCAAATTTCCATATATTCGGAACATTTATAGAGGAGATTGCCACGTCGGCATAAATGTCTCCTCGCAATGACATGGCTTTTCGGTAGCCTGTACTTCTATTGGCAATGAGGTTTTGGGCGGAAGCATACAGTTCGATAAACATTAATTTGAATACTCATCGGCGGAGCCGATACCTCAGTTATTAGTTCTTAGTTATTAGTCCTTAGCCTCACCGATAAACATCTATTTGACTCTATTTCAATTCCATCGGCGGAGCCGATACCTCAGTTATTAGCTATTAGTCCTTAGCCATTAGTTCTTAGCTACTAGCCCTTAGTCTCACCGATAAACATCTTTTTGACTCAATTTCAAATTCCATCGGCGGAGCCGATACCTCAGTTATTAGCTATTAGTTATTAGTCCTTAGTCTCACCGATAAGCATCTATTCGAAAGGAGATTTCATTATGGATCCGAAGTATTATTCTGTGCCGGAGCAGAGGCCCAATGGGGGTTCTCCGCAGGGGGCTGATTATGCCCCGGTGCCACCTGTGCAGTCTTCTCAAGTGCCTGTGCAGCCTACTTACGCACCTGCGCAGCCTTCTTATTCGCCTGCGCAGCCTTCTTGTTCGCCGGCGCAGCCTGTTTATCGGCCTGTGCCTCCGGTACAGGCTCCTGCGCCCCGTCGGGCGGCCTGTCGTCCTGCCGGGACACGGGATCTGGTCTTTGCGGGAATTTTGGCGGTGCTTTGTATTCTGGCTGCCAATTTCTACCTCTGGGGCGGTCTGGGACTGGCAGCCTCTGTGGTGACGGTATTGATTTTTCTGACAGGCGCAAGCTACCTGCTGAAGCACCGTCGTAAAATCACCGGCTACAGCATTTACTGTGGCCTGGCCTATGTGATCGGTGCCGGTGCCTTTCTCATCAGCGACGGCGGCTTCCTCCACTTCCTGCTGATCCATGTGCTGCTGGCGCTGGCCACCGTCGGCATGATGGAAGTGATGGAGCTTCGGGCAGATCGTGACAGCAGCTTCCGCAATGCGGGAGACTTCTTCCGCACCCTCTTTGGCCTGACCTTTGGCAACATCGGTGCCGCCTTCTACGGCATCTTCCACCGGAAGGATGAAAAGGGCGAGACTAAGAGACGCAAGATGGGCGCTCCTCTGCTGGGCTTTGCCTGCGCCATTCCTGTGCTGCTGATCGTCATCCCCCTCTTGATGTCCTCGGACGAAGCTTTTGACAATATGCTGGGCAAAATTTCCGGTGACACCGTGGGCGAGCTGGTGCTGTCTACCATCCTGGGTCTCTTTGCCTTCCTGCTGATCTTCTCCCGACTCTTTGCCCTGCCCAAAACCGAAAAAAGGGAGAAAGCGCCCTCCGACTTCCGTGGCATGGCCTCCGTCACCCTCTGCGTGGCGCTGGCAATGATCAGCCTGGTGTATGTGCTTTACCTGGTGAGCCAGCTGGCCTATTTCTTTGATGCCTTCTCCGGCCTGCTGCCTGACGGCTTCTCCGTGGCAGAATATGCCAGACGGGGCTTCTTTGAGATGTTTACCGTCTGCGCCATCAATCTGGTGCTGATCTTCCTGGCCTCCCTCCTGAGCCGCAAGGAGAATGGCAAAACGCCCCTGGCGATCCGCCTCTTTAGCCTCTTCTTCTGCATTTTCTCTCTTGTTTTGATCTCCACCGCTCTTTCCAAGATGTTTCTGTACATCGACTCCTTCGGCATGACCCACAAGCGGATTTTGACCTCTGTGTTTATGATCTTCCTGGCGGTGATGTTCCTGGCTGTGGGGCTGCGGCTCTTTGTGCCCAAGGTGCCTTACATGAAGATCGGCCTCATTACCGCCTCTCTGCTGCTGATCGCCACCTGCTATGTGAATGTGGACGGCATGATCGCTGAGTACAACGTCACCGCCTACCAGAGCCACAAGCTGGAGGAGATCGACATGTACACCATGGAGGAGCTGGACGGTGCCAGCGCCGTGCCCTGGCTGCTGGAGCTGCTGGAGGATGAAGACCGAGCTGTGCGTACAGAAGCTGCGGAGCAGCTGCAGGCGCTTTTCGATGAGGCATATCTGGTCGACTGGGAGTGGACGGGTAGCTCCTATGAACACAGCTATCGCTACCAACCTCTGGATTGGCGGGCCTATAACCTCGCCGCTGCAAAGGCGCATCAGCTGCTTTGGGAGAAACGGGCGGCCTTCCTGGATGCGGGATATATAGAAATTTCATAATTTTTCGGGATGTCAAGAAAAAAAGCTTGACATCCCGAGCTTTTTGTTGTATGATATGCGGGCACTGGAGGTGGTTCGTATGAAACAGGAAGCTTTTACCATGTCGCTGCTCCTGGATTACTACGGCAGCCTGCTGACGGAGAAACAGCGTAATGCTTTTGACCTCTACTACAATCAGGATCTCTCCTTAGCCGAGATCGCTGAACAGGAGGGCATCTCCCGTCAGGGTGTCCACGACACCATCAACCGCACCGAGGCCGCCCTCTTGCAGATGGAGCAGGCCATTGGTTGCATTGAAAGAGCCGAGAATATTCGCAAGGCCATGGACATGATCCGTGTCTGCGCCGAGGCTCTTTCCTCCCACCAAGATCCCACCGTGCGGAAAAATGCCGAGCGCATCTTATCCGCTGTCGCATCCGTAAAGGAGTAATGTATGGCATTTGAAGGTTTGACCGCTAAACTGAGCGCCGCTTTCAAGAAGCTCCGTGGCAAGGGCCGTCTGTCCGAGTCCGACATCAAGGAAGCCATGCGTGAGATCCGTCTGGCTCTCTTAGAGGCGGACGTCAGTTACAAGGTCGTTAAGGATTTTGTCAAATCCGTTTCCGAGCGCTGCGTGGGCAAGGACGTTATGGAGAGTCTGACCCCGGCGCAGATGATCGTGAAGATCGTCAACGAAGAGCTGATCGCCCTGATGGGCAGCGAAAATCAGCGCATTACCATCTCTCCCAAATCTCCTACCGTGGTGATGCTGGTAGGTCTCCAGGGCGCAGGTAAGACCACCAACGGCGCCAAGCTGGCCGGCCTCTTTAAGAAGCAGGGCAAGCGGCCTCTGCTGGTCGCCTGTGACATTTACCGCCCAGCTGCCATTAAGCAGCTGGAGGTTGTGGGCAGTCAGCTGGATATCCCCGTGTTCCAGATGGGACAGGAAAATCCCGTAAAGATCGCCAAGGCCGCCATTCGCCATGCCCAGCAGCACGGCAATGACATGGTCTTCCTGGATACCGCAGGCCGTCTCCACGTGGACGAGGATCTGATGAACGAGCTGAAGTCCATTAAGAAGGAAGTTGAACCCAGCGAGATCCTCTTGGTGGTGGATGCCATGACCGGCCAGGATGCCGTCAACGCCGCCCAGAGCTTCAACGAGTGGCTGGATATCGACGGCGTGATGCTGACCAAGCTGGACGGCGATGCCAGAGGCGGCGCTGCCCTTTCGGTCAAGGCCGTCACCGGTAAGCCCATTAAGTTCATCGGCACCGGCGAAAAGCTGGATCTCATCGAGCCCTTCCATCCCCAGCGTATGGCTTCCCGTATCCTGGGCATGGGCGACGTGCTGACCCTCATCGAGAAGGCCGAGCAGGCGCTGGATCAGAAGAAGGCCGCCGAATTGGAGCAGCGGCTCCGCCAGAACAAGTTCACCCTGGCTGACTTCTATGACCAGCTGGTACAGATCAAGTCCATGGGCTCCATGCAGGATATTCTGGGTATGCTCCCCGGTATGGGCGCTATGAAGAACGTCCAGGTGGACGAGAAAGCCCTGGGCCGCATCGAAGCCATCATCCTGTCCATGACCCCCTACGAGAGAGAGAACCCCACCTGCCTCAACTCCTCCCGTAAGCGCCGCATCGCCTTGGGCTGCGGCCAGAAGGTAGAGGATATCAACCGCCTGCTGAAGCAATTTGACCAGATGCAGCAGCTGATGAAGCAGATGAACGGCAAGGGCAAAAAACGCAAGCTCTTCGGCAAGATGGGCGGCGGTTTCCCCGGTTTCCCGGGTATGTAAGTGATCATTGGGTCTTGCACCTGAAGATATATTATTTATTTATAAAACAAATTTTTTGGAGGAAAATTTCAATGGTTAAGATCAGACTGAGAAGAATGGGCGCCAAGAAGGCTCCTTACTACCGCATCGTTGTCGCTGACTCCCGCAGCCCCCGTGACGGCCGCTGCATCGAAGAGATCGGCACCTACAACCCCCTGACCACCCCCGCCACTGTTACCGTGGATGCCGAGAAGGCACAGCAGTGGATCAAGAATGGCGCTCAGCCTACCGACACCGTCAAGGCTCTCCTGAAGAAGGCTAACGTCCTTTAATTGAAGGGAGTTTAACGATGAAGGAACTCTTGCTCTACGTGGCAAAACAGCTGGTGGATCATCCCGAATCGGTCACGGTCACAGAGAGAGAGGAAGCAGACAATACCATCCTGGAGCTGCGTGTCGCCCCTGAAGACATGGGCAAGGTCATCGGCAGACAGGGCCGTATTGCCAAGGAAATCCGCACCGTTATCAAAACCGTCGCCCAGCGTGACGGCAAACGTGTCACTGTTGATATCGTTGACTAAACGTAGAAAAGAACCGTCCTCAAACCGAGGGCGGTTCTTTTTATATGGTGAATGACGAAGGTATGGGCTTCGCCCATGGATTTGAAATAATTGGTGCAACCGGGTCTGAACGGCGCCGCATATATCCAACGTCAAACAGAAATTTGTCTGTCTGTTTAGGAACTAATAACTAAGAGCTAAGGACTAAAAACGGAGGTGTGCCTTCGGCACGGATTTGGAATATTTAGCCCGTCAAACAGAAATTTGTCGGTCTGTTTACAAAACGGCTAATGCAATATAACGATTTCGCGCAGCGGGGGGAGGGGGTCTTGGGGGAGGGCGAATTTGGGCTGTCGGGGGTAGTGTCGAAACGTAGAAGTGTTACCACAGCACAATCTGAGCGCCTCCCCCAAGTCGCCTTCTTTGGTTCCTTTCTTGGCGAAG
>JAFUPG010000007.1 GCA_017481325.1 Oscillospiraceae bacterium
ATCGGACGGAAGATTTCCCAATCAATTACCTCGTTTAGCCGTTCAAGGGAATCTCCTAACTTGCTCAGCTTTTCTAACCGCAAACTTTCATCCCAAAATCCAATCTGCATCTCGCTCGCCTCCCTGTGTTCTAATTATATCATAAATTATATCATATTTTCGTCTTTTGTGCGAGTTTTTAGAGCTGCCCATCTATTTGACTATATTTCAATTCCCATCGGCGGAGCCGATACCTCAGTTATTAGTTTTTAGTTATTAGCCATTCGTTTCTAAGGCATATTTCCGTATCTCGTCGCATTCCCTCCTTGACCTTCCTGAAAAAATTTTGTACAATATGGTAAAAGGAGGCGTTTTTATGCTTGAAAATGAGATGAAATTAGGTTTTGGCTGTATGCGTCTGCCTATGGATGGGGAGAAGATCGATCAGTCTGCCTTTGAGAAAATGGTGGATACCTACATTGCCGCAGGCGGCAGATATTTTGACACTGCCCATAACTATATCAATGAGCAGAGCGAGCCTGCCCTCCGCAAGGCGCTGGTGGAGCGTTATCCCAGAGACAGCTACTATCTGACCTCTAAGCTCACATGCATGTATTTTGATTCTGAGGAAGAGGTGCATCCCTTCTTTGAACTGCAGCTGAAGACCTGCGGTGTGGAGTATTTTGACTTCTACCTGTTCCATGCCATGAGCATGGGGCGCTACGAGAAGGCGCAGCGCTGCAAGGCATTTGAGCAGATGCAGCAGTTTAAGGCAGAGGGCAGAGTGAAGCATATCGGCATGTCCTTCCACGACAGCCCCGAGGTGCTGGAGTATATTCTGCAGAGAGAGCCCTGCATCGAGATCGTCCAGCTTCAGCTGAACTATGCCGACTTCGATAATCCCGATGTCCAGAGCCAGCGCTGTTATGAGGTCTGTGAGAAGTACGGTAAGCCTGTTCTGGTTATGGAGCCTGTAAAGGGCGGCCGTCTTGCGCAGCTACCTGCCAAAGCAGAGCGGATTCTGGCTGATCTGGGGCAGGGGAGCGCAGCCAGCTATGCCATCCGTTATTGCGCATCTCACCCCAATGTGGCCATGGTGCTCTCCGGCATGAGCGACCAGGCTCAGATGGAGGATAATCTCAGCTATATGAAGGACTTTAAGCCCTTTACGGAGGCGGAATATGCAGCAGTGGCGCAGATCCGTGAGATTTTGCGGAAATCAGAGCAGATCCCCTGTACAGCCTGCCGTTATTGTATGGATGTCTGTCCGCAGCAGATCCGTATTCCTGAGCTTTTCTCCGCATGGAACAACCGCAAGCTGCTTCTCCCTTGGGAGTCCGTTGACACACCCGACCCCAAAAGCTGCCTGGATTGCGGTGCCTGCGAGAACGCCTGTCCCCAACATTTAGAGATCCGTAAGCTCTTAAAGCGTACAGGATCTGTGGTTAAAAAATGAATATTCTCCTGAAAAAATCCCGGGGTAAGCGCTTACTCCGGGACTTTTTGTTCGAAATTTTCTGGGATTTGTCGTCAAATGTAACAATGAGATGGCAAAAACTTGGTAAATATTTGGAAAAAACAACAAATTTCCTCTGTACAATTTTCTTCTTTTGTGATATATAGTATATATGGGAGTTTTTGGTTCGGCTGACCGATGCTCTCAAGATAAATACTTGAAAAGGAGGAATCCCCATGCAACCCAGTGTATCTCTGATCTATGGTCTTTCCTTCCTGGCTGTGGCGATCGCCTTTGCCTTTGCGGTTTACCTCCATCTGTGGGTCAAGCGCCAGCCTATGAAGAACAAGACCATTGCTGAAGTCTCCGGCCTGATCAAGTCCGGCGCCAATACCTTCATGCGTAAGGAATACAAGATCCTTGCGGTCTTTGCAGGTGTTGCGGCTGTGCTGATCTTCCTGTTCCTGCCGCAAGGCATCTGGAAAGGGAACTGGATCGAGAACTTAAGTATGGCACTGTCCTACATCGCCGGTACCATCCTCTCTGCCATTGCCGGTAAGATCGGCATTCTGGTAGCCACTGCATCCAACGGCCGTGCTGCCGAGGCTGCGCAGAAGGGCATTAAGCCTGCCTTTATGGTCGGCTTCCGTGGGGGCTCTGTCATGGGTCTTGCGGTGGTTGGCTTCAGCCTGCTGGGCGTAGCCGCTGTACTGCTGCTCACCGGTGATTCCTCTATTGTGCTTGGCTTCTCCTTCGGCGCCAGCTCCCTGGCACTCTTTGCCAAGGCCGGCGGCGGCATCTTCACCAAGACCGCCGACGTCAGCGCTGACCTGACCGGCAAGGTAGAGCTGGGCATTCCCGAGGATGACCCCCGTAACCCTGCTGTCATTGCGGATAATGTAGGTGACAACGTGGGCGACGTGGCCGGTATGGGCGCTGACCTCTTCGACTCCAACGTGGCCTCCATGGCCGCCGCTCTGGTTCTGGCGCAGTCCATCGACGAAGGCATCAAGGGTGTCAGCACTATGATGGTCTTCTGCTATGCCGCTCTGGGTCTGCTGGCTTCCATCCTGGGTATTGCCACCGCCCGTATCGGTAAGAACGGCAACCCCACCCGTGCATTGAACTCCTCTACTTATGTGACCACCGCTATTTACATGGTGCTGACTGCCGCCGTTACCTTCCTCTTTGAAGGCTTCGAATGGCGCATCTGGGCAGCTTCCTCCATGGGCCTGCTGGTAGGCGTCATCATCGGCATCACCACCGACTACTTCACCGACGATACGAAACCCATCGTCAAGAAATGTGCCAGAGCCTCCCGTTCCGGCCCGGCCTTTACGGTGCTCTCCGGTGTGTCCTATGGCTTCGTCTCCGTGCTGCCTGCCATGATCGGTATTGCAGTTTCCGCTCTCTTTGCATACTTCATCTGCGAGCCTCTGGGCGCAACCCATGCCCTCTTCGGCATCGCCATGGCAGCAGTTGGCATGCTCTCCATCGTGGGCATGATCATCTCCAACGATGCCTACGGCCCCATTGTGGATAACTCCCGTGGCCTGGCCGAAATGGGCGGCCTGGGCGAAGACACCATCCGCATCTGCGACGAGTTGGACTCCGCCGGTAACACGGTTAAGGCCGTGACCAAGGGCTTCTCCATCAGCGCAGCCGGTCTTACCGTCATCAGCTTGCTGGGCGCCTTTATGGCAGAGGCACAGAAGGCCGGCTCCACCATTGAGGGATTTGATATAATGAATCCCCTGGTCTTCTTCGGTATCCTCATCGGCGCAGCCATCCCGGCGGTCTTCTCTGCTATGCTGATGCTGGGCGTTGACAAGAACGCACAGCGTATGGTGGCTGAGATCCACCGTCAGTTCAACGAGATCAAGGGCCTCCGTGAAGGCAAGGCAAAGCCCGAGTACGATAAGTGCATCGACATTGCCACCCAGGGCGCTCTCCGTGAGCTGATCCCCGCAGGCCTCCTGGCCATCATTGCCACCATTGCCGTTGGCTTCATCGGCGGTGTAGAGGCAGTAGGCGGCTTCCTCCTGGGCAATATCGTCAGCGGCCTGTTGCTGGCACTGTTTATGTCCAATGCCGGCGGTCTCTGGGATAACTCCAAGAAGTACGTAGAGGCCGGTAACGAGGGCGGCAAGGGCTCCGAAGCTCATAAGGCCGCTGTGGTAGGTGACACCGTGGGCGATCCCTTTAAGGACACCGCAGGCCCCTCCATCAATACCCTCATCACCGTGGTGTCCCTGGTAGCCTCTCTGCTGGCACCTCTGTTTGTCGCCCTGTCCATCTTCGGTTAATCCAAAATAATCAAAGGCTGCAGCAAAACCTCGGTTTTGCTGCAGCCTTTTTGATCAGTAGGGCGGCTGCTCCAGATAGTGGCGGATACCGTGGATGGAGCCGCTGTTATAGATTTTTCGGAAGGCTTCTTCGGGATGCGCAAGAATATACTCCAGATCCTCTTCATTGTCTATCTCCAGACCAAAGTGACGGATCATACGGAGGATCTCCGGTGTCAAAGGAACACGACCCCAGCCGTCTTCGTAGGAGATGTACAGAAAAATCAGCACATGCTGCTTGGGATTGTAGGTAACGATTTGGAAGCGTACATCCTCGTAGGAATACACCTTGTCGTTAAAGCTCATGACCTCCGGCAGGAAGCGCACATAGAAGCGGTTTCTCTGATAGAAGTAGACCTTCTCCTCCGGGCAGCGCTGCCAATCACAGTCATACTGTTTGAGTTCCCAGGGGATCTCTTTTTTTCTACAGAAGGGAACTGTTACCAGAGTCGCTACTGTGGCCATGACCCAGAGGATCAAACAGACAATGCCAAAGACGCCCGGCTCATCATCAGGCATCGCCGCAAAGATAAAGCCGCCCAGAAGAACTGCCGTTATGCCCAGATAAACGGGCAGCAGGTATTTCGTTCGCCACTTGGCGTAGGGATTGTAATCGGGATCGGTGAACTGAATTGGGACTTTCATATTCTCGCCTCCTAAAAAATACGGGCAGCCGCTTGGGCTGCCCATATCAATTCTTTGGAATTATTCTTCCTCTGCCTTCTTGGCCTCTTCGATGATCTTGGCCTGGTTCATCTGAGGAACTTCTTCGTAGCGGATGAACTTGAGGCTGTAGGAGCCACGGCCCTGGGTCATAGCACGGAGGTCGATGGCGTAGGTGACCATTTCGCCTACGGGAACTTCGGCCTCAACGATCTGCCAGCCACGGTTGCTGGGATCGGGGTTCATGCCCATAACACGGCCACGACGCTTGTTCAGGTCACCGATGATGTCGCCCATGTTTGCATCGGGGACATAGACCTTCAGCTCACCGATGGGCTCCAGCAGGGTGGGAGCAGCATTGGGCAGGCCTTCCTTGTAGGCAATGCCGGCTGCGGTCTGGAATGCCATATCGGAGGAGTCAACAGCGTGGTAGGAGCCGAAGAACAGGGTAGCCTTCAGGAACACAACGGGGTAACCTGCCAGAACGCCCTTGCCGATGCAGTTGCGCAGGCCCTTTTCAACGGAGGGGATGAAGTTCTTGGGCACGCAGCCGCCGACGGTCTCGTCAGCGAAGATCATGTCTTCGGACTCGGTCTGGGGCTCGAAGCGGATATGAACGTCACCGAACTGGCCATGGCCACCGGACTGCTTCTTATGACGGCCGTGCTGCTCGTGGCGCTTCTTGATGGTCTCACGGTAAGCGATCTTGGCGGGACGGAGCTCGGCCTCGACCTTGTACTTGCTCAGCAGCTTGGAGATAATCACGCTCAGATGCATATCGCAGACACCGGCGATGATCATTTCCTTGGTCTCGGGATCGTTGCCATAGGTGAAGGAAGCGTCTTCCTCGTTCAGCTTGACCAGGCCGGCAGCGACCTTGTCTTCCTGACCCTTAGCCTTGGCATAGATAGCCATGCGGTAGCAGGGCTCTGCATATTCCATACCCTTGACGGTGGCGACCTTGCCGGCCAGACCCAGGGTATCGCCGGTCTTCACGGAAGCCAGCTTGGTGAATACGCCGATATCACCGCAGCAGACCTTGTTGGTCTTGGTGTTTTCCTTGCCCTTGGGGAAGAAGGTGTTGCCCAGCTTCTCGTTGTCGCCGGTACGGGCGTTAACCACGGTCATGGTGTCCTCGATGTCACCGCTGATGACCTTGAAGTAGGAGTTCTTGCCGTACTGGTCAGCCATGGTGTTGAACACGAAAGCCATGGGGCTGCCGGTGGGATCCAGAGCCAGCTCAGACTCGTTGCCGTCCTCGTCCACGGTGATCATGGGCTTGCCTTCCAGGGGGGAGGGAGCGAACTTCTTCAGGTTCTCCAGCAGCAGGGTGGTGCCCAGGCCGTTCATAGCGCAGCCGCAGAAAACGGGGGTGATGGTACGGGTCTTGATGCCGTCCTTGATGCCCTTGAACAGCTCTTCGGGGGTGAAGGGCTCTTCCATGAAGAACTTCTCCATGAGCTCTTCGTCGGTCTCAGCGACCTGCTCGTTCAGAGCCATCATGTATTCTTCGATCTTCTCTTCGGCATCGGCGGTGAGAGCGATTTCCTTACCGGCAACGTCGTAAGCCTTCTTGGTGATCAGATCCACAACACCAACAGCCTGCTCGCCGTTGAGGATGGGGAAGGTGAAGGGGATAGCGGTAGCGCCAAAGGTCTCGTGGATGGCGTCGTAGGTGCCGAAGAAGTTGGCATGCTCCTCGTCCAGCTTGGAGACATAGAACATAGCGGGCAGCTCAGCATCGGCCAGAGACTTCCAGCCCTTCTCGGTGCCGACAGCGATGCCGGACTTGGCGGTCAGGCAGATGATGCCGGCATCGGCAACACGCAGAGACTGCACGATCTCAGCAGCGAAGTCAAAGTAGCCGGGGTTGTCCAGAACGTTTACCTTGGTGCCGGCATACTCAACGGGGATCACAGAGGTCTTAATGGAATACTGGCGCTTCTTCTCTTCGTCGTCGAAGTCAGAGACGGTGGTGCCGTCAGCACGCTTGCCAAGACGGGTGATCGCCTTGGTCAGGTAGAGCATGCTCTCGCACAGGGCGGACTTGCCGTCGCCGCCGTGACCCAGCAGCGCAACATTGCGGATATCCTTCGCAGTGTACATATTTTTGAAAATCTCCTTTCTCATCGCAGCCGGGAGTTGGCTGCAGGGGCATATCGTTGATGCCACAATTAGTTCCATTATACACGATAGAAAACAATAATGCAATCGTGAAATACAAAAAAATTGAAATATTCCCGGAGAAAAATCGAGATTTTTACAGTTTACGCAATATTAGGGAGATCAGCCCGGTAACACCGCCCCATAAAAGCTGATAGGCGGCGATATAGAGCTCGGAAGTGAGATTCAGGCTGCCGCTGACCAGCAGCAGGATTGCCAGCGCCAGACCGCCGATACCGGAGAGCAGGGAGAGGATCAGTGCCGCATAGGCGCTGAGCTTCAGCCGGTGGGAGGCCGCCACCGTAGCGGCGAAGGCGGTAAAGGTGTTATTGGCGATCAGAGCGCCCTGAACACGGCTGTCGCCGGGGGCAGTTTCCGAGAGACGGATGCGCTGGGGATACTCCGGATAGCGGAGGGTCTCAATGGACATGTTGTATTTCTGCGCAACCAGCTCCGGGGTGATAAGGAAGTCCCGGGTGGCCAGCACGGGAGTGAAATTCCGGTTGTTCAGAATATCCCGAAGCCCGGAACCGGCAGAGGGGCTTGCCTTGTATTTTACGGCCAAAATACCTGCCAGTTCTCCGCCGATGGCCACATAAACCGCCTGACGTACCTTAGCACCCACAGGCATATCTACGCCCATGCTGCGCATAAAGGAAACGGTGCCAAGGAGCACTTCATCCCCGAGAATCTCGGCACCCATGCCGTTGTTCTCGTAGAAGCGGTAGGTAGTGGCGGTCAGCGCCGTAGCGCCTTCGGAGCGCAGCAGCTCCTCAAAAAGATGAACCAGAGGATTCTCTGCAGCAGCAAAAGCAGCGTGAGCATAGGCGATGACACGCTCTGCACGATAGGTGCCGTAGAGCTTCATGCCGTTGGAGGTGTAGCAGCCGGCGGGAAAGAGATCCTCGTCCCGGAGGATGATGGTGTGTCGCTTGCCGAAGGTTCGGGCGCTGTGCCAGCCGCACAGAGCGCCGCCCTGTTTGGAAAGCTTTTTTGCCAGGGAAGCAAAGGCCGTGGGATAGGATGCGGCGGCAAACAGGGGCATGGCGCACAGCAGTAGCAGCAGCCATGCATCCACAAAGGAGCAGGCGGTAAAGTAATGCAGCAGGAAAGCGAGACCGCAGCTCATGGGTAGCAGGAAGGTGGAATACAGGCACAGCACGGTCTGGGGTGCATCCGGCTGGTTCAGCCTTGCGGTATAGTCCTCAATGTCAGCGCTGTCCTTGCGGAGAGAATCGCTTTCCGGCAGAAGCTGCCCTGCATCATAAAGTCCCATGGGTCTGGAAAAGCTACAGGCGGCATGAAGACTTTGGGCATATCCGATGTGCTGCCGGCTGATGGCATACTGCTGGAAAAAGAGCAGCAGCGTGACACAGGGGGCATAGCAGTGGCTGAGCCCTCCGTCGCCCATAAAGCAGTGAATGCAGCTGAGAATACACAGTGGGATGGACAGCGTGTACATACTAATGCGCACTCGAAGCAGATCCCGGATACCTTTGACCGCCACCTCATAACCCAGCGCCATGGACAAAAGCATTGCAGCCAGAGCGAGGATATTTCCGTATGTCTCTGGAATTTGGATCGGGAAACCTTCTCCGTATGCCTGACAGACCAGCAGAAGCAGGGAAAACAGCGCCGGAATCAACAGCAGGAACGTACGGATTCGCCGCAGACCGAAGCCCTGCTGCTCCTGAATCAGGAGCTCTTTACAAGAAAAACCGTGACTGGACGCATCGGCAGCGCTGCGGCGCTGTTTCCGGCTCTTTTTCGGTGTTTCCCTGTCTAAAATGACCAGGGGCGGCTGGAAATCGGTTCTTTTGCGGCTGACAGCCGGATTTGCAGGCGGCGACTGCGGTTTTACCGGCGCTGCAACGGCAGCGGCGGGCTGTTTTGCAGGCGGCTCTGTTTTTGCGGCAGTTTTTTCGCTAACCGCAGACGCAGCCGGTATTTTAAACTTTCCGGCCTTGGGATCGGGGGCGATTTTCACCGGAGCATCGTCCACGGGCAAGGCAGGCTTTGGCGCAGAGCGGATGGGGCTGAAAACCAAAGTCGAGGACTTAATATCCTTCGCCGGCTTTTGGGGCGCAGCAGACTTGATCTCCTCATGAGGCTCTTTGGGAGCCGAACTGAATTCCCGGATGATGTCCTCCAGATCATAGCTTTCCGACACTACCGGTGTATTCAGTTGTTCCGGATCGTGTCGTCTCATGGCACTTATCCTCTCTGGCGGACGGCTTCGTAAAGCAAAATGGCGGCGGCAGCGGAGGCATTGAGGGAGGAGATCTGCCCCTTCATGGGGATGCTGACCTTGAAATCGCAGTGCTCTGCCACAATGCGGCTCATGCCAACGCCCTCGTTGCCGATGACAATGGCGGCAGGCAAGGTGAGATCTGCCTCATACAGCACCGTAGCACCCTCTGCGGCAGTGCCGAAGACCCAGACACCCTGTGCCTTCAGGTCCCGGAGGGTGGAGGCGATGTTGGACACCCGTGCCACAGGCATATACTCCAGCGCACCGGCAGAGGCCTTACCCACCACAGCGGTGAGACCCACACTGCGGCGCTTGGGAATGATCACGCCGTGAGCTCCGGCACACTCTGCGGTACGGATGATGGCACCCAGATTGTGGGGGTCAGACAGCTCGTCGCAGACCACCAGCAGCGGCGCTTCGCCCATGTCCTTTGCCGCCTGAAGGATCTCGTCTACAGTGGCATACTCGTGGGCGGCAACGGATGCAATGATGCCCTGATGCGCACCGGTGGGGCTCATGTCGTTGAGCTTGCGGCGGTCAATACGCACCACCACGGCACCGGCTTCCTTTGCCATGGCGGCCAGACGACCCAGGGACTTGTCAGTGTCGCCGTCGGCGAGGAATACCTTGTTGATGGCTCTGCCGGAACGGATGGCTTCAGTCACGGCATTTCTGCCTTCGATCATACCTTCGGAGAGCGCCTCGTTACGCTCTGTTCTCTCGTCTCGTTTCATAGTATCTCCTAAAATTATTTTTGTTTATCTAATACATTATAACAAAAAAACTGCCGGGACACAATATCTAATCATAATTTACAGAAAATTAACAGCATATTTTCGGCACATTCATTGCGAAAGAGGAAAATATGTGATATCATCCTAAAGATCGAGTCATAATATTGTAAGAAAAGGAGATGAGGTAATGGCGAATCCGGATCCAAAGAATGATCAGAATAACAAACCCTCCAAACTACCCATCCTTCTGCTGGTGATCGCCGCTTTGGTACTGACCCTGTTCGGCAACCGTATCCTCGATTGGTTTATTTCATCCAATCAAAAGGAGGTCACCTACGACGAATTTTTAACCGCCGTAGCAGAGGATCGAATCAAGGAAGTAGACATCGGAGAGGACTATATCAAGTATATCCTTCGGGACGACGAGAAGGAAACCGAGTACTATACCAACCGCATTCCCGGCGCTGACATCAGCGATGTGACCAATATGCTGCGCCGCAACGATGCATCCTTCGAGGGTGTGTATGCGGAGGAGGGCGGGTCTTTCTTCGTAAACTGGATCCTGATGCCCCTGATCATGATCTTTGGCCTGTCCCTTTTGATGCGGCTGATTATGGGTCGCAGCGGAGACGGGGGCGGCCTGGGTGGCATCGGCGCCATCGGCAAGAGTAAGGCCAAGGTCTATATGGAAAAGGAGACCGGCGTTACCTTCCGGGACGTGGCCGGTCAGGATGAGGCCAAGGAGTCTCTGGAGGAGATCATTGACTTCCTCCACAACCCCAAAAAATACACCGACATCGGTGCCAAGCTGCCCAAGGGTGCTCTGCTGGTGGGCTCTCCCGGCACCGGTAAGACCTTGCTTGCCAAGGCGGTGGCCGGTGAGGCACACGTTCCCTTCTTCTCTATTTCCGGTTCGGACATTGTGGAGATGTTTGTGGGTGTAGGTGCCAGCCGTGTCCGTGACCTGTTCAAGGAGGCGGCCAAGGTGGCCCCGGCCATTATCTTCATCGACGAAATTGATGCCATCGGCCGCAGCCGTGACAGCAAGTTTGGCGGCAATGACGAGCGGGAGCAGACCCTGAACCAGCTTCTGGCAGAAATTGACGGTTTTGACTCCTCCAAGGGTGTGGTCATTCTGGCGGCAACCAACCGCCCGGAGATCCTGGACAAGGCGCTGCTCCGTGCGGGCCGTTTTGACCGGCGTATCATTGTGGATCGCCCCAATCTGGAGGGCCGCTACCAGACATTGCAGGTGCATACCCGAAATATCAGCCTCTCTGACGACGTGGATCTGAAGAAGATCGCACAGGCCACTGCCGGTGCGGTGGGCGCTGATCTGGCAAATCTGGTCAACGAAGCGGCGCTCCGTGCAGTTCGTCAGGGCAGAAAGGCGGTAAATCAGGAGGATCTTCTGGTGTCCTTCGAGGTGGTCATCGCCGGTACGGAGAAGAAGGGCACGGTCCTGACCGATATTGAGAAGCGTATTGTGGCCTATCATGAGGTGGGTCATGCTCTGGTGGCGGCGCTGCGCAAGCACTCCCAGCCCGTATCCAAGATCACCATCGTACCCCATACCTCCGGCGCTCTGGGCTATACCATGCAGATGCCTGAGGAGGAGAAATACCTGCGCTCCAAGCAGGAACTGCTGACAGAGCTGGAAACCCTTTTGGGTGGCAGAGCTGCGGAGCAGACCGTTTTCGGCATCCAGACCACCGGTGCAGCCAATGACATTCAGCGAGCCACAGAGCTTGCCCGCCGCATGGTGACCCAGTTCGGTATGAGCGACAAGATCGGTCTCATGGCACTGGCGGCAACGCAGAACGAATATCTGGACGGTCAGGCCTATATGGACTGCGCCCAGAGCACAGCCGCCGATGCTGACAGCGAAGTAAAACAGCTGCTCAACAGCTGCTACGAGGCGGCCAGAACCCTGCTGCAGGAGAATCGCAGCCTTCTGGATGAGATCGCTCTGTACTTGCTGCAGAAGGAGACCATCACCGGCGACGAGCTCATGGCCTATGTCAACGCAGATAGAATCCGCCTCAACGGCGAAACAGGAGAACTGTAAATGAACTGGGATAAAATCAAGGCGTTTTTTACTTCACTTACGTTAGAGAAAATCCTGCCCGGCCTGCTGATCCTTGTTGTGGGAATCATCGTGGTTCGGCTGATCCTGCGGCTGTTGAACCGGGCGTTGGATCGTTCTCATCTGGATAAAACTGCCTTCACCATTGTGAAGGCAGTGGTAAAGGTAGGTCTGTATCTGCTTGTGATTCTCATTGCGGCAGGAAGCCTGGGCATCGACGTTACCAGCTTGATTGCCTTACTGAGTGTAGTTTCCCTGGCTGTGTCTCTGGCAGTACAGAATGTGCTGAGCAACGTGGTCGGGGGTGTGACCCTTCTGGGAAGCGACCCCTTCCATGTGGGAGATTACGTTATGATTGGTGCTGACAGTGGCATCGTCAAGGAGATCGGCCTGCAGTATACCAAGATCCAGGGCTTCAACGGGGAAGTGATCTACATCCCCAACAGCGAGGTGGTTTCCTCCCGTGTGTGCAATTACACCGTAGAGGGCAAACGCCGGGTGGAGCTGAAGTTCTCTGCAGATTACGATTCCTCTATGGATCTGGTGAAAGAGACCATTCTGGCCTCTGCCCAGCACCCCAAGATCCTGCAGGAGCCTGCGCCTGAGGTAGTGGTCAGCGAATATGCTGCCAGCAGCGTGGATTATCTGCTGCGTGTCTGGGTAAAGGCGGAGGACTTCGGAGAAGTGAAGTTCTATGTCATGGAGCAGGCAAAGCGGAATTTCGATGCCGCCGGCATCAGCATCCCCTATCCGCAGATGGATGTACATCTGAAGCATAAATGATACATACAGCCGTAATGCAAGAAGCTGCATTACGGCTGTTTTTTTCAGCTTTGGGATTGACTTGCTGAAAAAGAATGGTATAATTCATTGAGAAACTAGTAAGGTAAAATATTCCTGTTTTCCATATTATGTAGTATATTTTCCATCGGATATGAGGTGACGGTTTGAAGCATATTAAGAGATACTGGAAGCACTTTCTGATTGTTGTGTTATTTTTGACATTGCTCGTGCTGTATTTCACGGCGATCCGTGGGGAAAAAACGGTCTATACCAATGCAAACCCCGTCAATACCACGCAGCGCCCGGAGGTTTTAGCCACAGATCCTACAGGAGAACAGCCCGGGACCGATACTACGGAAGAGCAACCTGAAACCCAGCCCACAGAGTCTTACATCGAATATGAACTCAGCCAGCTTTCTGCTTCGTTCAGTTCTTACGGCGGCGAGAATGACGAGGATTATATCTTCGTCAAGGAGAATTATCACGATATCGTCAACGGGAAAACCGACCATCTCTATGGACTCTATGATGCCCTGGTGGAACAGTACCCGGAGTATATTACCCGCACGCAGATCGCCACTACGGCGGAACCTGTCCTGCCTGTCTACTGGGACGAAAACGGCGAAAGAGAACGTACAGAGATCAGCGCCGATACGGTATTCCCCATTTACCGCTATGACTTCTGCCTTTCTGATGATGAGGGCGGGGAGAAGCCCAAGATTCTGTATATCAGCGGCATTCACGGCGGCGAATATCAGCAGGTCTTCGCAGCCTACCGCTTCTTCCGTATGCTCTGCAATGAGTGGCAGGAGGAGCCGCTGCTTCAGGAGCTTTATGAGAATGTCCACTTTGTGGTGATCCCTCTGGCAAACCCCTTCGGTTTCAACTTCCCCAGCGGAAGATATACCGCAGAAGGCATCAACGTGGCCAAGCGCAATGAGCGCAATATTGATATCTCCGGCAATTTCCCCAGCGAGAATTACATCTCCGGCACGGATCAGATGTACGGCACAGAGCCCCTCACCGAGCCGGGGAGTCAGGCAATCTATAAAATCATTTGCGAAGAAGAGTTCATTCTCAGCATCGATAACCATACCTACGGGTTCCTTGCCACGGAATATGAGGATGATGCAACTCAATCGCTGAAACATATGGCCGGCTATTTTATCACAGATGAAGAAACTTCCTTCTGGCACCATGTGGGCAACCATTTGAATGATCGCATCCGTGTACTGTCACCTGCTATGGATGAGACGACCCTGACACAATCCGACGGAACAATGTACAGCTATGGAAATAAAGAATTGTTCTATTTGGTCAAAGAGGGGAAGAATCAAATGCTCTGCACTACCTTCCGCGGCATCTCCGCCAATATGGAGATGGTTCTATCCATTGACCCGGTTATGGCAGGGTATTCCGACGGAGCCACGCCCTATATGCCCCTGGAGTCCCAGGCCTTCCTGGTGGATCAGCTTGCTGTAGTCTTCTACGAGGCATACCTACACCTGTCCTAATTTTCAATATCGCAGGAAGCCGAGGAAATCCTCGGCTTCCTTTTTTATAAGGACGGGCTGTCTGTGCATACAATGGAGCAGGGGACTTAAGACTTGTGCTGCTCACCGCCGTGGCACTCGGGGAAAAAGGCCTGCATGGGGAACTCAATGCGGCTGAAGAGCTCGCAGGGATCCTCCTCGCAGCACTCTTCCTCGCAGCACTGTCTGGAGGGGGCGCAGTATTCGCCCACCTCTACGGAGAGCTGGGTGCCCCGTTGCAGCCGAATGGTGGAGAACTGGCCGATGGTCACATACAGCCGCTTGCCATCCACGGTAAATACCAGGGGCTCCTCAAAGCTGTCGGCGATGACCTGAGGCGGCTCCGTCAGATCTGCCTCGCAGCAGCGGCATTGGCAGTACTCCTTGATCTTTGAGGAAAGCACCATGGGATCTAATGCCTCCAGCACCGCCTCGGGGCGATCCTTCTGCAGCAGATCCTCTGCGCTCAGCAGGCCGTCGCTGCTGGAGAAGATCTTGGCTTTGCTCTTGCCGCCGTAGAGCACGGCACGCTTGGCAAAGACCGCCAAGCCTGTAATGGTTTGGGGACGCATCCCACCCAGTAGGGCATCGCCCATAATGCGGTAGTAGAAGGTCACATCCACGGCATACCAGCCGGATTTGTAGGCCAGAGGCTCCGTGTCCACCGAGGCATAGAGCAGCTCCGCATAGCGGATCTTCACGCCCCCGGCGCTCTCCAAAGCGCTCTGGGAGGATTGGGTCAGATAGACCCTCAGATCATCGATGCAGTCCTTATCCAGGCAGGAATCGGTGATCTGCTGTGTATGGATACACACGGGGCTGCAAATATCGGGGCAGTCCCTGCTTTGCGTGGTAGTTTCAGGCATAGCAATTACCTCCTGTAAGAACGATCAAGCAAAAATTTGCTTTCACAACATTGTATGCGCAGATAGTGGGAATGTGAAACTGTACCATAGACAAAACGGATTTTCTGTGGTAAAATGGTGGTAATCATAAAATGGAAGAGGTATGCGCATGAAGACCGATGTTTTAGGTGTGCAATATGATAATGTGACCATGGAAGAGGCGCTGCAGATCGGCAGACAGCTTTTACAGGGCGAGAAGGCGGCCTACTGTGTCACCCCCAATGCGGAGATGGCCTATGAGGCGCTCCACGATCAGGACTTCTGTGCGCTGCTGAACGGAGCGGATCTGGTGCTTCCTGACGGCGCCGGTGTGGTGCTGGGTGCGAAGATCCTGAAGACACCCTTGAAGCAGAAGGTGGCCGGCATTGAATTTGCCCAGAATCTTCTGCCCATTCTGGCGGAAACCGGTGCCAAGCTCTATCTTCTGGGCAGCAAGCCCGGCGTGGCGGAGCAGGCGGCGGAGAAAATGCTGCAGAAGCATCCGACCCTTCAGATCTGCGGCATGCAGGACGGCTATTTTAAGGACGAGGAAGCCGTGATTGCCAAGATCAACGAGGCGGAAGCCGATGTGCTCTATGTCTGCCTGGGTGCGCCCAAGCAGGAGAAATTCATGCAGCGCCATCAGGCGGATTTGAAAGTCAAGCTGATGATCGGTCTGGGCGGCACTCTGGACGGCATTGCCGGCACAGTGAAGCGTGCGCCCAAGTGGATGATCAAGCTGCAACTGGAGTGGCTGTACCGCCTGATCAAGCAGCCCAAGCGTCTGGGCAGAATGATGCGCCTGCCGAAGTTCATTTTCGCAGCCTTGAAAAAAAGAATGAAGGGGAAATCATAATGGGAAAGCTGATCGTATTCGAAGGGACCGACGGTTCCGGCAAGTCTACCCAGTTTGCGCTGCTGACCAAGCGCCTGCAATCCATGGGCGTGGATTTTAAGACCATGGAATTCCCTCAGTACTCCCAGCCCTCCTCTGCGCTGATCCGCATGTACTTAGGCGGTGAGTTCGGCACCCGACCCTCTGATGTCAATGCCTATGCTGCCTCTACTTTTTACGCAGTGGATCGCTATGCGTCTTATCGCAAGGTTTGGCGGGAATACTATGAACAGGGCGGCCTGATGCTCTCTGACCGCTACACCACCTCCAATGCCGTCCATCAGGCATCCAAGGAGCCTGCGGAGCGGCGAGAGGACTTTTTCCGCTGGCTGTACGAATTTGAGTACCGCCATATGGAACTTCCCAAGCCCGATGTCGTCATATACTTGGATGTTCCCACGGATCTCACGGGCAAAATGATGCGCAAACGGGAGCAGGACACCCATACCCATGCGGATATCCACGAGCAGAATATGGACTATCTGCGCCTCTGCCGCAAGACCGGCCTGGAGGCTGCGAAGTTCTACGGCTGGAACATTATCAACTGCGCCGAAAATGGCAAGATGCGTTCCATTGATGACATCCATAATGAAATCTTCGCTCTGGTGCAGAAATGTTTGGAGGAGTAAAATATGGTATATATTATTCTTGGTAAGGGCTTTGAAGAGGCCGAGGCGCTGATCCCCTGTGATTTGCTGCGCAGAGCCGGTGTAGAGGTCTGCTTTGCCGGTATCGGCGGCCGTGAGGTCACCGGTGGCCACGGCATTACCATCTGCGCCGACTGTGTGGCAGAGGAAGCCCCCCTGACTGAGGCGGAGATGCTGGTGCTCCCCGGTGGTTTGGGCGGTGTGGCCTCCATTCTGGGCTGCGAAAAGGTCATGCAGGCGCTGCCTGTGGTCTACGAGAAGGGGAATTATGTGGCAGCTATCTGCGCCGCTCCCACCATCCTGGCCAAGCTGGGCATTACCGATGGCAAGTGGGCTACCTGCTACCCCGGCATGGAGGATCAGATGGGCGATGCCAAGATGTCTCAGCTGGTTGCCAGCCGTGACGGCAATGTGATCACCGGCCGTTCTGCCGGCACCGCCTTTGATTTTGCCCTTGAGTTGATCGCAGCCCTCTGCGGCGGCGAAAAGGCAAAGAAAATTGCCCACCAGATCGTCTTTGAATAAAGGAGGACGAAAATGTCTGATAAAATGTTTGATCCCTATTCCGACGAGGAGCTCTCCATTGACGACCTGATCTCTCAGGCCAAGGAACAGAGCGAAAGTGCCCCCGGCATGGCCTTCGTGCAACCGGAGGAGATACCGGTGTATGAGCCCCAGTCCGTGCCGCAGCCTGCTGACGACTTCTCAGAGGAGTTTATGCCGGATTTCGGTGATGCCTTTGATGATTACGGTGTTTATGACGAGCCTTCTGTTCATCTGCCCCAGATGGGTAGCTATGAAGCCGGCGGCTACGAGGATCCGGAGGACGAGGAGTTGTCCTACGAGCCCTACGACAGCGAGGAGGATGATGCGCCCCCTCCCAAGAAACCCAAGCGCAAGCACCGCCGCCGTTTTATTCCTCTGTTTGTGAAGGTGCTGCTGTATCTGGTGCTGGTGGGCGTTGCCGCCGTTGGCCTGGGCTACGGCGCCTGGGAGTGTGCACAGGATGTGCTGGCCTTCGGCCGCTCCGACGATACCCTCTCCGTCACCATCAAGCAGGGCGATACCGTAGAGGATATTGCTCGGATGCTCCAGGAGAAGGGCGTTATCAAGTACCCCTGGCTTTTTAAGTTCTACTGCAATTTCACCGACTCCAACGACACCATGGACCCCGGCACCTACGAGATCAGCTATAATTTTGACTATCATGCGCTTGTAGAGGGCATGATCGCCAACAGCCCCAACCGTACCACCGTCCGTGTGATGATCCCCGAGGGCATGACCCTGTCCCAGCTCTGCGCATTGATGGAGAAGAACAAGGTCTGTTCCGCAGCCGATCTCATGGCCTGCGCTGCCGAGACCGAGTTTGACTACTGGTTCCTGGAGGAGATCCCCTACGGCGAGGCTACTCGCCTGGAGGGCTTCCTCTTCCCGGATACCTACGACTTCTACGAGAGCGACGACCCCGAGCGTGTGCTGGACAAGCTCCTGAGTAACTTCAATAAGAAGTTCTCCGAGCAGGCACAGGAGCAGCTGGAGCTTCTCAATGAGCAGCTGGCACAGCGCTGGGCCGACGGCGGCTACGACGAGAGCTATATCGCCTCCCACAGGCTGTCCATTCGTGACCTGATCACCGTAGCCTCCATGATCGAGAAGGAGACCGCCGATGCCAGCGAGAGCGGCAACATCGCCTCCGTTATCTACAACCGTCTCTGCAACCCCGGCAGTTTCCCCTGCCTGCAGATCGACGCTACCGTCGTCTATGCCCTGGGCGGCATCGACCATCCTCTGACCTACGAGGACACCCAGGTGGACAGCCCCTACAACACCTATCTTGTCCAGGGACTCCCCGCAGGCCCCATCTCCAACCCCGGCCTGTCCAGCATCACCGCCGCCCTGAATCCCCAGGATACGGACTATTTCTACTATGCTCTGGATAATTCCACCGGCTTCCACCACTTCTCCGAGACCTACGATGAGCACAACCAATTCTTACAGGAGCAGAACAGCAATGAGGACTAAACCGGAATTACTGGCACCTGCCGGCGATATGGAGCGGCTGAAAATGTCCGTTCTCTACGGCGCAGATGCGGTCTATCTGGCGGGGACAAGCTTTGGCATGCGCTCCTTTACGGGGAATTTCTCCCCCGTGGAGCTGCGTGAGGCTGTCCGCTATGCCCACAGTCACAATGTCAAGGTGCATACCACCGTCAATACCATGCCCCGTGGGGCAGAGCTTGCCGCTCTGCCCGCCCATCTGGAGCTACTAAACGATTGCGGCGTGGATGCCCTGATCATTGCGGATCTGGGCGTGTTCCGCATGGCGGAGAAATATGCCCCCAACTGCCAGCGCCATATGTCCACCCAGGTCAGCATTGCCAATGCCGCCTGCGCCACCGCCTGGTACGAGATGGGCGCACAGCGTGTGGTGCTGGCCAGAGAGCTGTCCCTGGAGGAGATCCGTGCCATCCGCCAGAACACCCCTAAGGAGCTGGAGATCGAGACCTTCGTCCACGGTGCCATGTGCGTCAGCTACTCCGGTCGCTGCCTGCTGTCCAACTATATGACGGGCAGAGACAGCAACCGTGGCGCCTGCGCTCAACCCTGCCGCTATGAGTATGCCCTCATGGAGGAGAAGCGCCCCGGGGAGTATTTCCCGGTCTTCGAGGACGAGAAGGGTACATACATTATGAACTCCCGTGACATGTGCATGATCGACCACCTGGACGATCTGATGGATGCCGGTGTGGACTGCCTGAAGATCGAGGGCAGAGCCAAATCCGCCTACTATGCCGCCATTGTCACAGGCGCTTACCGCCATGTGCTGGACGATGTGGCTGCAGGCAGACCCATCGACCCCATCTGGCGGGACGAGGTGGAGCACGTCTCCCACCGCCACTATGCCACCGGCTTCTACTACGGCCAGCCCGGCCAGTATTACGAGAACTCCCGTTATATCCGGGATTGGCAGGTCTGCGCCATTGTCACCGCTTGCGACGAGAACGGCCTTGCCACCCTCTCCCTGCGCAATAAATTCCGCACAGGGGACACCCTGGAGATCGTCGGGCCCGACCTGCGCCCCTTCGCCTTTGAAGTGCCCACCATGCAGGATGCCGAAGGAGCCGAGCTCACCGAGCCCCGCAATCCCCAGATGGTCTTCACCATGCAGCTGCCCAAGCAGGTGCCTCCCTTCAGCATCCTCCGCCACGCAGTAGAGCTTTCCGCCAAGTAAAAACTTTTTTAAATATTTTTAAAAAAGTACTTGCATTTTCGGAAACTTTGTGATACTATATACAAGCGCTTGAGCGTGGTATGCGCCGGTAGCTCAGTTGGATAGAGTGACTGGCTACGAACCAGTAGGTCGGGGGTTCGAGTCCCTTCCGGCGTACCAGGAAAAACCTCTTTTGTCGAATGACAAAAGAGGTTTTTTCAATGATATCCGTTCCTTGGGTCACGGGTGATATATCCTCCGGATATGATATCCACTTTCCGTGGATGATATATGCCTTCGGCACATGAAGGAACGGATATGATATCATGCTTGCGAAGCAAGTATATCACACGGCGAAGCCGTATATCATATTGCGGCAGTAATATATCATTTCACTTGATTTTTTTGTGATTATGCGGTATCCTTTTCTTGACAGTTCCTTGCATAGAAGCATATTAACTTGATTTTCAAGTTCCGAAATTTATTGCACAGGACGGGAGGGGCCGTAAATGGAATGCAATAAAATAGATGCACGAAGCTTCTATCTTGCAGCATTATCTTTCTGTAGGGAAATTGCCGCTCTGTGTGCGGAACTTCCGATTGACTATGAAGAAATCCAGCTTCAGCTCATTACGATTTATTCTCTGGGGCTCCAACTTCAGAGCGTTGAGACAGAATCGGATGAGGCCGTAGTCAGAGTAAACGAAAGAATCCAAACCAATTTCGGTGCGCTGGATAATTACTGGGAAGTATGGGATGCCTATCGAAATGAAGAGCCTGTCCTCGGAATGCTATCTGATGATATTTCTGATATTCGGAATGATCTGATGACGGGATGCCTTCTATATGCTCAGGGGAAGGAAGAGTCGGCACTATGGCAATGGCGATTTGATTTCAGACATCATTGGAGCCGCCATGCGGTAGATGCGATCAGAGCGGTCAACCAACTCATTGAGAGCTAATTCCGTATGGGTAAGTTGAACTATGATATTTAGAGTGAATAGTGTCAAAGCTGTTAGAATGGAATGCACCCCACTCCGAAGTACATCGGGGTGGGGTGTTTTTTTCGATATGTTGATATCTGTAGGTTATACACAATACAGTGAATAAGGAGCATATTTTGTGTTGCCTTGATAATCCTTATAGATTAACCCACGATCTTTTGTAATTGCGCTTTTAATCAGAATTTTAGTAAGTTCCGGAACATCATTTCTTGATAATGCATCGTTAACATCTATCCATAAAACTTCACTGTTTTCATCACTATCAGAGCGTGCATCTCCTGATACATATTCGGCGCTAAAAATAATATACCAATCGTGCATATTGAATCTAATGCCGATAATGTCCTTCGGCTTAACTTCAATTTGCGTTTCTTCCATATATTCACGCACTAATGCTTCCTGTGGTGTTTCACCAATATTAACATAACCGCCGGGAATGATTAGCATTCCTCTACCATCGCCGTATGTATGACGTGCAAGCAATACTTTATCGTCTTTAATGACTACGCCTGTAACACTTTGCCCCCAATTTGTATTTTCGTTTCCCATTACTAAAACCTCGTCAAATTCAAGTTTAGGCTATCGGCTTAAAACAGCACGAACCTAGATGTTGTATAAGTCCGAAATATTGGACATCTCAAATGATATAATGGCACAGTAAAGGTGGTGCCATTATGTATAAAAAGAAAGCAGCAAGCAAGTCCATCAAGAG
>JAFUPG010000076.1 GCA_017481325.1 Oscillospiraceae bacterium
AAAGAACAGCGGGATAGCAACTTACCCCGCTGTTCGTGTTTTCTGAATGATTACGGAAGATCAACATCGTTTCCAGTATAAAGGTATCTCAAATGAAAGCCCGCATCCAAATCCCTTATATCTGAATAAGCGATCGTCACGCCGTACTGCACAGAGATATCGAGCCCCTTGTCGCCGAAGCCGTACACATAATGGTAACGCGGATGTGCATCCTCAATCGGTTTCGGTGTTCGCCGCGTGACCCAGGTTTCATTCTGACAGAGATACGCTTTTTCGGCGATTCGCTTAATCGTACTGCCTGAGGGCATGGTTTTCGTCTTTTTACCGGCGCCGCTGCCCTTGATGCAAACGTCCTCCCACACGCCGTTGTCAAGTTTACCGATATAGGACTCGGTGACCTTGCCTTTTTTCATAATGACATACCAATAGGTATCACCCTTACCGCCGAGAATATGATCCACGTCATTCCGGTATGCCTGATAATACTCAAAGCCGCCGTTTTCTTCTACAAGCTGAATGAACCGTTCTTCAAACATGACACTACCTCATGAGTTGATCCGGCTGAAAGAAATCAGAGTGGCTCACTATTGAATCACCGACACAAAAATATTGATCTGTGCGGTAGCGTTGCTGCCTATCCGAATCTGCAGCGGAATTCCGTTATACTCATAATCAGCGACCTGCTGCTCTCCGCCGGTCAAAGTATTTACACTGTCAACGGCAAGCCCCGCATCAGCAAGCATGGCGGCGAGACCATTCAAAGTGTCGGCGAGGGTCTCGTTGTCCGCGTAGCCGGTCACGGACAAGCTGTCATTCGTGATCATCAGAAGGACATTCTCTCCGGACTCTGCGTAATCAAGAGCCGGCAGTCCAATGGATGCCCACATCTCCTCGGTTGGCCAGGTATCACCGTCGCTGCCTACCGCATCCTGAAAAGCATAAAAGACATTTTCGGGGATTTCTCCGCCGCCGGAGATATCGTTGTCATTGCCATTACCGTTAACATTGGCGCTTTCTCCTGAGTCAGCGCGCTCGCTTTCGATTAAGTCTTCAAGTTCGTCATCAGACAAAGAAGAAAGCTCGCCCCATTTATAGAAGCGGGTCAGTAGGGTGGCAATCGCTTTTCCCTCGTAGGTGAAAACGAAATCGTAGTAGCCGGGTTCACATTCTTCCTCATTCAGGTAGAAGCTGCCCCAGTACCACTCGTCCGGGTTTTCTTCATCCTCGGGATAACGCAAATCGCAGTAGCTTGCAAAGTTCGGATCGAGATCGGAGAATTCGGCTGTGTTATAATACTCCTGATCGTCGCGGTGCTTCAGGATCCAGACGCGCAGACCGTACGTCGCATCGGTATCCGGATAGAATTCGACCCATTCACCCAGTTCAAAAATGCAGCGGACGTCGGTCAGAGAGGACTCTTTTCCGTTGATGCCGTCGTAGCTGCCGACGTTTACACCTTTGATGGCCACGCCGCGAAGGACGGACGGATCCCTGTCGTCAAGGTCGATGAGGTTGAGTTTTCCGGTGAGTTTTGCTTCCTCGGCGTTATTGCCGCCCTGCGAGGTGTTGTCGTTTTCGTTGCCCGATTCAATGCCGGATTGCTGATTATCACCGGTGCTGCTTGCGGGCGGGGTGGTGCTGTTGCTTCCGGAATCGTTGCCATTGCAGGCTGCCAAGCTGACAATCAGCAAAGCAGAAAGCAGCAGACAGATGATGCGTTGTTTGATAAACATAACAAACCTCCTTAAAATTGCTCTCGGAAGGAGGATCGACTTGATTCAAAGACTTTTGATTCATCCTCCGAGGCAGAATTGTCCTCAGAGGTGTTGGCCTCAGAGGTGTTGGATAAAATAACCCTTATAAAGGATACCACAAGTGCTCTTGGAGGTCAATACCTTTTTGAAATAATCCTGTAAATCATCTGAAATAATCCTGTAAATCATCAATAAATCAGAAAAAGCACTTGACAAAACGCTTCATGGTGTGGCAATCCGTTCTCCTTTGACACTACCGTCAAATAGATGTATATCGGTCTGTTTGCCTGCACCATCGATCAATGATCTCCCCCTTTGAAGGGGGACACAGGGGGTTGCTGTTGGCATCACCGTCAAATAGATGTTTATCGAACTGTTGAGAAAACGGTTTGTATCATGTAACAGTTTCGCGCAGCGGAGTAAGTGAGACCCCAAATTTTCAATTTGGTTGGTCGAACTTATGCCTTGTGCTGAGGGGGTCTTGGGGGAGGGCGAATTTGGGCTGTCGGGGGTAGTGTCGAAATGTAGAGGTGTTACCACAGCACAATCTGAGCGCCTCCCCCAAGTCGCCTTTTTTGGCGGACTTTGGTTCCTTTCTTGGCGAAGCAAGAAAGGAACGCCCCGCGCAGCGGAGCAAAGTGGTAAGTTTGTACCGTAGTATCGATGAATAGCACTATTTGACGGCTGCGCATCGGGCGCACACGGAGGTGCGCCCCTACGAGGTTCGACGAGGGTGCGTCTGATAATCATGGTACCACGGGCAGGATGTATCCTGCCCCTACGGAGTCTATCGAAGTGCGGAGAACAGTTCGAAAAACATCTATTTAACTTAATTTCAAATTCCATCGGCGGTTATTAGCTCTTAGTTATTTGTCCTTAGTCTCGCCGATAAACCTCTGCCTGCGGCTACGATGTTTTCGGATTTTGCGCAGAGCCTTTATGACTACGGTTTGCTAAAAAAGAGCCGCTTTCTTTTGAAAGCAGCTCGTTTTTTATGTTCTTCTCAAAAAGATCTCGCCGCAGCGGCGGCAGATGACCTTGCTCTGGCCATGTCCCACAGGGACTGACTGCAGATGTCTGCAGGCGGGGCAGCGGAAAATGCGCTTGCCGGGGCCGTTGCGAAGGCGATTACCGATGCGCTCCTTTCGATCCAGCCAGAAATCCCGAAAGCGCCGCCTCATTTTGCGTCCCACGTATCGTGCTTACGTGCCTCCCGTAAGATGCCGGTGAAGTAAATAAAGTACTTCACAAAGGACAGCGCCACCAGAGCGGCGATCACGATGGAGTCAATGAGGACGAAAAGGGGTGCAGGCTCTTTCCAGAGAATCAGGATAAACATGGAAAGGTAGATGACCACGGTGCAGAGCTTGCCGTACCAGCCGGCAGAGTAGACACTGTGGGTTTTGCGCATAGCGGTTAGGGTCAAAATGCCGATGGTGATCTCCTTAAACACCAGAACACCGACCACCCACCAGTATTTCACGTCCAGCAGGCAGAGCATGACGGCGATCTGGGTCAGCTTGTCTGCAATGGGGTCGATGGCCTTGCCGAAATTGGAGATCAGATGGAAGGTTCTGGCGATCCAGCCGTCGATCACGTCTGTAGCGCCGGACAGTAGCAGCATACCAAAGGCCCACCAGTATTCCTGGGCTTCTGCCAGCCAGACGATAAAGGGGATCATCAGCAGCCGCAGCATACTGAGTATGTTGGGCAAGGTGAAGATGCGATCCGTATCGGTGTACTGGTCGTGCCGGATTTGCTGCTGTTCTTTTTCACTCATAGTGCATACGCCTCCTTAGCTGGAGTATAACCAATTCATTGTCCCGATTATAAGCTGCGATTATCAACTGAAGATAAACTGCGGTGTGAATTTTCCAAAATGTTTTCTTTTACAAAGCCGGGAATCTGTGATATACTCACAGTGACAAAAGGAGGTGTGGAAATGTTCCGAATACTGGTAGCGGAGGATGATGAGCAGCTGCGGCATCTGTTTTGCCGGGTGCTGAGCCGCAACGGGTTTACGGCAATCCCCGCCACTGACGGCCAGGATGCCCTGGAGCTTATGGAAAAGGAATATGTGGATCTTGTGGTCTCGGATATTATGATGCCACGCCTGGACGGCTACGGTCTGGTGCAGGCACTGCGGGACAGCAATAATCAGATCCCCGTGCTGATGATCACAGCCAAGGACAGCTTTCAGGATATGCAGCACGGTTTTCTCTCCGGGGCGGATGATTATATGGTCAAGCCCATCAATGTCAACGAGTTGGTGCTTCGGGTTCATGCTCTGCTGCGCAGAGCGCAGCTGGTGGCGCAGCGGCAGCTGCAGATTGGCGGCAGCACGCTGGTCTATGACTCCCTCAGTGTCAAACGGGGCAGTGAAGAGGTTTTCCTGCCCCAAAAGGAATTTCAGCTGCTGTACAAGCTGATCTCCTCCCCAGGGCAGATCTTTACCCGACAGCAGCTGATGGATGATATTTGGGGTTACGATACCCAGACAGAGCCACGTACGGTGGATGTCCACATCAACCGTCTCCGGGATCGTTTCCGTGATTCCGGGGATTTCGAGATCGTGACCGTCCGGGGCGTGGGCTATAAGGCGGTGAAAAAACAATGAAACCCAAGCTTTCTCTGAGAATGCGCACCTATTACTATACCATCATCTGCATTATGGTGCTCTGTTCTGCGGCACTGGTGGCTGCGGCGCTGTTTGTTCTCGACCAGATGGATGCCTCTCCGGCGCTGAGCCTGACCACCCTTGCTGCGATTTTTGTGGTGGCGGCGGTGATGGGCGCACTGATGAGCTATTTCATCGGCCAGCGTGTTCTGGCACCTATGGTCAAGCTCTCCCAGGCTTCGAAAGAGGTGGCAAAGGGAAATTTTGATATTACGGTCAGTGACCCCAGCAAGCTGGAGGAGGTTCAAACCACCTTCCGCAATTTTAATTCCATGCTTCGCCAGTTGAAGGGAACGGCAACTCTCAGCAACGATTTTGTTGCCAATGTGTCCCATGAGTTCAAAACCCCTCTGGGTGCCATTGAGGGCTATGCCATGCTGCTGCAGGACCCCGGCCTCAGTGAGGAAGAGAAGAATGAGTATCTGGAGAAAATCCTCTTCAACACCCAGCGCATGACCACCCTGGTAGGCAATGTCCTGACCTTGACCAAGCTGGAGAACAAAGCCCTGGCAGACAGCTTTGCGGAGTTCAGCCCTGATGCACAGATCCGCCAGGCAGTGGTGTTTCTGGAGCGGGAGTGGGATGCCAAGGAGCTGCGCATCGATGCGCAACTGGATGCGGTGCGCATTTGCAGTTGCGAGAGCCTGCTGCCCCATGTCTGGTCCAATCTGCTTTCCAATGCCATTGCTGCCAGCAAACCCGGCGGCTGCATCCGTCTGCGCCTGCTGGAGCAGACGGAGTGCGTGGTGTTTACCGTCACCGACGAGGGCTGCGGTATGAGCCGGGAGGTTCGGGAACGGATCTTCGATAAATTCTACCAGGCAGATCCCTCCCATAACAGCAGCGGAAACGGCCTGGGCTTACCCCTGGTTAAGCACATTGTCCAGCTCTGCGACGGTATTATCGAGGTAGAGAGCGAGGAGGGGAAGGGAAGTACCTTCCGGGTCATCCTGCCCAAGTGAACGCCAATTTCAAAAAGAGGAACCGACCGGTGAATCAGGATTTCCTGATCCGCCGGTCGTTGTTTCGGTGCTGTTTTTCCGTAAATTCGCAAGGATTCCCAATTTGTGCCGCTGTGCGGCGATTCCGGCGGCCTTTTGCCGCTTTTTCGCCAAATAATTGTGGCAAAACGGTTGACAAAGTACGGAAAACTTGCTAAAATATCCACGCTAAAATTGCGTTGAGGAAGCCGATCTGTGCCGAGAGCTTCAGCGAGCGGGGGAGGGTGTGAGCCTCGCAGCCCAGACGTACAGACAGCCACTTCCGAGCAGCCTGCGAGGAGCAGGACGGTTCATCTCCGTTACAAGATGGCTAAGATGCCGCCTCTGGCGGTAAATTAGGGTGGTACCGCGATCAAACCTCGCCCCTATTGTGTGGGTGGGGTATATTTTTTTATTGGAGGATTATCCATGGCAACGAAAAAGTACGGCGTAAACGAACTCAGAGAGATGTTCCTGTCCTACTTCGAGGAGAAGGGACATCTGCGCCTTCCCAGTTTCTCTCTCATTCCCCAGAATGACGCATCCCTGCTGCTGATCAACTCCGGCATGGCTCCCATGAAGCCCTATTTCAAGGGCGAGGTCGTGCCTCCCCGCCGCCGTGTCTGCACCTGCCAGAAGTGCATCCGTACCGGCGATATCGACAACATCGGCCACACCGCCCGTCACGGCACCTATTTTGAGATGCTGGGCAACTTCTCCTTCGGTGACTATTTCAAGCACGAAGCCATTGCCTGGTGCTGGGAGTTTTTGACCAAGGTCTGCGGTCTGGAAGAGGATCGTCTTTTCCCCTCTGTCTATGAGCATGATGATGAGGCCTTCGAGATCTGGCACAAGGAGATCGGCATCGATCCCAGCCGCATCTACCGCTTCGGCAAGGCCGATAACTTCTGGGAGCACGGCTCCGGCCCCTGCGGCCCCTGCTCCGAGGTCTACTATGACCGTGGAGAGAAGTACGGCTGCGGCAAGCCCGATTGCACCGTAGGCTGCGACTGCGACCGCTATATGGAGGTCTGGAACAACGTCTTCAGCCAGTTCGACAACGACGGCCAGGGCAACTACTCCGACCTGGCACAGAAGAACATCGACACCGGCATGGGTCTGGAGCGTCTGGCCGTAGCCTGCCAGGATGTTCCCAGCCTCTTCGATGTGGATACGGTCATGAACATCACCAATAAGGTCACTGAGATCACCGGCGCTTCCTATGGCATGAGCCGTGAGAAGGACGTGTCCCTCCGTGTGATCACCGACCATATCCGTGCCTCTACCTTTATGATCTGCGACGGCGTTCTGCCCTCCAACGAGGGTCGTGGCTATGTGCTGCGCCGTCTGCTCCGCCGAGCTGCCCGTCACGGCAAGCTTCTGGGTGTCAACAAGCCCTTCCTCTGCGACGTGGTTCCCACGGTCATCCGGGAGAATGAGGGCCACTATTCCGACCTCCGTGAGCGTGCGGATTATATCATCCGTGTGGTGCGTGTGGAGGAGGAGAACTTCGCCAAGACCATCGACGGCGGCATGAAGATCTACAGCGAGATGCTGGCAGCACACAAGGAACAGGATGAGACCACCTTCTCCGGCGCCGATGCCTTCAAGCTCTATGATACCTACGGCTTCCCCATCGACCTGACCATCGAGATGGCCAAGGAAGAGGGCATGGAAGTGGATCTGGAGGGCTTCAAGAAGTATATGCAGGAGCAGAAGATCCGTGCCCGTGAGGCTCGCAAGGCTCTGGGCGACCTGGGCTGGGCAGGCATTGACTTCGGCCAGGAGATCCCCGAGACCGAGTTCGTGGGCTACGATGCCACCGAGACCGATGCCACCGTCCTTGCCATCGTCTCCGAAGAGGAGCATCGGGAGGAGATCGGCCAGGGTGCCGAGGCCATTTTGGTGCTGAACCAGACCACCATGTATGCCGAGATGGGCGGCCAGATCGCCGACCACGGCACCATCGAGACTGCCGAGGGCATCTTCGAGGTCAATGATGTCCAGAAGAACAAGGGCGGCAAATATATGCACTACGGCGTGGTGAAGTCCGGCGTCATCAAGCTGGGCGACAAGTGCCACGTTTCCATCGACCCGGAGCGCCGCAAGGCCATCTGCCGTGCCCATACCGCCACCCACCTGCTGCAGACCGCTCTGACCCGTGTGCTGGGCGAGCACTGCCATCAGGCCGGCTCTCTGGTAGAGCCCGACCACCTGCGCTTTGACTTTACCCATTTCTCCGCCGTTACCGCCGAGGAGCTGGCCGCTGTGAGCAGCGAGATCATGGATATGATCCTCAAGGGCGAAAGGGTGGAAACTCTGGTTCTTCCTGTAGAAGAGGCCAAGAAGCTGGGTGCTACCGCTCTCTTCGGCGAGAAGTACGGCGATACCGTCCGTGTGGTCAAGATGGGCGAGGACTCCATGGAGTTCTGCGGCGGCACCCACCTGGATAATACCGCCAAGGTCGGCCCCTTCCGCATTATGTCCGAGGCCTCTGTTGCCTCCGGTGTCCGCCGTATCGAGGCTTATACCGGCAAGAACGTCCTCAAGCAGATGGAGAGCTTCAACCGTGTGATCCTCAATGCTGCCGAGGAACTGAAGACCACCCCCAAGGATCTGCTGGTGCGTGCCCACAGCCTCATGCAGGAGGTCAAGGAGCTGAAGCAGAATCTGGAGAAGATGAAGGACAAGCTCACCAGCGGCGAGGTAGACCGTGTGCTCTTCTCTGCCCGCAATGTAAAGGGTCTGCGTGTGCTGACCTGCGTCATGGATAATATGGCTGTGCCTGATCTGCGCAAGATGGGCGACCAGCTGAGAGATAAGGCCCCCGATCTGGTAGCCGTTCTGGCCGGCAAGCAGGGTGAGAAGATATCCATCCTGGCGGTTTGCGGCAAGGATGCTGTGGCCCGTGGCCTGAAGGCAGGCCTGCTGGTGAAGGAAGTCTGCGCAGCCTGCGGCGGCAGCGGCGGCGGCAAGCCCGATTCCGCCATGGGCGGCGGCAAGGATGCCACCAAGCTGGACGACGCTCTGGCTCTGGCCGATAACTTCGTGGAAGCCAACGCCAAGTAAGGAGAAATGACATGAGTGATTGCATTTTCTGTAAGATCGTCGCAGGGGAGATCCCTTCCAGGAAGATCTACGAGGACGAACTGTGCCTGGCCTTTTATGACATCGCCCCCATGGCGCCCCAGCATTTCCTGGTGATCCCCAAGGAGCATCTCACCGGTGCCAACAAGATCTATGAGGAGCAGGAAGCGCTGATCGGCCATATCTTCGGCGTGATCCGCAAGCTGACTTCCGTCATGGGCTTCTCTGACGGCTTCCGTGTGGTGACCAACTGCGGTGCCGATGCCGGTCAGACCGTCCATCATCTGCACTTCCATGTCCTGGGCGGCAAGACCTTAGGCTCTTTTAATTGATTTTTAGATGGGGTGGGCATCTGTCCACCCCATTTTTCAGAAAGGTGGGAACAGTATATGCGTAAATTGGCGATTTTTTGCGTGGCCTTTGCGGTGGCAGCGGCGGTCTATGTGTGGCTGCTCCCACCGACAGCAGCCCTGATTTTGGGCGCTTTGCTTCTGGTGGGCGGTATTCTTTTGTCCTTCTTTCCGAGAAAAGGCATGGAGAAGTACGAAAAAGCCCGGAAACGCTGCCGTATTGCTGCGCTTGGTCTGGCCTTTGGCCTGCTGTGGACCTGGGGCTATGAGTACCGGCAGATCCTGCCTCTTCGCAGCTATGTGGGCAACCAAACTGCCCTGTCCTGTACCGTTATTGCCGAGCCGGAGCCTACGGATTACGGCTGCCGTGTCATCGCAGAGCAGGATGGCGGAAGAATCCTGCTGTATCTGGACTGTCAGCCGGAGGAGATCGCTCTTGGCGATCGACTGCAGCTGACGGCAAAGGTCTACGACGTCTCCCGAGGCACTTCCCAGGAGGGAAACCTCTACTACCAATCCCGGGACATCTCCCTCATGGGAAGCCAGCTGAGCGAAATGGAAATTGAAAAAGCAGAAAAGCTGCCCATCTCTCTCTGGCCGGCCTATGCTTCCCAGCTGCTTCGGCAGAAGGTGCGGGATATCTTCCCGGACGATGCCCAGGGCTTTGCCCTGGCGCTGCTCACCGGCGACCGCAGTGAACTGAGTTATGGTCAGAAGAACGACCTGTCTCTCAGCGGACTTTCCCATGTGGTAGCCGTGTCGGGTATGCATATCTCTCTGCTGATCAGCCTTGTTATGTTCTTTTTCCGGGGCAGGCGTGGTCTTGCAGCGGCAATTTGCATTGTAGTAATGACCTTTTTTGCGGCCATGCTGGGCTTTACCCCCTCGGTCAACCGTGCGGTGATCATGAACAGCCTTCTGCTGCTGGCACCCCTGTTTCGCCGGGAGAATGACTCTCTGACCTCCTTGAGTTTCGCCCTCTGGGTGAATCTGCTGATGAATCCCTGGGCCATTGCCAATGTCAGCCTGCAGCTTTCCTTTGGCGCTATGGTGGGTATTTTTGTCTTTGCTCCCTATTTCCGGCGTGGGCTGCTGCGCCTGTTCCACGGGGATCAGAAGGAAAAAACGCTGCTCAGCCGCTTGGGTCGCACCGCTGCGGCGGCGCTGTCAACCTCGCTGGGCGCTACGGTGTCCACCGCTCCTTTCGTGGCTTATCATTTCGGTATTGTCTGCCTGATCTCACCTCTGACCAACCTGCTGCTTCTGTGGCTCATCAGTTTTATTTTCAGCTGCTGCTTTGTCACGGCCATCCTTGGCTTTGTTTTCACGCCTCTGGGCAGCGGAGCAGGCTGGCTTTTGGCCTGGCCCATCCGTCTGGTACAATGGGCGGCAGGACTTTTTGCCGACGTGCCCTACGGAACGATCTACACCAACAGTCCCTATGTGGTGGCATGGCTGGTGTTTGCGTATGTGCTCTTTGCGATGTTCCTTTTGCTGCGAAAAAGCTGCAAAAAACGTGTATTTGTATGCTGTTTTACCCTCAGTCTGCTGCTGTGCCTGGTGGCCTCGTCCATTGACCTTTGGGATTTCCGCTTTACCGCCATGGACGTGGGACAGGGACAGTGTACGGTCTACCAAAGCCAGGGCATGACCGTGGTGGTGGATTGCGGCGGCGATATGGAAGAGGAGGGCGGTGAACAGCTGGCTCGCAAGCTCCTGATGGAAGGAGAGTACCAGGTGGACTATCTGGTGCTCACCCACTACGACTCTGACCACAGCTGCGGTGTGCTGCAGCTGATGGATCGGGTAAGGGTCAACTGCCTTCTCCTGCCCGATACGGATCACGAGAGCCCCGACCGTCAGGCCATCCTGCAGGAAGCTGCGGAACAGGGCGTAAACGTTCTCTTTGTCCGGGATGTGACCACTATTTCTCTGGAACCGGCGTTGATCACCCTGTATCCGCCCGGGGAGGATGTAAAAAATGCCTCCATTGCCGCATTGATGTCTTACGAAGATTATGATATACTGATTACAGGCGACATGGATTCCAAGGCTGAGGCGGAACTGCTGAGAATCTACAGCTTCCCGGATGTGGAGGTGCTCATTGCGGGGCATCACGGCTCCCGTTATTCCACCTGTGCCGAGTTTCTGGCCGCTGTACGGCCGGAGACGGTGCTCATCAGTGTCGGTCGCAACTCTTACGGCCATCCCACCCAGGAGGTTCTGGATCGAGTGGCCGCCGTCGGCGCAGAGATCTACCGCACAGATCTCCATGGAGAGATCACCATTGCGAGGTAATATCCTATGGCAAAAAAGGAAACCACCGGAAATTCCGGGTTTTTACAACTAAAAAATGATCTGAAACAGAAAAATCCCAGCTGGTTCTATATTTTCTACGGTGAAGAGGATTATCTGCGCCGCTACTATCTGGAGCGTGTAAAAAAGCAGATTCTCACCGACGAGTTCACTGCGGATTTTAATTTCCACCGCCTCACCGCCGAGACCTACTCCTTCTCTGCTTTCTACGATGCCCTGGAGACTCTGCCCATGATGGCAGAGCGGAGCCTGATCCTATTGGAGGATGTGGATCTCTTTGCTGAGGAGGAGCAGGAGCAGCTTATGGCCGCCCTGTCGGATCTGCCGGACTACTGCTGCCTGGTGCTGGATTACCTGGACTTCAAGCCCGATAAGCGGAAGCAGAAGCTGTGGAAGCTGCTGCAGGATAAGGCGGTGCTGGTGGAGTTCGCCTACCAGTCCGAGACGGATCTGCGCCCCTGGATCGCCCGTCATTTTCACGAGAGCGGCAAGAGCATCTCTCCCGAGCTGTGCAACTATCTGCTCTCTCTCAGCGGCCTGTCCATGACCCGTCTCCACGGGGAAATCAGCAAGATCTGCGCCTTCTCCGGTGCGGAGCAGATCGTCCGTGGGGATATTGATGCGGTGGTGGAGCCCACCTTGGATGCGGTGGTGTTCCAGATTACCGATGCCCTGGGACAGCAGACCTTCGACCAGGCGCTATTAAAGATGAACACCCTTATTAAAATGCAGGAGGACCCCATTCCCATTGTGGCAGCCATCGGCGCCCAGATGCGAAGGCTCTATGCCGCCAAGGCGCTGCAGGCCCAGGGCAGGGGCGCTCAGGAGCTGGCCTCCGTCTGCGGCATTGCCCCCTTTGCGGCGGGCAAGATCCTGACCCAGGCCAGACGCTTCTCCGAGGAATTCTGCCGTGAGGCGGTGCGGCTCTGCGCCGAGACCGACTACCGGATCAAAACCTCCTACGATACCGGCGAGACCTTAGCCCAGATGCTGATCCTGCAGCTGGCACAGGAGGCAAGAAAATGATCCACCTGGAGCAGGCAATTGTGGTAGAGGGGCGCTATGACAAGAACACCCTCTCCCAGATCGTGGATGCGCCCATTTTCGAGACCCGTGGCTTCGGCATTATGAAGGATAAGAAGCTGCTGGCATTCCTGCGGCGGGTGGCGCAGCAGAGAGGTTTGATCATCCTGACGGACTCCGATGGGGCAGGCTTTGTGATCCGCAACTATCTCAAAAGCGCCCTCCCCAAAGAGAATGTGTATCATGCCTATATTCCCGATGTTCCCGGCAAGGAGAAGCGCAAGGCGCAGCCGGGCAAGGAGGGAAAGTTAGGTGTAGAGGGCATGGACCCCGAGACCCTCTGTGCCGCCCTGCGCAATGCAGGGGCCGTCTGGTCGGAGCAGGGGGAAAAACGGGATCCTATTACCAAGACAGATTTGTTTCTCACCGGCCTTTCCGGCGGTAAGGACAGCAGTACGAAGCGCAAAGCCCTGCAACAGGAGCTGCTTTTGCCGGAGCATCTGGGTGCCAACGCCTTTTTGCAGGCGCTGAACCTGATGCTGAGCCGTGAGGAATTTTTGAAACGATACGGAGAAAACTATGGTTGATATATCAGTAAGAGATCTGGTCAAGTCCTTTGAGGTGGGCTCGGTGCTGCTGGACGGCATGAGCTTTGACATCCACGAGGGCGAGTGCGTGGGCATTATGGGTCGCAACGGCTGCGGTAAGACCACTCTTTTCCGGCTTCTGACCGGTGAAATCTTCCCCGACGAGGGCGAGATCGTCCTGGCCTCGGGCAAGAAGCTGGGGCTCATCTCCCAGATCCCCCATTATCCCAGGGGCTATACCGTGGAGGACGTGCTGAAGACCGCCTTCGCCCCTCTGGAGGCCATCCGCCGAAAGATGGAGCAGCTGGCCCTGAAGCTCACCGCCAGCGCCCCCAAGGCATGGCTGGACGAATATGACCGCCTGAGCAACAGCTACCTGACCCAGGGCGGCTACGAGCAGGACACCCAGATGGACAAGATCTGCAACGGCCTGGGCATCCCCACTGCCATGCGGCAGCAGGAGTTTGACCGCCTCTCCGGCGGCGAGAAGACCCGTGTGAACTTAGGCAGACTTCTGCTGGAGAAGACGGATATTCTTCTCCTGGATGAGCCCACCAACCACCTGGACTTAAAGAGCGTGGAGTGGCTGGAGGACTATATTCTGAAATTCAAGGGAACGGTGCTGACAATCTCCCACGACCGCTACTTCCTGGATCGGGTGGTATACCGCATTATCGA
>JAFUPG010000077.1 GCA_017481325.1 Oscillospiraceae bacterium
CTCCGGCTACAGCAAGGAAGACATCACCTCTGTCAAGGTCCTCAACGAGGCCGGCGAAGTCGTTGATACCCTCACCGAGTTCACCGAACTGGACGATGGCAGACTCCAGGTCACCTTCACCGGTGTCAATTCCGCCAACATGCGTGATATGTACTACTTCGTAGCATATGTGGGCGACCAGGTTGCCTCCCAGAACGTGGGCTACAGCATCGAAGCCTATGCAAAGAGCAACATCGGCTCCTCCGATGCCGCCCTGTCCGCTCTGGTCAGAAACTGCATCTACTACGGCGACAGCGCCAAGATCTACTTCGACAGCCTGACCAAATAATCTAAAACAATGCAGCAAGCGCCGTGGGCTTTTGACCCACGGCGCTTTTGCTGAAGGAAGGCCTTCCGAACGGTATGCAGCAGAAGAAAGCGTTTTGAGGAAACAATTCTCAGAAAACGCTCCGTTCTCATGAACGGAAAAAGCGGAGCCCAAATGGGCTCCGCTTCTGTCATGTGCGTTATTCGATATTTTCGATCAGGCCGTAGCCGCCGTCATTTCTCTTGTAGACCACCGCAAAGGCCTGGTTGTTTTCCTCATCCTTAAAGGCGAAGAAATTGTGCTCCAGCAGGTTCATCTGAAGGATCGCTTCCTCACGGGTCATGGGCTTCATGGGGAATTCCTTGACACGGACGATCTCAAAGGCCTTGTCCTCTTCAACCTCGGGGGCGAAAGAGGTGACCTCGGCAGAGCGGACGAAAGCATCCTGACGGAGACGACGGGCAAGACGGGTCTTGTTCTTGCGGATCTGGCGCTCAATGGTGGAGACCGCTGCATCGATGGATGCGAACATATCCGAGGTTGCCTCGCTGGCACGGAAATAGGTGCTTGCGGCGTGAACCGTAATTTCTACTTTATTACGGTCCTTTTCTACAGAAAAGGCGACAAGTGCCTCCGCATCCTCACGGAAAAAGCGTTCCAGCTTCATTACCTTCTTTTCGGCATACGCATGGACATTGGAGGGCAGGCTGACTTTTTTCTCGGTAAATTGGAATTTCATAGGTAGTCGCTCCTTTCATGTTTTAGGGGAATGCGATCTATTCACGCCGTACTCGGCGGTCATAGCCAACAAAACTCAAGCTTTTCTGCTTTTATTATACCATACTTTTGGAAATAATCAAGCATCATCCGCTTCGTTTATCAAAAGCTTGTCCATAATTATGCGGTAAATGACCTCGGCTTTCTGGGAAAAGGCATTGGCCAGGCGCATGGCCTGCTTTTGGTTGGGGGCCATGAGCTCCATGTTCAGCAGCTCGCTGACCTCGTCGGTCAGGCTGAGCCGGACGGAAAAATCTCCGCTCTCCCGTTTGCTGACCTCGGTTTTAACATAGCTGCTGCGGCGAACCTCCCGGTTAAAGCGTTCCACAGCGGCCTGGGCTCGCTGGGCCACGGCATAGGCAACGGCATCCTCCGTGACCTCGCCGGCCTCACGACCCTTCTGGGTGATCACATAGCGGCCACCCTCGGTTTCCTCCAAATGCCCGGAGGCCACCATCTGGGGAACGGCTTGTGCCAGGTCAAAATAACTGAAGCGGTCGTCCTGGTAAGCTAACTCGTATAATTTCTGCAGATCCACGGGATAGACCACCCTGGCCATTACGTAGAGGATCAGCAGCTTTACATCCAACATATCGTGGATAAAACCTTTAGGCTCCATGTTGCACCTCTCTGTCTGTGTATAGTTCTATTATAGCGGAAATCTGCGCCCTTGGCAACTGCCTTTTCACCCTTTCCGAAAAAAAGCATATTCTGTACAGAAAGGATGTGAAAAATATGGACAATGAGATCACCCTGGTGGGCGGTGACCGGCGCAGTTTCTGGGCGGCAGAGTACCTGCGGCAGCGGGGAATGCAGCTGCACTGCTGCGGTGTTCCCGGGGAGGAGGAACAGCCCTTGCCCAAAAGGATCAGGACGCTGATCCTGCCGTTTCCTTCTTTTCGTGGGGAACTGATCCGTGGGGCATCGGCCATTCCCTTAAGGGAGGTTTTGCCTTGCCTGGGAGAGGGAAGTCGGGTTTTCGGAGGGCTTTTGCAGCCCTGGGAGGCCGCCTTTGGAGAACGGGGCGCTTGCTGCTGTGAACTCTACGGCTCTGAGCCTCTGACCACGGCCAATGCGGCTCTCACCGCCGAGGGCGCAGTAGCGCTTGCAATGGAGCATTTGCCCATCTCTTTGGAGGGGGCAAACTGCCTGGTGATCGGTTTCGGCAGGATCGGGAAGCTTCTGGCTCGGAAGCTCTCCGCACTGGGAGCGAAGCTGTGCATCTGCGCACGGAGTTCCGCAGACCGTGCCATGGCAGCAGCCTGGGGCTTGGACAGCGAGGAGACGGGAGTTTATGGCAGGGGGCTTTCTCATTATGCTGCGATCTTCAATACCGTGCCTCAGGAGATCTTAAGCGCTTCTCAGCTGGCGCAGATCTCCCGGGATTGCCTGCTCATAGAGCTGGCCTCTGCACCCGGCGGCTTTTCACAGGAAACCTGCAAGGCGCTGGGGCTGCAAAGCCTTTCTGCGCCGGGACTTCCCGGACGTTATGCCCCCAAAACCGCCGGTATTCTCTATGCCAAAAGCATCCTTTCATTCTGTGAAGGGGAGGATGCACCTTGAAAAAGACCCTTGGATTTGCCCTTTGTGGCTCATTCTGTACCTTGCGCCCGGTGTTGAAGCAGCTGGAGCGTTTGATGCAGGACTACGACGTAATTCCCATTTTTTCGGAAAATACCCTCCATACGGACAGCCGCTTTGGCAAGGCGGCGATGTTTCTGGAAGAGGTCACGGCCCTTTGCGGCAGAGCGCCTCTGAGCAGCTTGCCCCAGGTGGAGCCCCTGGGCCCCAAAAAGCTTCTGGATCTGCTGGTGATCGCCCCCTGTACGGGCAACACCCTGGGCAAGCTGGCCGGCGGCATTGCGGACAGTACGGTGACCTTCGCCTGCAAAGCCCATCTGCGCAACGGCCGTCCGGTGGTGCTGGCTGTGTCTACCAACGATGCCCTTGGGGCCTCGGCGGAGAATATCGGCAAGCTTCTGGTACGGAAAAATTATTATTTCGTCCCCTTTGGGCAGGATGATTGGCAAAATAAGCCCTGCAGCATGGTGGCCCATATGGAACTTCTGCCCGAAACGGTAGCGGCGGCACTTTGCGGCCAACAGCTCCAGCCGGTACTGCGAAATTACTGATTGCAAAGCCTGCGCCTTTCTAGTATAATAGAGACAAAGGAGTTGATACCATGCCGAAATTCAGCCTGATCGTGCCGGTTTACAAGGTGGAGGAGTATCTGCCCAAATGCATCGAGTCGGTGCTCGCTCAGAAACATCAGGATTTCGAGCTGCTGCTCATTGACGACGGTTCTCCGGATAATTGCGGCAGGATCTGCGATGAATATGCCGCCAAATATCCCGAGAAGATCCTTGCGGTGCACCAGCCCAACGGCGGTGCCGGCGCTGCCAGAAACCACGGCATCCGTCTGTCCAAGGGCGAATATATCCTGTTTTTGGACAGCGACGATTCTATTTCGGAGGATCTGCTCTCCGACCTTGCCTCGGTGATCGAGCAAAATCCCGTGGATCTGATCCTCTACGGCGCAAGGGTGATCAAGGACGAAAAAGAGACCGGCCAGCTCCATGAGGATGTGCCCACGGAGCAGGTGATCCGGGTCAAGGAGCATCCCAAGCTGTATTTCGGCGTCATGGCGCCCTGGAACCGTGCCTATAAGAAGACCCTGTTTACGGAAAACGGCATTGACTTTGCCACAAAGGTCTGGTACGAGGACATTCGTGTGGTGACCAAGATCCTGGCGGTGAGCCGGACGGCCTACCGTCTCCCCAAGCCCTACTACCGCTATATTCAGCGTGAGGGCAGCGCCATGAACAACAAAAACAGCGGCCGCAATGTCGAGATCCTCTATGCCTATGACGACATCCTGTCCTGGTATGAAGAGCGTGATCTGCTTCAGCCCCATAGGGCGGAGCTCGCTTTCCAGGCGGTGCAGCATATTCTGCTGGCTGCCACAGTCCGTGTGCTGCTGATCGATAAGAAGCACGAACTGATCGGCCGCTTCCGCAGCTATATGGAGGAGCATTTCCCGGATTTCCGGGAAAATCCCTACCTGCCTCTGCTGGACAGCAACAAGCAGCTGATCTACAAGCTGCTCCTGAAAAAGCGCTACGGCAGCATCCGCTGGATCTTCCGCATCAAGCGCCTTTTGGGCAAATAAGAAAATCGAGCGATCTGCATTTTTGCAGATCGCTCATTGCTTTTATAATGCGTACGGAACAACGCAAAAGCCCTTGCATGTTTCACAGAACAAGTCGCTGCAGCGACTTATTCAGCAGACATTATTATAAGCTGTTTAAGCCTGCGCCCCGGAGCCATTTCAGCAGCTCTGCTGCCGTGCCGGGACGGTCGGTGGTCTGAAATTCCGTTCGACCGGGGATCATACGGGTGTCGTCATCGCTCTCCGCCCAGACCACACGCTGCAGGATCCGCTCCTCACAGGCAAGGGGGTCATCCCCCTCGTATTCCTGCCATTGCAGCAGGATGCTGGCCTCGAAATTATCCGTGGTCCAGCGGCCAAAATTGGTAGTGGGGCTTTTCCAGCGCCATTTTTTTCGGGAACCCTTGCTGCGCAAAGCTTTCAAATAGCCGTTGTGAATGTCCTGGGAGCAGCGCATCAGCCAGATCACATGGTACCCGGCCTTCTGGAAGAACTTGCATACATCAAAGAATGCAGCCTCCATCAGCAAGCCGTCCTGGATCATCATCACGAACTGATTGATCTGCACATAGGCGATTTCCGTGCGGCCATCCAGTGTAATAGGGACATTTCGGTTTTCCGGAGGAACAATGCTCTGCCATTGACGGATCCACGCATCGCCGGGACTCTGGTGAAAGGCTTTTTTTCTGCCAAACAGCATATTTTCTCTCCTTTTTATAAGGACTGCACACGGATTTCATAGGTAATGAAACCGGTGGCCTCCTCCTCGATGACAATGGTGTAGGATACGGTCAGTGTACCGCCCTCCTCGGTCAGATCGCAGCAGATTTTCTCCGTGCGGAGGTTGATCATCAGGGCGCCAAAGCCCATGTCGTAGAGGGAAAAATCCTCCTGTCCGGGGATAAAGGTCATCCTGGATTCCACGGCGCCGCTGCGGCTCAGCACCACCCGATCCTTCTCCACCCGAAATATCGTCCGGGTGCCCACAAGACCGGTGAGCTCCGTTTCCGCATAGCTCAGTTCAATGGCACCGTCCGGAAACTGCATGACGCCGGTGGTGACCAATTGGGTGGTCTCCGGCTCTTCCTGCTCAAACTGCTGGACGGAGGAAATGGTCAAAAGTACGGGCTTTTCCATATCAGTCTTCCATGGCAAGGCTCAGAAGCTCATCCAGCAGCTGGCTGTAGGGGATGCCGCTGGCGGCAAAGAGTTTGGGATACATCGAAATAGAGGTAAAACCGGGCAGAGTGTTGATCTCGTTGAAAACAACCTCGCCCTTGTCGTAGGTGACAAAGAAATCGACCCGGGACAGCCCACGGCAGCCCATGGCACGGTACACCCGGATGGCAGCCTCCCGAACCTCCTCGGCACGATCCTCGTCGATCCGTGCGGGGATATAGAGCTGGGCGCAGTCGGAGATATACTTGGCATCATAGTCGTAGAACTCCGTGCCGGAGTCGATCTCGCCGCAGATAGAGGCAGCGGGGGAGTCGTTACCCAGCACAGCCACCTCAACCTCGGCGCCGTTGATGAATTCCTCCACCAGCACCTTGCTGTCGTACTTGGCAGCTACCTGAAGGGCAGCCAGCAGTGCCTCCCGGTTTTTGGCCTTGGCGACGCCCACAGAGGAGCCGGTGCCGGCAGGCTTAATGAAGACGGGGTAGGAGAAACGCTGCTCCACGCGGTCCAGAACGCTCTCGGGATTGCACCTCAGAGCGTGAGCGGTAACAAGCTGCCAATCAGCCTGACGGATACCGGCGTGGTCAGCTACCAGCTTGGTCATGGTCTTGTCCATGCAGGCGGCGGAGGCAGCTACACGGGGACCCACACAGGGCAGACCGGCCAGCTGCATCAGACCCTGTACAGAGCCGTCCTCGCCGTTTTCGCCGTGGAGTACGGGGAAGACCACATCGATCTGCTGCTGCACCACGCAGTCGCCCTCAAAGATCAAAAGACCCTGACCACGAACAGGGGAGATGGCAGCGGGACGGTTCTCCTCGTGCGTCATCCAGGTTCCGGCGGGGAGCATATGGTAGTCGCTGCCGCCAAAGAGGATCCATTCGCCCTTCTTGGTGATGCCCACAGGGAAAATATTGTATTTATCCTGATCCAAATTGTTCAAAACGGACTCTGCGGAGCGCAGAGATACCTCATGCTCCGGGGAGATGCCGCCGAACAAAATACATACACTCAGTTTTTTCACAGAAATTTCCTCCAAAAGTGTTGTCATTATATCATATGATATTTTCCCAATAAATACAAGTGTTATTTTTTCGCCACACAGCAAAAAGCAGGGCAAAGCCCTGCTTTTTACCCAAAAGAACGATCCTGCCGACCTACGTAAAGGGAAATTTGCCGCAGCACCTTAATGCGAACGAATAACTAAGAGCTAAGGACTAAAAACTGAGGTGTGCCTTCGGCACGGATTTGGAATATTTGTTCCGTCAAACAGAAATTTGTCGAACTGTTTTCCACTGCCGAAGTCTCCCGTATTAGGAGGATTTTTTGGCTATGAGCAAGGTTTCATATTACGCAATGTCATTGCGAGGAGCGTAGCGACGTGGCAATCTGTATTCTTAAAACCTCCGTTTTGCACCAAATTCCCACATATTTGAAACATTTAGAGAACAGATTGCCACGTCAGGCTTACGCCCTCCTCGCAATGACATGGCTTTTCGGTAGCCTGTACCTCTATCGACAACGAGGCTTTGGACGGAAAGAAAACAGTTCGATAAATATCAATTTGACTCAATTTCAAATTCCATGGTTGGAGCACCCGCAAGGGGTACGCCGCATCTGTAGCGCTCCTTCGTCGCTGACAGCTGCGCTGCCGATTCCTCAGTTATTCACTATTCGTCGTTCGTTATTAGTTCCTAATATAAAATTTCCATTAACACAGCATTTTTACTCCACAGAGGCCACCACGCCCAAAAACAGGATCGTTCCCGTTTCATTGTCCAGGATCGCCATAACAAAGGGCCTGTCCAGCATGATGCTCATGGGCACTCCCTTATAGGTGATCTCGGCGGAGGAGGCGGCAGCGGCTTTAGTGCCGCTCTCGTCGATTTCCAGGCTGCAGCTGTGCATCACCTCAGACACATACAGGGGTGCATTGCTGACCCGCCCCAAATCGGCCCGTTCCCCGAACAAATCCGTCATGCCCAGAGCCTCCAGCGCCTCTTTGGCGGAGAAATCACTTTGCAGACGAAGCTGCGGCATCGTCACAGCGGTTTCTCTGGGCATTGCGTTGCGCCAAAGCTCTGTAAAGGCTGCCCCACTGAGTCCGGAAAGGAACTCCTCCATAGCAAGCCCCTCCTCCGGCAGCAGCGCCAGAAAGCTGTAGCCGTTCTCGTATTCCTTCACAAAGCCTGCGGCATGGTCGCTTCGGATATACTTTTCCGCAGAACCCTGCATCATCCGGGCGGCCTGCGCCGTGCCGTCAAAGGCGGTAAAGCTGCCGTCAAAGCTGTTCTCCGCCTCAAAGGCCGTTGCCCACTGCCCGTCAAAGCACAGGGCATTGAGCAGCACCATGCAATCGTTGGGGTCCAATTCCTTTACAAGCTCTGTGATCCTGTCTTTGGTATGCTCAGCCACCCAGGCGTTGATCTCGGTCACAGTCTGCTCGTTAAAGTCAGTGCCGAAAATCTCCGCACCGAAATAATCCCCGTTGGTCTGCAGGAAGCTCTGCTTGACCTCCAGCGAATTCTGAAACCAGATGGAATTGGCAAGCAGCAGCTCCTGCCGTTCATCCTGCTGCAAGCTGTAAAGATAGCGGTTCAGCGCAGCGTTGGGCAAGCCCATTACCTGCTCCATTTGCTGCAAGGTCTCCCGATCGGCGCCGTTTGCCACCATAGCCATGAGAAGATACAGGCTGTAGGGTGAGAGCATCACGCCCTCTTCCGCATAACTCTCCTTCAGAAGCTCCAGCGCAAAATTCGCAGCGGCTGCTTCGTAGACCTGATCCGGAACCATGGGCTCCACCGCCGCCGGCACGATCTTGGCCATCAGGTTTTGTGTGCCTGCGCCCACAACGACTTCGGCCTCCGGCGCAGCCGTTCCGCAGCCGAAAAGCTGCAGACACAAAAGAGCCGCAAGGCAGACCGCAAGAATCTTTTTCATGGAAAATTCCTCCTTTGGAATGATACTTTATAGACGTTGCTTGCGTAAAAAAGTTCCGTATTGCGTTTGATAATAATTGTGCTATAATGGTGGATAGGACAGGCGTCTGTCCGACCTCAAGACAAAATTCGGGAGGAACTGCCATGGAGAACAGCAGACAAACCCGTGTACTGGAGATCTTTTTCCGTGGATTGCGGGGAGAGGATCTCTCGGTGCAAAAGCTGGCAGATGAATATGACGTGTCAACCAAATCCGTTACCCGCAGCATCAATGATCTGAAGGCTTTCCTGGCGGATCATCGGGAACTGGTGGGCTATACGGAGCTGCGCTATTCCTATGGGGATAAGTGCTACCGTCTGTTTATGGATGAGTTCCTCTCCAATAAGGAGCTGTTTGCCCTGGTAGAGGTGATGATCGGCGCCCGGGCTTTCTCCAGGGAGGATCTGCTGCGCCTGACGGAGAAACTCAAAGGCTTCACAACCCCGGAGGACAGGGGCAGGTTGGAGCAGCTGATCCGCAAGGAGCTCTATCACTACCCCGAGGTGCGCCACGATTGCGAGAGCGTGCAGGACTACCTCTGGCAACTGGTGGGCTGCATCGAGCAGCGGCAGGAGATCTCCATCGACTACTACCGCATGGATCGCAAGTGGGTCACTCACTGTCTGCGACCGGCCTCTGTCATGTTTACGGACTACTATTTTTATCTCATCGCCTTCATGACCGAGGGCAAGACGGAGAAGCCCTATTATTTCCGCATCGACCGCATCCGTCAGCTTACCGTTCACCGCAAAAACTTCACCGCCGAGGATACCCATCACTTTGACGAGGGTCTGCTTCGCCGCCGAAGCCTCTTTATGTGGCCCGGGCCTCTGCGTACCATCCGCTTTGAATTTACCGGCCCCTCGGTCCAGGCGGTGCTGGATAAGCTGCCCACTGCAAAAATCATCGACCGCAGCACCACAGCCGAGGGAAAACCCCTCTATCTCATCGAGGCCGAAACCTACGGCAACGGTATAAAAATGTGGCTCCTGAGCCAGGGCAGCTGGGTCAAAGTGACCTCCCCGGAGGAATTTGTGGAGGAGATGAAAAAGGAAATCCGGCGCATGGCGCAAATCTACAGCCTGTAAATCTTTTTAACCGGACAGCCATCTGTCCTGCTGCGCTGCTATGATAAAGGCAGCGAAGAGGAAAGGGGAACTGTCCCAATGCGAGAGGCTGTTGAATTGTCCGAAGATCTGCTGAAGCTCATAAAAAAAGAGCCTGAGATGCTGAACGATGTCTACCGGGAGATCGGGGAGTCTCTGGGAATTGAAACTGCGGTTGCCTTTTATGGATATTTCCGAGGTCAGCAGATCAGCTATCCCATGCGCCTGCTCAGCCCCGAAGGTGTCCGCCGCTGCATCATCCGGGAGTATAACGGCAGCAATTTACGTCAATTGGCCGCCAAATACGGCTACTCCGAAAAATCCCTCCGCCGAATCCTCTCCGAAGAATCCAGAATCTGAAGAAGCTGCCCAAGAAACAGGGCGGCTTCTTTTATGTTGCGAGAACAAAGTATGCTGCACGGTCAATGGGGAAGAAAAATGACTCCACCCACGAGAATGGAACAAAAGGTGAATAGATGTTTCTAGAACTGTTTGCCGTACGATCGATCGCCTCCGTAGGGCGCAACCAATGGGTGCACCGAAACCTGCTACGCCATCGTTAGAAGCCGTAGTACTCTGTTAATACTAATACTTTACTTTTGAAGAACTATATGGTATAATAGAATCATCTTGAGAAAGGGATGTGGTGATACCATATGAGTAAAGAAATCTACCTGAGCGAAGAACAGCAAGAATACTTGAAGCGCATA
>JAFUPG010000078.1 GCA_017481325.1 Oscillospiraceae bacterium
AATTCCCATATATTCGGAACATTTATAGAGGAGATTGCCACGTCGGCATAAATGCCTCCTCGCAATGACATGGCTTTTCGGTAGCCTGTACTTCTATTGAAAAGGTGGATTTGGGCAAAAGCAAACAGTTCGATAAACATCTATTTGACTCAATTTCAAATCCCATCGGCGAAGCCGATACCTCAGTTATTAGCTATTAGTCCTTAGCCATTAGTTCTTAGCTACTAGCCATTAGCTCACCGATAAACATCTATTTGACTTTATTTCAATTCCCGTCGGCGGAGCCGACACCACCATCATTCGCCATCCCCCTCGGCAGTGGTCGGAAGTGCCTGCTGCGGCATTGTGACAAGCCAATGCCCTCTCCACGGTCTTTGGGGCTTGTTATTTTTGCAATTGTTGCAGAAAGTTTACAAATTTTTCTTGACTTTATTGAAAAATTGGGTATTATATACTTGTTAGCACTCAGAGCGTTTGAGTGCTAAATCGCAACATAATTTACGGCGGTTTTGCCGCCCAGAATATCAGGAGGAATTTACTATGAAACTGACACCCCTGGCAGACCGTGTCCTGCTGAAGCCCGTGGAGGCCGTGGAGACCACCGCTTCCGGCATCATCCTCTCCACCGCCACCAAGGAAAAGCCCGTGATCTCTGAGGTCATCGCTGTTGGCCCCGGCGGTCTGGTAGACGGCAACGAGGTGAAGATGGTGGTCAAGGTGGGCGACAAGGTCGTCATCGCAAAGTACGCAGGCACCGAGGTCAAGCTGGACGATCAGGAGTACTCCATCGTCCGCCAGAGCGACATTCTGGCAATCGTAGAATAATTCAGGAGGCATTTCACTATGGCAAAAATGATCGTTTACGGCGAGGATGCTCGCAAGAAGCTGCAGTCCGGCATTGACCAGCTGGCCAATACCGTTAAGGTCACCCTGGGTCCCAAGGGTCGCAACGTTGTGCTGGGCAAGAAGTACGGCGCTCCCCTGATCACCAACGACGGCGTTACCATCGCCAAGGAAGTGGAGCTGGAGGACGCTTTTGAGAACATGGGCGCACAGCTGGTCCGTGAAGTGGCCACCAAGACCAATGACGTGGCCGGCGACGGCACCACCACCGCCACCGTTCTGGCCCAGGCCATTGTCTGTGAGGGTCTGAAGAACCTCAGCGCCGGCGCCAACCCCATGGTCATGCGCAAGGGCATGCAGAAGGCCGTTGACGTGGCTGTGGAGACCATCAAGGCCAACTCCGTAGAGGTTCGTGGCAGCGAGGATATCGCCCGTGTGGGCACCGTCTCCTCCGGCGACGAGGAAGTGGGCAAGCTGATTGCCGAGGCTATGGAGAAGGTCACCGCTGCCGGTGTCATCACCATCGAGGAGTCCAAGACCGCCGAGACCGGCCTGGATGTGGTGGAAGGCATGCAGTTCGACCGTGGCTATATCTCCCCCTATATGGTCACCGATACCGACAAGATGGAAGCTGTTGTGGATGATCCCTTCATCCTCATCACCGATAAGAAGATCTCCTCCATCCAGGACATCCTGCCCATTCTGGAGCAGATCGTCAAGGCCGGCCAGAAGCTGGTCATCATCGCCGAGGATGTGGAGGGCGATGCCCTGTCCACCCTGCTGGTCAACCGTCTGCGTGGCAGCTTCAACTGCGTCTGCGTCAAGGCTCCCGGCTTTGGCGACCGCCGCAAGGAGATGCTCCGTGATATCGCCATCCTCACCGGCGGCACCTACGCTGCCTCCGAGCTGAATATCAACCTGCAGGAGCTGCAGCTGTCTGACCTGGGCCGTGCCCGTCAGATCAAGGTCAACAAGGACAATACCGTCATCGTGGACGGCTGCGGCCATCCCGCTGCCATCGAAGGCCGCATCAAGGAGATCAAGGCCTCTCTGGCCGTGACCACCTCCGACTATGACCGTGAGAAGCTGCAGGAGCGCCTGGCAAAGCTGTCCGGCGGCGTGGCGGTGATCCGTGTGGGCGCACCCACCGAGATCGCCATGAAGGAGCTGAAGCTCCGTGTAGAGGATGCCCTCAATGCGACCCGTGCCGCTGTGGAAGAGGGCATCGTGGCCGGCGGCGGCACTGCCTATGTCAATGCCATCCCCGCTGTGGAGAAGCTGGTTGCAAAGCTCTCCGGCGACGAGAAGACCGGCGCTGCCATCATCGCCAAGGCTCTGCAGGCTCCCATCCGCCGCATCGCTGAGAATGCCGGTGTGGACGGCTCTGTGGTCTATGAGCGAATCAAGAACAGCCGCAAGGTTGGCTTCGGCTACAATGCCTACACCGACACCTACTGCGACATGATCCCCGGTGGCATCGTAGACCCCACCAAGGTCACCCGTACCGCTCTGGAGAACGCCGCTTCCATCTGCGCCTGTGTCCTGACCACCGAATCCCTGGTGGCCGACAAGCCCGATCCCGCTGCCGATGCAGCAGCTGCCGCCGCAGGCGGTGGCATGGGCGGCATGTATTAATCTTGTTCCCTGTCAATAAAATTCGGGGCTGTCTCTCATGGAGACAGCCCCGTTATTTTTCTGCTTAATTCTCAGAGCTTGTAGGCTCTTCCTGGGGCAGAGTCAGGACGTGGCGATCCTGCACCAGGCCGGTTTCGGCCAGGTAGCTGCGCTCCAGATGATCCATGTAGGCGCCGGGGGTCTTAATGCCCATAATATGGGCGTGTCCCAGCTCTGTTTCTCCTAAGAGGGAGTCCGTCAGGCTGACACAGTTGATGGTGGGGATAAAATAGCGGCGAAAACGGCCGCTGACAATGCGGTAAAAATGCACTCCGGGGATCTGCTGCAGCCGGGAGGCATAGGCTTTGGGTGACAGCTGGGGCATCCAGGGCTCCAGACAGCGATCCAGCTTGGCGATCTCTCCTCGGAGCAGCTCCTCCTGCTCCGGGTCCAGGCTGAGGCGGTAGCGGATGACCTTTTTATGAAAATGCTCCATGCAATAGGTCAGATACTCGTCCCGGGGTGCTTTCACCAGAATGCCCCGTCCCACGGTTTTGAAAATATGCTGGTGGGCAGGGTCATAAGCGCCGTAGGTGTAGGTCCAGCCGTCCACGCAGAGTTCGCAGTGGCCTGCCACAGAGATGCCGTGGGGCGAGACCTGAAAAATCACCTCCACCGTCCCCCGTTCGCCCCGAAGAGGGGCTTCCGGCAGCAGCTCCGCCGTGCGAAGGGGGATCAGCAGGCCGGTGAGGTCAGGCAGCGCCAGCCGGATGTTCCGGAGCACCTTGTTTACCTTGCGGTTCTTGATCAAAAGCGCCATAAAATCGCAGATCTGACCCGTGCCGAAGATCATCAGCAGAACGCCGATGGCCAGAAACACCGCCTTTTCCCGGCCGTTTTGCACATTGAACAGGATCACCCGGAACAGCTCAGCGCCCATAACGGTGGCCACCACCGAAGCCACAAAGAAGGGCCAGCTCCGGGCTCTGGCATAGAGAAAGGTGTCAATGCCCTTGACCGTGACAATAAAGCTGAGGTACAGCAGCAGGAATATCAGGAACGCCTCCCGTGACAGCACGGGCAGCACCACCAAAAGCGCCATGATCGCTGTCTCAAAGAGGAGCAGCAGCACCGCCGTCAGACTGACCTGACGTTTTTTCTTCAGCACGGTGATAAAGCCCGCCACCGCCCGGAGGGGCGCCATTTGGGTGACCAGGATCAGCAGGAACAGCATGGCCTCCTGCCGCCCCTGCATCAGCAAGGGCCCCACAGCAAGCAGACACAGCCCAGTCAGCAGTGCCAGCAGAAGCATCAAAATGATCATAACAAAAATAGTCCTTTTTTCGACATAATCTTATTATAATCTATGCCCTGCGCTCTGTCAATCGACAGAAGCAGTAGTTTCTGGTGGAAATCAACAAAATTTACATCAAAAAACTGTAATATCTGCTATTGGAAAATCCATTAACAATGTGATATGATATAGTCACTATGGTAGGGGCATCTACTCCACAAAATAGATGTCGACCGCCAAACGAAGGAGGAAACAGCAACCGCAGGACTTGCGGTGCGGCAGTGTGGAGACCTGTCGCAATGCGTCAGGCGAAATTTCAATGCCTGCGTGAGGTACGGCTATGCCCACGGATCTTGACAGCATCCGGTGGGGCGAGCGGTGGCTGCCGTATCAAAGTCAATGCCTATGTCAACTGTCAGACTGCAAAACATCAAGAAGATCTACCCCAACACCGAAAAAAAGAAGAAAAAGAAGAAGGATGCGCCCGAAAAGAAGGAAAATCTCCAGATCACCGATGAGGGCGTGGTAGCGGTTCAGGAGTTCAATCTGGACATCGCTGACGGCGAATTCATCGTTCTGGTCGGTCCCTCCGGCTGCGGCAAGTCCACCACCCTTCGTATGGTGGCCGGTCTGGAAGAGATCACCGACGGCGAGCTCTACATCGACGACCGTCTGGTCAACGACGTAGCTCCCAAGGATCGTGACATCGCCATGGTCTTCCAGAACTACGCCCTGTACCCCCACATGACCGTCCGTGAGAACATGGCCTTCTCCCTGAAGCTGAAGAAGCTGCCCAAGGCCGAGATCAACGAAAAGGTCAACGAGGCTGCGGAGATCCTGGGCATTACCGAGTATCTGGATCGCAAGCCCAAGGCTCTGTCCGGCGGTCAGCGCCAGCGTGTTGCCATCGGCCGTGCCATCGTCCGTAACCCCAAGGTTCTGCTGATGGACGAGCCCCTGTCCAACCTGGACGCCAAGCTGAGAAATCAGATGCGTGCGGAGATCATCAAGCTCCGTAACCGCATTCAGACCACCTTTATCTATGTTACCCACGACCAGACCGAGGCCATGACCCTGGGCGACCGCATCGTCATTATGCGTGACGGCTTCATCCAGCAGATCGGCACGCCCCAGGAGGTCTTTAACCATCCTAAGAATCTCTTCGTAGCCGGCTTCATCGGCACGCCGCAGATGAACTTCTTCGATGCCAAGCTGCTGAAGAAGGGCGGCACCTACTGCGTAGAGCTGCTGGGCAAGTTCGTGGAACTCACCGATAAGCAGAATGCCGCTCTGAAGGCCGCCAACACCCCCGAGATGAACATCGTTCTGGGCATCCGTCCCGTAAACATGGGATTGGCTACCGGCGAGGGCTTCAACGCCAAGATCGACGTCTCCGAGATGATGGGCAGCGAGATGCACCTGCATATGAGCATTGCCGACAAGGACGTGGTAGCGGTGATCCCCACTGCCAACCTGGATCTGAACCTGACCCGCAGCGGCTCTGCCGTTCGTTTCACCTTTGATCCCGCCCTGGTGCACCTGTTCAACGCCGAAACCGAGGAGAACCTCATCTAAACAGAGTCAAAAAGGCTGTTCCGCCGAAAGCGGAGCAGCCTTTTCCTGATGAATGACGACTGGTGAATGATGAGGCTCCGGTTGAGCCTAAACTGTTCTACGCTTCGCCAACAAAAACCGGGATTTTGTCGGTTTGTTTGGAAACTAATACCTAAGAGCTATTAACTAAAAACGAAGGTGTGCCTCCGGCACAGATTTTGAATATTTAGCCTGTCAAACAGAACTTTAGGCTATCGGCTTAAAACAGCACGAACCTAGATGTTGTATAAGTCCGAAATATTGGACATCTCAAATGATATAATGGCACAGTAAAGGTGGTGCCATTATGTATAAAAAGAAAGCAGCAAGCAAGTCCATCAAGAGA
>JAFUPG010000079.1 GCA_017481325.1 Oscillospiraceae bacterium
AACAGTGCCGGCCTTGTTAGAGGTCATCAGACCCTTGGGGCCCAGAACCTTACCCAGACGACCAACGATGACCATCATGTAGGTGGAAGAGACGACGACATCAAAGTCGAACCAGTTTTCCTTGGTGATCTTTTACACCATGTCCATGCCGCCGACATAGTCAGCGCCGGCTGCCTTGGCCTCCTCTACCTTGGCGTCCTTGGCGAAAACCAGAACCTTGCGGGTCTTGCCGGTGCCGTTGGGCAGAACGATGGCGCCACGAACCTGCTGGTCAGCGTGACGGGAGTCAACGCCCAGCTTGATGTGGATCTCGACGGTCTCGTCGAACTTGGCGGGAGCGGTCTTGACCACGAGGTCAAGAGCTTCGTTTACTTCATACTGTACGGAGCGGTCGATCTGCTTCGCACTATCTTTATATTTCTTACCTCTAAACAATGTAATATCCTCCTTAAAGTGGTAATGCGGAATGTATCCTCCCACATATTGAGGCAAATGTGCCTCGTCAGCAATTATAATTAGTCAACAACAGTGATGCCCATAGAACGGCAGGTGCCTGCAACGTTGCTGATGGCGGCTTCGATGGTGGAAGCGTTGAGGTCGGGCATCTTCTTCTCAGCGATCTCACGAACCTGGGCGGCGGTGATGGTGCCAACCTTGTCCTTGTTGGGAGCGCCGGAACCCTTATCGGCACCGATGGCCTTCAGAATGAGGGTCGGGGTCGGGGGGGTCTTGGTAATGAAGGAGAAGCTGCGATCGGAATAAACCGTGATAACGACGGGGATCTTGAAGCCGGCCTGATCCTTGGTGCGGTCGTTGAACTCACGGATGAACTGTGCGATGTTGACGCCGTGCTGGCCGAGGGCGGGACCTACAGGGGGCGATGCAGTCGCCTTGGCTGCAGGAATTTGAAGCTTAATATAACCGGTAACTTTCTGTGCCATGATAGCACACCTCCAATAATAAATGTGGTGATACGCAAAATGCGTATATTTGGCGGGGGATCAATCCCCTCCCACGTTTGCTCCGATTTACTCGGAAACTACCTCCACCTGGTCGAGCTCAAGATCGACAGGTGTCTCACGTCCGAACATGGAAACGATGACGCGAACTTTGTTTTTCTCAATGTCAAGCACTTCGACAGTGCCGTTGAAACCGCTCAGAGGACCGTCGACGATGGTGACGGTATCGCCCACGTCGTAGCCCACAACGATTTCCCGCTTTTCCACACCCAGCTGGTAGACCTCATCCTCGGTCAGAGGAGTGGGCTTCGTGCTGCCGGAGGTGACAAAGCCTGTGACGCCACGGACATTCTTGATAATGTACCAAGCCTCGTCGGTCATCACCATTTTCACCAGCACGTAGCCGGGGAAAACCTTACGCTCGTAAGTCTTGGGGCCGTTGTCGGTGATTTCCGTCACGGTCTCCATGGGGATGGAAACAAGGTGGATAATATCCTGAAGCTGTCTGGTTTCCACCGTCTTTTCGATGGTGGCTTTTACGGTATTTTCATACCCGGAATAGGTATGCACGACATACCATTTTGCTGCTTCTGCCATACCGATCAGTGGAAGAGCTCAGAGAGCAGACCGATGCCGCCGCTGGCCAGCCAGTCGAACAGGAACACAACGGCTCCCACAACGATAACAGCTGCCAGAACGATGAGGGTGTTGTTGACCAGCTGCTTGCCGCTGGGCCACACGACCTTCTTCAGCTCGCTCTTCATCTCACGGAACCACTTGGAAAGCTTGCGACCGGTGCGGACAAAGAAATTGGGCTTCTTGTTAGTATCTGCCATTTTGTCTTCTTCCTTTCGCTTACTTGGTCTCGTTATGAACAGTATGCTTTCTGCAGAATCTGCAATACTTCTTCATTTCCAGGCGGTCGGGGTCATTCTTCTTGTTCTTCATGGTGTTGTAGTTTCTCTGCTTGCACTCGCTGCATCTGAGGGTGATCTTTACTCGCATTTCGGCACCTCCTTAAATTTTGCCTCCCTGCATGCCTGTGGCTATGAAAAATTTAGTCCGGCACCGAAACTACATGGTGCCTCCACAGGTTGAAAAAAGGGCATAAAAATAAAACCCTCTTTTTCACAGGTAGAGTCATTCTATCACATAAAAGCCATAAGGTCAAGGATTTTTTGCATTATTTTTATTATTTTTTCCGCAAAAAATTCATCTTCTTCCACCGCAACCAAAGGCAAAGAAAAGCTGCGCCGTCCCCGCTTTTTGGCAGGGACGGCGTTTTGGGTTATTAAGGTACTATTTCCCTTATTCCTTCGGGAAATAATTCCGGAAGCGGACGATGATTGCGGCGATTTGGGCTCGGGTGGTGCTGCCCAGAGGCTCCAGGAGGGTGGGTTCTGTGCCGTTGATCAGGCCGCAGCCCACAGCCCAGGCCACCGCATCCAATGCGTAGGGACTGATATTTGCCTGATCCGCAAAGCCGCTCAGGTCACCCGTTGCGGACAGGTCATAGCCCTTGCTCTTGGCGTAGCGGTAGAAGATGGTCACCATCTGCTCTCTGGTCACGATATTCTCCGGACCGAAGGTGCCGTCGCCGTAGCCCTGCAGAATGCCCTGAGAGGCAGCCCAGGCGATGGGCTTTTCGTAGTAGACACCGGCAGGTACGTCGGCGAAGGGACATTTACCGTCAAATTCGGGCTCGCCCTCCAGACGGTAGAGGATGGTGGCCAGCATGCCACGGGTGGTGGCCTGATCGGGGGAGAAGGTGGTCTCGGCAGTGCCGATCATCAGACCCTCGTCATAGATCTCGGTGATGTAGTCCACAGCCCAGTGGCCTTCCAGATCGGTGAAGATCTCGTCGGCGGGAGTGGTGGGTTCCTCTACCAGAATATCCTGCGCAGGCATGAAGGAGTCCATTCTCTGGTCTGCATTTTCGCCGCAGGCCACCACCAGCTGGGCGGTGCGCTGGGTGTTGATGAGGGTGTCGGCCAGGGTGTACTCCAGATCCAGATATTCGCCGGGTGCAACCACGGCCTCGGATTGGAAGGTGTAAGTCTTGTAGAACTCGTCGGTGGCGAAAATGGTGTTCTCAAAGGTCAGCTTGGGGCTGCCGGCGCAGTTGCCGATGTTGTAGACCCGGGTATAAGTCAGGCAATCGGTGGTGTTGGGTACGCTGACCAGACGGCTCATCTCACGGAGGATGAAGTAGGCGCCGTAGTAGATCTCAGCGGTACCTGCATCACTGTAGTCCGCCTGCTCGCCCAGGCCGGCCACGGTGATATTCAGAGTAGCATCGGCGCTGAAGTCCTCGGGAACCGCTACCAGAATCTCCACCGTAACAGACTCACCGGGCAGGAGGGCTGCATCATAATTCTGTGTCACGGTCTCGCCCACGCCGGAAACGGTGAGGGAAGCGCCCTGCAGAGGCTCCAGACCCTTGTTGCTGAAGGTGACCAGAACGCTCATGTCGCTGCCGGGCTGGGGATAGGCAGGCGCTTCGATCTCATTGAGAACCACATCGGGAGCGTCCACGCTCTGCACCACCAGCAGATCCGCAGAGGTGACCTCGCTGCGCTTTGTTGCGTTGAGCTTGGTAAATGCCAGAAGGAACTTGCTCTCCTTGCCGCTCTCCATGCAGAGGCTGTCGATGGCACCGATGAGGCTGTCCTCGTCGGTCAGGGCAATGGGCGCACCCACAGCCCAGAGCTGATAGGTATTCTCGTTGCCACCCTCGTCACCGCTGCGGATCATTGCCTCCCCATTGGTCACGGTATTGAGGATCACGCCGTAGACCTCGTCCACGGGGTTCAGATCCTGCTTTTCGTCATCGGCGGCGATCCAGGCCAGGAACACATTGCCGTCGTCGGCCATGGAGGCGGTGAAGGTGGTGCCGATCTCAAAGCTCTCGCTGCCGGTGATGTAGTGACCGGCGGTGGACTCCTGCTCCGGCAGGGTGACGGTGCCGTCCTCGTTGAGCAGGACAATGGCACTGCTCTGCACGTCCGGATGGTCTTCATAGGTGGCGACAAAATCGGTCAGGTAGACCACCTCGCCGTCCTGATTCCAGAACAGATGGAGGTAATCCTCGGTGCTGACCACTTCAGGTGCCTGAGCGCAGGCATCTGCAGCGGTGAGGGGCAGCAGAGCGGTGGGAACCGGCTTGCCGTCCTCGCCGAAGTCGTAGGTGCGCAGGAACAGCTGACGGTCCTCGTTGCTGTTGTCCCATTGGCCGGTCTCCTCGTTGTAGGTGACCAGCAGGCCGTCACGATCCAGCACGATGATCTCGCCCATGACGCCGTCGTGGACGAAGGGGGTGATGTCCGCAATGCGGTATTGCTGGCCGTTCTCGTTCTCCGCACGGACGGGGGTGGAAGTCCATGTCTCAGGGGCATTTACATTGGCTGCAGCCAGGGCAATGGTACGCTGTGTGGCCAGAAGATCGCCAACGGTGGCATCTTCGTCGGTGTCGAAGACGTTGCGCTGGTAATAGACATAGACCATATCTCCGTTCTGTACCGCATTGAGGGCAGCGCAGGCCACGGTGGAGTTCTCTGCAATGGTGAAGGCATCGCCCATGACTTCGCCGGTGGTGGCATCCATAAAGCGGCCACGGAGGTTCATGGCATTCATGGCGGTGGCGATCTGACCGGCAGTGAGATTGTTCAGATCCACACCGGACAGCGCCTTTTCAAAGTCAGCCTCGGACCAGGTGACCAGCAACCGATCCTGCAGCTCATAGATGTTGATATTGAACTGGACGGAGGAGACCGCCTGACCGATATTATTGCTGATCAGCTGCACCTCGCTCCAGGTCTCGCCGTTGTCGGCGCTGATGGCATAGGCAGCGGAGAGGTAGTTCATGCCCTCTTCCCCGTTGTCTATGAGGAACATGGCCAGAATATTGCCGTTTTCCAGTTTGTACAGGTGGATTTGGGTGTTCTTGAAGACACCCTCTGCCAGCACGTCACTGTCGATTTTGCCGGCACGGAGCAGATTGGTACCCTGTTCGGGGCGCTCCATGAGGCTGAAGGACAGTTCGTTAATCACTTCCTCCAGTTCCGGTGTCTCCTCGCCCTGTGCAAGAACACGGGTCTTGGTGGCAGGAGCGCTGTTGTCTACGCTGTTGAGTTCAAAGACGGGAGGCGTGATGTTCATATGCGCCTGGACGGTCTTCAGATCGTCCTGGAGGTTTTCGTTTCCGTACTTGGCGGTGGGGCTGAGGAGGTTATACTTGGCATTAAAGAGTACCAGGTCAGCGCCGATGGCCAGGGTAAAGCCGATCTGTCCGGCCACGTCAAAGTTGGGGTCCAGCTGGAACATCATGGGCGCAGAGATGGTACCGTCGATGTACACACCCAGGAAGCAGTCGTAGCCGATACCGGCTCGCAAGCCCATGGACAAAAGGGGCACGGAGAAGAAGAACTGCTCACTCCTGACAGCGCTATCCATCTGATCGGGGTCGTGGCACATCTGATAGAGCATCAGGGAGATATCCTGACCGGGGGCGGCGGTACCCGGCTGCAGCTGCATCTGTGCCTGGACCAAAGCCTCCACCATAACGGAAAATGCCACGTAGAAAGGCACACCGTAAACACTGAAGGGAATGCTCTTGCGGAAGAAGACATCCAGACCGAAGGCCAGCTCATAGCCGGTGATAAAGGTCTTGTCCTCGCCGTTCTCGTCCACGCCGGGGGTCAGGGCGATCTTGATCAGATAAGCGGGAGAAATGGTCCAGGGAGAGGGTGGCTTCTTTGCAGGCTGCTGGTTGCCGCCGTTGCCGCCGCCCTGGTTGGCGCCGCCCTGACCCAGGAGGATGTTCTCCATCTCGGCAGTGCCGGTGGTTGTTCTGCCCTCGGAAGCCTGGGAATTCAGATATTCCTGGGTCTTTACGGCGCCGTCGATTTTAGAGGAGAGTGGGCCGTGGCCGTAAACCGCAGTGGCGGTATAGCCGCAAACCAGGTAGGTGGTACCGTTAATGGAGCGGTTGATGAAGAAGCCACCGGAAGTACTGGTAAAGCTGAAGTCAGCACTGCCGATGAAGGGGATCTCCAGGGTTTCCAGATTGGTCTTGTAGCCGTTCTGCGCACCGGGGAGATCGGGGATGCTCTGCTGCACGGCGATAGAGGTGTCGTTAATAGCCTGGATGAACTCATAGCCGGAATTGACCTTGCCGGAGGTGAACTCCTGAAGCTGGCTGGTCAGATTGCCCTGGCTGTCCGTGGTCACCACCGATTTCTCAGCGGAGACATCGATGTACATTCTGGACTGGGCAGGCAGCTCGGCGGGGTTTTCCAGCTCCAGCGTCCAGTAGGTGTAGATGGAGCTGTCATTTTCCCCGGTCAGCATTTCGTTCTGGAAGGCGGTGTAGGTGGCAAGGGTTGCGCCATAGTCCGCTGCACGGGTGGAGACGAAGTAGAGCTTGACGCCCAGAACCGTGCAATCCTCACCCTGAGAGACCACACGGACGGTAATACTGCCGCTCTCGGTGTCACGAACCTGGATCACATTGTCGTTGGAGGTTGCAGTGCCCAGAGCGATGCGCACCTGGTCGGGGTAGAAGCTGTTGTTTGCGAACTGGGGGAAGACCAGCTCCATATTCTGGGAAGAGCCCTCTGCAGGGATGGGAGTGAACTGCAGATAGCGGAAATACTCCCCGTGAATCACCATCATGGAGTAGGTACCGCCCTTGACAGCCTTGAAATCAGGGATGGAGAAGCTGCCGTCGCTGCCGGATTTGCCGGAGTACTCCTGACCGGCGGTAATGATGTAGTTGGCCTCCGACAGGGGCTTGGTGGTGGAGGTCAGGTCACGCAGCACGCAGTCATAGTAGTTGACCGTGCCGCTAAAGGTGATGGTCTCCATCTGCAGATCCGTTTCGGGGATGAAGGCGACCATAACGGTGTTGTTGTCTGCGTAGCCGTCCAGCTGGTAGTAGAAGGTGTTGCCGTAGTAAGTACGGCCGTTGGAGGTCCAGCGGGTCACATAGCCCTCATCGGGGGTAGCCACCAGGGGGAAGAACTCACCCTTGGCGTACTCGGTCTTCTTCACCACGATCATAGATGTCTTGCCGTTGTCAAAGGCATGCTTGCCGTGGCGATTGGCAGGGTTGGACTCCTCATAGGCCAGGGTCAGCTGGTTGGAGTTGGACTTAAATACGGGCTGCAGGACGATCCTGTTGAATTCGCCCAGGGTCAGTGTCACATTGCCGCCGGTGGTCTGGGCGTGAACCTCGCCGCTCTCGTAGATATCACCGGAGAGGTTTCTGTACTTTCTGTAGTACACACCCACAAAGTTCACATCGGCATAGGCAGAACCGGAGAGAACGATCTGCTCGCCCACGTAGAGCTGCTCGCCACTGTAGTTCAGAATGGACAGGGTGCCCATGGAGGAGTTCTCCAGCACCACCGTGGTTTTGAGCTTCTCAAAGACAGGGATGATCTCAAAGGTGTTGTAGCTGACACCGTTATAGAGGGTGTCGGCGCAGTAGGTCGCCTCGTAGGCCTTCAGGAAATCCTGGTCGAAGATGAAGCTGTTCTGTCCCTCTGCCAGGGCGAAAACGCCGGAGGTAGCCTGGGTGGACATATTGCGGATCTTATAGCCCACCAGCTTCACAGGATGGCCGCCCTCGATGGTGTAGGCAATGGGAACGTGCACATCCTCGCCCATCTTCAGGAGCATGGAGCTGGAGGAGTTCTGGATATTGACCTTAACATCGCCGATGCCACGGTAGTAGATATAGCCGGGGCTGGTGACCACAAAGCGGTAAGAGCGCTTGTTGGCCTTGAATCCGTCGGGAATCAGCATATGGCAGCCGTCATCGGTGCCGGTAGAGTCATAGTTTTCCACACCGATCTGAACCTTGCCCTGGTAGTTGTCGTTCAGAGAGACGGAAACATTGACGGTATTGTCGCCGCTGTTATTCTTGACGGTTTGATTGACTTGCGTACGGGAATTTGAGGAACCGAAGGTATACAGCGTGAGGATAATCTGGTTATCGTAGTCCAAGCCCTCAACCTTGACGGTGGTCTCGATGGACTCGATGCCGGTCATATCGTAGTCGGTTTTGGAAGTAGAAACGTTGCTCCAGTTTTTAGAGACACGGCTTCCGGTGCCGGAGGTGTTCAGATCGTGCATTCTTCCGCCGTCTTTATTCATGGTTGTATTACCGGTGCCGCCTGTGCCACCCTTTTTGAAAACATTGCTGCCGGAGGTGCCGTTATAGGCAATGTAGGTGTCCGTCTCGGTGGTGCCTGTATTTTTCGCCCAGGTGGGGAACCAGTCGGGGATGCTCCATGCCTTAGTGGTCTGGGAAGCGCCCAGAGAGGCGTAGGTGGAGGGAATGGCATCCAGAATGGGATCAGCGCCCTCGGCAAGGGGCTCGTAGCCCTGGACGTATTTTACGGTAACGGTCTCGCCGGTGACAGTGTAGTCGCCGTCGGAGGCAAGGGTGTAGGTACCGGGCATGGCCCAGACATACTGCAGCTCCTGATAGGGGGAGAAGTCCACATAGCCCAGAACCTCCCCGTCCCGAAGCAGGAGAGCAGTGGTGAAGGTGGCCAGATTGCCGGTACGGCGGAAGCTCAGCTCCGCAAGGCCGCTGGAGGGATCGGTCTCGATCTCATAGGCACAGCCGAAGCCAACGGAGACCTGAGGCGCAGGCTCATTATCGCTGATGCGCACCATCTGCTGGGCGGTCTCGGAGAGCTTGCCTGCTGCATCCAATACAGCCAGCATCAGGGTTTCCTCGTATTCCTCCTCGCTGTCGTCCAGCAGTTCGATGGTGAGCTCCACCACAGACTCCCCGGCAGGGAAGGTGATGGGCAGTTCAAGGGCCTTGGCGTTCAGCTCGTCCAGCTGCCGGAAGGCGCCGGCGGCATCGGCTTCCACGGTCTCGCCCTCCAGAGCCTCCAGGCCGATGGTATAGCTCATGTCGAACTCTACGCTGTCGGTGAGCTGACCGCCGTCACGGAAGGCATCGTAGATGCTGATAGCGCCCTCCCGCTTTGCAAGGGTCTCGCCCTCATAGCGAAGGACATAGTCCTTACCGTAGTTGGTGCTGTTGTCGTAGACCAGCAGAGTGACATTCTGGGCTGCGGACACGTCACCGCCACGGAGCAGGCTCAGCTTCTGCCGGCCACCTGCCTCGTAGAGGGTGTCGCTTTCAAGTTGGAAATAGAAGTCATTTTCCGAGTAGACCAGAGAGGTCTGATTTTCGGTGATGACCTGCTGCGGTGCTTCCTCCGTTGCGCTCTCTGTCTGCCCTGCCTGTACGTAGGGGAAGGCGGAAATCAGCAGGCAAAGCGTCAGAAGAAGGCTTAGAACTCGTCTTGTCATGGTACGCATTATGGTCTCTCCTTTCCTTTGTTAAGGCTCGATGATATTGAAATCCCCGTTTCCTGCAAGGGGGAATTCGTCCATATTGCTGAGGATCAGCTCCATCAGGGCGGTGTCGCCCTCCAGGAGCATGGCCTGGCTGACACCCTCGGCGTTGCCCTGGACGATATAGAACAGGGCGTTCTTGGGGCAGCGGATGGTCAGGCTTGCATCCTCTGCCGCTCCCACATTGTACAGCAGCACGCCGTTGATGAAGTGCAGCGTGTAGCTCTCTGCGCCGCCGTTCAGGATCACATTGACCTTGAACTCCTGCTCTGCCAGAGCCGCCTTGTTCAGGCGGATGGCCATGTAGTCAAAGATCATAGTAGCAGACATATTTTTTACAATGTCGCCGGTGGAGGCCGCCTGGGCCGCTACATGGTATTGGTTGCCCTGCCGCAGCTCCAGGGCTGCGGAGAGATAGGCGTTGCGCCAGGGGCCGGACTCCGCCTGATAGCCCAGCTGCTCCAGCGCATCGGCGCATAAGAGCCGTGCGGCAGTGTTTTCCGGGTCGGCATAGACCAGCACATTGGTGATCTCCGCCACCCATTGGTACTCGCCCCTGTCAAAATCCTCCTTTGCCATGCGCAGGACTTCGTCGGTGTCCCCCAGGTATTGCACCCATTTTTCAGCGCTTTCTGAGGGGGTCAGGGGGTTCAGATGCACGGGGTTGGCATCGTACCAGCCCATGTATTTCTGGTACACCGCCTTGGAATTGTGGGCGACGGTTCCGTAGTACTGACGGGTGTACCAGTTTTTCGCCAGCGCCTCAGGAAGCCGAATCATATTGGAGATCTCGTCGGAAGTGTAGCCCTGATTGATGTAGGTCAGGGTCTGGTCGTTGATGAATTTATACACAGCGGCGGTGTCCGTCATGTACTCGTTGATGATCTCATTTCCCCAGTGTGGCCAGTTGTGAGACTGGAAAACCACTTCCGCCTCGCTGCCGTAGAGCGCCAGCGCTTCCATAATGTACATGGCCCAATCGGCGCCGTCACGCACCTGTGCGCCACGGAGGGTGTAGAGGTTGTGGAGGGTGCCGGTGCAGTTCTCCGCCATCCAGAGGGCTTTGAAGTCGGGCAGCCAGGTGTTCATCTCTGCCGGCGCCTCTGTGCCGGGGGTCAGCTGAAATTCCAGCTCGATGCCGTCAATGGTAATGATCTCACCGCTCTCACGGATCTCATAGGTGGGTGGCAGGAAGGAGACCGTGCCGGTGGACTGTCCCATGCCGATGCCCATGGCCAGTCTACCCTCCTCACCGGGCTCTAACAGCACGCCGTACTGGTAGTTGGCTCGTCTGCCCATGGCCTTGCCGGCATAGACATTCTCGCTGACAGCGTGCTCCGTAAAGCCCTGAGGGACGATGATGGGAACCTTGCCGCTGTTCAGCTGCGCCTCAACAGAGAGGCTGCTGTCCGCAAGAACATCCTCCGTCAGGATGCCACGGATGCCGCCGTAATGATCCACGTGGCAGTGGGAGATGATCACGGCAACAATGGGGCGCTGCCCCAGATTTTTCTCCACCAGCGCCATGGCGGCACGGGTACATTCCACGCTCATGAGTGGGTCAAAGACGATCCAGCCGGTCTCGCCCTCGATCAGGGTCAGATTGGCCATGTCATAGCCCCTGACCTGATAGATCCCCTCTGTGACCTCAAAGAGGCCGTAGGCGTGATTGTTTTTGGTGTTTTCCCAGAGGCTGGGGTTCACCGTATCGGGGGCTTCTTCGTAGTCCTCCAGGAAGCTGTATGCCTTCTGAGACCAGATCACCTGGCCTGCCTCGTTGGTCAGCTCCAGCGTTTCAGGAGCATCGATCAGCCCACGGGTAGCAAATTCCGCCTCCCGGGTGTCGGAGAAGTCCAGCAGAGAGTACAGAGCGGAATTCACCTCCACGGTGTAGCTGCTGGCGGCCTTACTCTCGGCATTGAGCCCCAGCTCCTGAAGGATATCTACCGGCTCTGTTTCGGCTGTGGGTGTAAGTGATTGTGTAGAAGGTGCAGTGGTCTGTGCCTCCGGCGCAGGTTCTTGTCCGCAGGCCAAAAGAGAAAGCAGCAGACACAGACAGAGGCCAAGGCAGATGCTGGTTTTTTTCATAGAATTCTTCTCTCCTTCCCTTCTCAGCAGACAGGGCTGTCTAACTGTATCAGGATCCGTCGAATGGTGGATTTCAGCTCGATGAGGGCAGAGTTGCAGGCAGGCTCGTTTAACAGCCGCACGGGAACGGCAGCTTTTTCCGATCCACCTCGGGTACATACGGTGTTCAGCAGTCCCTCGCCCTGGGGGGCATATACCAGAATCAGATGGTACAGCGCATTGTGGGGGATCTCTGCGGCATCGTGGTATTGATCGATCTGAACCACACCGCAGCGCAGCAGATGGTTGTGAGCCGTAGGCAGAGCCCCACAAATCGCCACACGAACCTGTGAGTAGTCCGCAATGCGGATGTCTTGATGTTCCATAGATTCGCCTCACTTTCGGGAGAAATAGAAAAAAGTCTCGCAAACCTCTTCCACTGTAAAGTATAGCACAAAAAAATCCTCTTGAGGGGCTTTGTGTGAATTTAGCCGATTTTGCGCAGATTTAGCCTTTCAAACATCAAGTTTGACATTTTACAATATAACAAAGAAAAGCCCGATGGTCTTTCTGCGGCTTTTTATCGACAAATTCCCTGATTTGTGCTATAGTAATGTAAAAAGGGGGGAATGACCATGCGGATCGCAATATGTGACGACCAGCAGAGCTGCCTGTCCCGTGCCGCTGCGGCAGCAGAGGAATACCGGAAGGAGCGCCCGGAACGGAGTCTTCGTTTTGCGCTGTTTTCCCATCCGGAGGATCTTCTGGAGGCGGCCGAAAAAATCGGCGGCTATGATATCTACATTCTGGACGTGGTCATGCCCGGTCTCAACGGAATCGCCCTGGGAGAAAGGCTGCGCAGCGCCGGCTATGAGGGCAAGATCCTCTATCTGACCTCCAGCCAGGAGTATTCTATGGATGCCTTCCGGGTGAAGGCCTTTGATTATCTGCTCAAGCCCGTTACCACAGAGGCCTTCTCCAAGGCCATGGACGAGGCGCTGGCAAGCATTGCGGAGAAGAAGGACAAGTACCTCCTGGTCAAGACAAAAGATCGCAGCGTTAAACTCAACTTTGACAGCATCCTCTACGCCGAGGTCAGCAGACGGGCGATCTGCTATCATCTTGCAGGCGACCGAACCATCACCTCTGTGAGCCTACGCACTCCCTTTTCCGAGGCGGTGGCGGAGCTGACCGCTGATCGGCGCTTTGTGCTGTCCGGCCAGAGCATGACGGTCAATCTGGATCACATCACGGAAATTGAAAATGAAGCCGTGGTGTTTGACGGTACCTGTCGCAGCTTCCTGGGAGAGAAAAACTGCCGCAAGCTGCGCAGCATCTGGTCAAAGTACCTGTTTGAGGAGGGATGAAGATGGTAATATTGCGAGATATCTCCCTTCTCTGGTCTATGGCGCACACGCTGGTTTTGTTTCTGTTTTTGTTTGAGTCACGCTATTCTCAAAAGAAGACCCTGTTCATTGCCCTGGCTACCATGGTTCCCCTGATGCTGGTCAATCTTCTGCTCTTTGCGCTGCTGGGCTTCGAAAAATACGGCACTTTGATGCTTGTGACCCTGTCGCTGCCCAGCTGCATTGTGTTCTGGCTGCTGGCAAAGCATCGGGGCGGACGCTTTTTCTTCACCTTTTGCATGGTGGATACGGTTGTGCTGGAGATCGTATATATTACCAGCATTTTAAACCACTATCTGAGCCCGGACAGCTATCTTGTGATGTTTGTTGTGCGGCTCATTGCCTATCCCCTCCTGGAGCTGCTGGTCTACCGCAAGCTCCGTCCTACCTATATGGATGTGCAGCGGCGGGTCAAACGGGGCTGGGGTATTTTCGCCCTCATCGGGCTGCTGTTCTATGTGGTGATCACATTGGTCATGACCTTCCCTGACAGCGTGGTCAATCGACCGGCGCAGCTACCGGCTCTGGGGCTGCTGTTTGTTCTGATGCCGGTGATTTATATCCATATCATTCTGACCCTGCGCCGCCAGCAGTTGGCCTTTGAGCAGGCGAAGCAGGGCAGCATTATGCAGGTGCAGGTGGCAGCGGTGCTTGCACGTGTCAATGAGCTGGGGGAGGCCAACGAGGTATTCCGACGGGAGCGCCACGATTTCCGTCACAAGCTGAAGGTCATCGCCAGCCTGGTGGAAAGCGAGCAATATGAGGAGCTGCAGAAGGTGCTGTCGGAGCAGGAGCTCTCTCTGAACAAAACCCGAGTGGTGCGCTACTGCAGCAGCGCCATTATCGATGCGGCTCTGGCGGTGTATATCAAAAAGGCGGAGCTGCTGAAGATCCCTGTGAAAATGGGCTTTGCCTTTCCCGAAACCTTCGAGGTAAACGAAAGCGAGCTGGCCACCGCTCTGGCCAATGCCCTGGAAAATGCCATCCACGCCTGCATGGCGCTGCCGGAGTCGGAGCGTTTTATTGAAATCAAGGTGATCAGCAAGCCGAAATTCATGGTCATGGTGCGAAATCCCTATGGGGGCGCTCTGGAGTTTGACGAGAAGGGAATCCCCCGGAGCCGGGAAGAGGGCCATGGCTACGGCACACGCATCATCGCCGCACTGTGCGAAAAAGTGGGCGGTTACTGCGATTTTCAGGCCGAAGAAGGGCAGTTTTCTCTCTATATGCATCTGAAATAAGCGAAAAACCGGGGAGCCTCAGAAAAGAGGCTCCCCGGTTTTTATTCGTCGTTCTCGCCGTGCCGGGCAGAAATGGCGGAGATCTCGTAGGCGGTGCGCTGTTGCGGCGTGCCGTCCAGCATTTTGATGTAGTCCCGGCTCTGCAGCCGCCCCTCCAGCTGCAGCACAGAGCCCACAGGCAGCACCGCCGTCTCCTGAGCACAGCGCCCCCATAGAATACAGGGCAGATAATCCGCCCGATGATAAGCCCGGTTTACGGCCAGCATAATATCGCAGATCTCCCGACCCAGAGGGGTACGGCGGTAGATGGGCTCCTTGCAGATCACGCCCCGGAGACAGACCCGATTTTCGTGGGCGCTGTCAGAGGGGAGGAGCTCCTCAGCCAAAACGGAGATAATCAGCTTTCTCCCACTGCCGCAGCGGTTGTTAAAGGAGCGGATCTGGCCGGAAATGTACAGTCCCTCGCCCTCTGTGATGGGGCAAGCCTCTAAAAGCTCCCTTGGGGCCAGAACCGGTAGCCGATCCACCGCCCCGGACAGCCGCATGACCTCCAATTCAAAGCGAAAAAACTGCCGTCCGTGGTTGCTGTGCGAATACACCGGCGCACAGATCGGACAGCCGATCAATTCAATATGGTTTTGCTCCATTATCCCACCTCGTTCATTGTCTTATGTGAGAGTATATTCGCCCCGGGGGGCAGATATGAGCCGCATAGAACAAAGAAATCGGGAGAAACTGAAACAAAGGCCGACTACAAATACACTGGGCATGGAATTGAGTTAAGGCAAATTGATGTTGATCGGTGAGTTAATGGTTAATCGCACGAATAACTGAGGTATCGGCAGCGCCGATGAATTAAGATCCGTGCCGGAGGCACACCGTTATTAGTCATTAGTTATTCGTTCCAAAACAGACCGATAGTTTCCCCTTTGCCTTCTCTGTGGCAGAAAGGAGCGTTTTATGAAACACAAATTTGGCCCCTATGTCGCCGGGGCTTTGGCAGGGGCCATCAATGGTCTCTTTGGCGCCGGCGGTGGGATGCTGCTGCTCCCGGTGCTGGAAAAAACCACCGATTTGGAGGAAAAGGAGCGTTTTGCCTGTGCGGTTTGTATTATTTTGCCCCTTTCTCTCATTTCCGCCGGGGTCTATTTTCTGCGGGGCGGCAGTTTTGCGGCAGAGTCCCTCCCCTATTTGATCGGCGGCGCTCTGGGCGGTGTCATCGCCGGTCTGGCGCTGAAAAAGGTCTCCGCCCTGTGGCTCCACCGACTTCTGGGTGTTTTTATTCTCTGGGGCGGCATCCGCCTCCTTTGCCAATGAGCGCTCTGTTTGCCGGTCTGGCAGGACTGGTCTGCGGTGTGTTTTCCGGCCTGGGCATTGGCGGCGGAACCCTGCTCATGGTCTGGATGACCGCTGTGGTCGGTCTGGAGCAGCAGGCCGCTCAAGGGATCAACCTGCTCTATTTCCTCCCCACCGCTGCCTGTGCCCTGTTTTTCCATATAAAAAACCGCCTGATCCGCTGGCGTGTGGTACTGCCTGCCATTGCCACCGGCTGCCTCGTTGCCGCCGTGGCGGCATTTTTGGCAACGGCCATGGACACAGGACTCTTACGCAAGCTGTTCGGCGGTTTTTTGATCTTAGTTGGAATTCGGGAGCTGTTTACGGCTCAGCGCCGTGCCAGGAAGGACAAATAGCCCTCCAAAATCAGGGAAGCGGCCACGGCATCCACGGTGTTCTTCCTTTTTTTGCCGTGGTAATTGCATTCCGAGAGGATGTTGTGGGCCTCCACGGTGGTGCGGCGCTCGTCCCAGAGCTTGACCTCAATGCCGCAGGTCTCCTCCACCAGAGCGGCAAATTCACGGTACAGGTCTGCCCGGGGGCCTTCGCTGCCGTCCATATTTCGGGGAAAGCCCATAACCAGCAGCTGTGCACCGCTCTCCTTGACCAGCCGCTGGATCTCCAGGGCGGTCTTTTTGGCGTTGCGGCTATGGATCACCGTGGTCTGCCCCACGATCATGCCCATGGCATCGGAAATGGCAATGCCGGTTCGGGCATCGCCGTAGTCAATGGCAAGAACTCTCATTTTTTCTTTTTCTCCTTTTCTTTATGCAAGGGCAGCCACAGAGCCAGCACCACGGTGCAGCCCAGAAGGGTTCCGATCAGCAGGGGCAGTCCATACATGGCACCGGCCACTGCATCGCCCCGAGTCAGGGTGAAATAGAGGAAAATTGCCTTCACCACAGTGCCGGACAGAGCGCCTGCCACCAGCGCCCAGGCCTTGGGAAAACGGCAGACCAGACACCACAGCGCCGCAAAGAGCAGAAAGCTGCCCACAATAGCAATAAAAAACACCGTCAAAAGGGAGGAGGATGCCTCCACCTGCAGCAGCTGCGCCAGAGCGGTCAGGAAGGCCAGGGCGAGGCAGGCCCACAGCACGCTGGCTGCCGCTCCCACCACCAGCACCACCTGAAACAGGGTGTCGGAGAAGCGAATCCGGTTTTTCAGGGGATATTTTTTTGCCAGATATACGCCGAAGAGCCAGCAGAGGCTGACATAAATCAGCTCAGCGAGGATCAGCCAGATAATCTGCCAGGGTTTACAGGCAAGCCCCATAATGGCCCAGCCGGTGAGCGGTGTGGCAACAGCCAGGATCGCACCGCAGCGCCAGCCCTCCAGCAGCACTGCCAGCAACAAAAATGCCCCGATCAGCGCCCCGGAGAAATACACAGAAACCAAGCCCAGTGCCTGGGCACCCAGGCTCAGCACAAAAAGAAAGATCAATAAGGTCCAGAATTTTTTACCCAATTTCCGCACAGGAAACCACATCCTTTCTCTGTCCTACATTATATCCTGTTTTAAATCAAAATACAAGCCCCGTACCGCACAGCTTTCCCATGGAAGGCAGCGCAAAAAACAGGGAACGGACCTACCTTTCCGTTCCCTGTTCTGATTTATTGGGTTAGCTTACTCCACCTTGGGCAGTCGGCTGAGGCTCTTTTGAATCTCCTCGTCGGTGGGGACGTAGTCGGTCATCTCGCCGTCGTTGAACTTCTTGTAGGCGTAGAGGTCGAAATAGCCGGTGCCCGTGAGGCCGAAGACGATGGTCTTCTCCTCTCCGGTCTCCTTGCACTTCAGCGCCTCGTCAATGGCCACACGGATGGCGTGGCTGCTCTCGGGGGCAGGCAGGATGCCCTCCACCCGGGCAAAGGTCTGGGCGGCATCGAAAACCTCGGTCTGGCTGACGCTTCTGGCCTCCATGAGACCGTCATGGTAGAGCTGGGAGAGGATACTGCTCATGCCGTGGTAGCGCAAGCCGCCGGCATGGTTTGCAGCCGGCATAAAGCCGCTGCCCAGGGTGTACATCTTGGCCAGGGGGCAGACAGCGCCGGTATCGCAGTAGTCATAGGCATACTTGCCACGGGTCAGGCTGGGGCAGGAGGCAGGCTCTACGGCGATGATCTGCATATCCGCCTCTCCACGGAGCTTCTGACCCACAAAAGGCGAGATCAGACCGCCCAGATTGGAACCGCCACCGGCGCAGCCGATGATGATATCGGGCTTAATGTCGTACTTATCCAGAGCTGCCTTGGTCTCCAGGCCGATGACGGTCTGGTGGATCAGAACCTGGGACAGCACGCTGCCCAATACATAACGGTAGCCCTCCTTCCCCGCTGCGGCCTCCACTGCCTCGGAGATGGCGCAACCCAGAGAGCCACCGGTGCCGGGGAACTGGGCATTGATCTTCTTGCCCACCTCGGTGGTCATGGAGGGAGAGGGGGTCACATGGGCGCCGTAGGTGCGCATGACCTCCCGACGGAAGGGCTTCTGCTCGTAGGAGACCTTGACCATGTAGACATTGCAGTCCAGGTCAAAATAAGAGCAGGCCATGGACAGGGCAGTGCCCCACTGTCCGGCGCCGGTCTCGGTGGTCACACCCTTGAGCCCCTGTTCCTTGGCATAGTAGGCCTGGGCAATGGCGGAGTTGAGCTTATGAGAGCCGGAGGTGTTGTTGCCCTCGAATTTATAGTAGATGTGGGCAGGGGTACCCAGCTTCTTCTCCAGGCAGTAGGCTCTGACCAGAGGCGAGGGGCGGTACATCTTGTAAAAATCCAGAATTTCATGAGGAATGGGGATATAGGCATTGGTCTCGTCCAGCTCCTGCTTGGCCAGTTCTTCGCAGAAGACCTTCGACAGCTCCTCCACGGTCATGGGTTCCATGGTGGCTGGATTCAGGAGGGGTGCAGGCTTGTTCTTCATGTCCGCACGGACATTGTACCACGCACGGGGCAATTCAGACTCTTCCAAATAGATCTTATAGGGGATTTCCATAACAATAGCTCCTTTCGGGGGCATAAAAAAGCTGCCCCAACCAATTACGCTGGGACAGGAAATATTCCTGCGGTGCCACCCGGCTTGACGCATTGCGTCCACTTTGTGCGTACCGACATACGCTGACCCTGGTAACGGATGGTCTGATCCGTCTCGCCTACTATTGTATTCAGCTCGCCCTCAGCTGCCCATTCGGCCCGCTCTTCCATACCGCACTCCCACCCACGGCGGCTCTCTGTGATTTCGGAAACAGACTTACTTACGCAGCTTCAACGGTTTACAGTATTAAACCACATATCTTGAAAAAAGTCAAGAATTATTCTTGCCTTTTGGGATAAAATTTGGTATGCTGAGTATATCCAACAAAATCCAAATTGGAGGTAATGTCAAATGAAATATGCAGGCACCAAAACCGAGCAGAACCTGAGAGATGCCTTTGCAGGCGAAAGCCAGGCTCGCAACAAGTACACCTATTTCGCCAGCGTGGCCAAGAAGGAAGGCTATGAGCAGATCTCCGCCCTCTTCCTGAAGACCGCCGAGAACGAAAAGGAACACGCCAAGCTGTGGTTCAAGGAGCTGGGTGAGCTGGGCAACACCGCCGAGAATCTGGCCGCTGCCGCCGAGGGCGAGAACTACGAGTGGACGGATATGTACGCCAATTTCGCCAAGGATGCCGATGAGGAAGGCTTCCATGAGCTGGCCGCCAAGTTCCGTGCTGTCGCCGCCATTGAGAAGTCCCACGAGGAGCGCTATCTGGCACTGCTGAACAATGTGCAGATGCAGGCCGTCTTTGAGAAGGCCGGCGAGACCATGTGGGAGTGCCGCAACTGCGGTCACCTTGTAGTGGGCAAGCAGGCTCCCCAGCTCTGCCCCGTTTGCGCCCATCCCCAGGCCTATTTCGAAGTCAGAGCCGAGAATTATTGAGTTCTTTCACTGCCGCAGCTTCCCAACGGGAGGCTGCGGCCTTTTTTCTTGACTTCCGGCGGTGGGGGCGGTATGATAAGAGGGTAAAAGGAGGTTGATAGGATGCAGTTTGACGGCATAGTATTCTTTGTTCTGGCCATTGCGGTGGGCTATTTCTTCGCCCGGTGGAGGTTGGTGCCTGCCAAGGCGGCGGATGTGCTGCCACCGGTGCTTTTGAATGTATTCTTCCCTGCCCTTCTCTTCAGTTCCTTCTCCTCCATCGATGCCGAGGAACTGGTGACCCTGGGGCTGCCAACGGTGGTCTGTACCCTGGTTTTCAGCCTGCTCTCCTCCCTGCTCTGCGTGCTGATTTTGCGGAAGAAGTCCGTGGACGTGAAGAAGCTGCTGCGCTTTATCGGCGGCATCGGCAATACATCCTTCGTCTGCGTGCCGCTGATGAGCTTTTTCTTCACTGAGCAGCAGATGGTCATTGTGTATATCCACGGCGCTGTGATGGATTTCCTGATTTGGGGCGTACATCACCAGCTGTTCCGTGGGGGCGAGAGGAACATGGGCGCTGCCCTGAAGAAGATCTTCACCAGCCCCTGTCTCATTGCCGTGGTGCTGGGCATTGTCTGCTCCGTGCTGCGGGTGCAGCTGCCCTCCTTCATCAGCTATCCTATGAAGACCATGGCCGGTGCTGTGTCTCCCCTGTCTCTGGTTTTTATCGGTATTTTGATCCAGAATTACGGCGTTTTCTCCTGGATTCGGGAAAAAATCGCCATTTTCTACACCTTCTGGAAGGTGCTGCTCCTGCCTGCGGTGGTCTTTGTCAGTCTGTACTTTTTCCTGCCCCTGGAGACGGTGCTGGTGCTGACGCTGCTCTTCGGCTCCCCCGGCCCCATCAGCTCCGTAGTCTGGAGCAAGGAATACGGCGGCGATCCCAAGCTGGCAGTGAACTGCCTGATCCCCTCTACCCTGCTCTATTTTATTACCGCCGGAGCCGCCCTGCTCCTGCTGACAGGTTACGGCCTGCTGTAATACAATAAAAATCCGCTGCCTCCCGTTAATTTGGGAGGCAGCGTTTTTTGTTCTCTTTATTCTACGCAGACAAGACCGTCTGCTTTAACGGTGATCTTCATACCGTCCTTGACGTAGTTCAGGAACTCGTCGCCCAGGCAGTCGATGACAGGCATGGTGATGCCATCTACCCACACATCTGCCAGCACGGCACCGGCAGCGGCCAGGGAGTCGATATGGTTGGCAAAGAGCATACAGGCAGGATTGCGCTCCATGGCGCAGGCGCAGTACAGCACCAGGCCGCCGGTGGTGGAGCCGATGGTCTGGGGCAGGCACAGAGCCTTGCCGATGAGGGGCTTGCCGTGGAGCTCTTCGTTATTCTGGTCGCCGCATTTGACTTCCTTGTCTCCGAACTGCAGCGCCATCTGCAGGGAGGCCAGGGTATTAAAGCCCTGCTTGGTGACCACGGCCTCTGCAGTGACCTCGCCGGGGGTTACCACTCTACCTTGAAACTGTTTCATTCTTACTTCCCTCCCTTGGTGATGGCACGAAGGATCTCTTCGTCGGTGTAGTATCTGGCGCTGGTGTAGGTGCGGAGCTTATTGGAGGAGGTGATGACGGGCATCTTCTTGCACAGGGGGTTGTTCATGTACATCAGGGGGCAGATGTAGGAGGTGATCACGCCCGCAGCCTTGAGACGGGGGGCGTAGTCGGTCTTGTTAAAGGCCTCCAGCACCTTGGGGGCGGCGGTGAGCACCGTGGGCAGGCAGATCTTCTTTTTACCGTTTTCCTTCAGGGCGGCCTCGATCTTATCTGTCCAATCCTTCAGCTGCTCCAATGACAGGTGGGGGCAGCCCACGAAGCAGAGCTTGGGCTTGGCATCGGCCTTTTTCCAGATGACGGGATAGTTGTCTTTGACCCGCTGCAGTTCGGCATCGTCAATGATATATTCCTTTGCGCCCTCGGCAATGAGGCTCTTGCCCAGCTCCACGGCTTCGGGGGTGAGGTTCTCGATGTGGTACAGACCCACAGCGCCGTTGGAGGCGGTGGCTGCGCCGAAGTCCTTCAGATAGGAGCAGGTGGCATCGTTCAGCTCCGTGCCGATCCACTGATCCAGCCCCTGGACGTAGGGCACATCCTCCATGACCTTCATGCCGATGGCAGAGCCCAACAGCTGTGCCTCGGGCCTCTTGGTGGTCTTGACCTTGACCACCCAGGTGGCCTTTCTGCCCTCGTCGGTCAGAAGGCCGAAATAAGGCACATAGCCCACAATGGAGCCCATGATGTCGATGATGCCGGAGTTACGGTTGCAGCTTGCGCCCAGAACAGAGTTGGCATAGACTACGGCAGAGGACTCCGCCCAGGAAAGCACATCGCCCTTCTTGGGCTTGTTGCCCATCTCGTCCATGTAGCAGGTGCAGCTGAAGGCATCCTTGTCCATCAGACCCAGCTTGTTCAGCTGACCCTCATAGAAATCCTGCTTGGTGTACATGAACTTACGGAAGACAAAGTTCTGCAGGAAATTGGCAGGCACATTCTTATCCAGAGGACGGGGGTCCACGGAGAACTGCTGGCCGGAGGTGACACCGGCATCCAGCAGCTGCTGCATCAGATCGTACACCGGGGACATGACCTTCAGGCCGAAGGAGGTGACCAGATGGTTATAGTTGGAGGTGATGGGCACCAGCTTCTCCGCCTCGAAGGCATCGCCGTACATGACCATGGTCTTCATAACCTTGGCCATGGTTTCGCCCTTGGCACCGTCTAAGATGGCCTGTTGTTCTTTGGTTAAAATCATAGTTGATCTCCTTATCCTTAGAGTTTCATGCAGACATCCCAGGCGCCCCAGATGACGGAGCGGAGGTTACCTACCTTGGCGGCATCGCCGATAACGTGAATGTGGCGACCCTTTTCTGCCACGGGGGCGGGGTTATAGCCCACGGAGAGGATCACGGAATCCGCAGGGATCTGGAAGGTCTTGCCCTCCTTGTTCTTCACAGTCACGCTGCCCTTGCCGATCTCGCAGAGAGCGGTCTCCAGATGGACGGGAACCTTGTTGGTCTTGAAGCAGTCACGGAGATAGCTGGTATTGGCCAGGCAGATGCCGGGGGTGGTGATGAGGTCGTCCATCATCTCTACGATGGTGGGCTTTTTGCCCTGAAGGAAGAGCTCATAGGCGATCTCGCAGCCCGTGAGGCCGCCGCCGATGATGGTGACATTCTCCCCAACCTCTGCCTTGCCCAGGAGAAAATCCACGGCCTCGATGGCGGTGTCAGCGCCCTTGACGGGGAGCTTCTTGGCCCTGGCACCGGTGGCAACAATGATCTCGTCGGCATCCAGGGCCTTGACGTCCTTGATTTCCGTGTTCAGCTTGACCTGGATGGGGTACTTGCTCAGCTCACGGAGATACCAGGAGATCAGGTCACGATCCTTCTCCTTAAAGGAGGGAGCGGCCGCAGCGATGAACACGCCGCCCAGAGAATCGCTCTTTTCATACAGGGTGACCTTGTGACCACGCTTGGCGCAAACCAGAGCCGCCTCCATACCGCCGATACCACCGCCGATGACGGCGATCTTCTTTTGCTTTTTGGCAGGCTCCACCTTATACTTCTTGGACTGCATGGTCTCGGGGTTCAGGGCGCAGCGTGCCAGACCCATGGTGTCTGTCAGGGCCTGAGTGTTGGCATGACCCTTGGAGGAGGAGAAGTTGAAGCAGCCGCTGTGGCAGCAGATGCAGGGCTTGATGTCCTCCATGCGCTCCTCGATCATCTTGGTGATCCACTCGGGGTCGGTGAGGAACTGACGTGCCACGCCGACGGCATCGATCTTGCCCTCCCTGACCGCCTGCGCGCCCACCTCCGGCTCCATTCTGCCGGCGCAGACCACGGGGATATCCACGAATTTCTTAATATGCGCCACATCCTCCAGGTTGCAGTTCTGTGGCATATACATGGGGGGATGTGCCCAGTACCAGGAGTCGTAGGTGCCGTTGTCGGCGTTGAGCATATCGTAGCCCGCATCCTGCAGGTACTTGGCGGCACGCTCGGACTCGGCCATATTTCTGCCCACTTCCTCATAGTCCTCTCCGGGCATAGCACCTTCGCAGAAGCCCTTCATCTTGGACTCCACGGAGTAACGCAGAGAGACGGGGAAATCCTTGCCGCAGGCTTTCTTGATCTCCTTGACCACCTTGGCAGCGAAGCGGTAGCGGTTCTCGAAGCTGCCACCGTAGTCGTCGGTACGCTTGTTGAAGAACTCGATGGCGAACTGATCCAGCAGATAGCCCTCATGGACCGCATGGACTTCCACACCGTCTACACCGGCCTCCTTGCAGAGCTTGGCGGTCTTGGCGAAGGCCTCGATGATCTCGTGGATCTGCTCCACGGTCATCTCAGGGCAGGTAATATCAGGTGCCCAGCGTGCAGGCTGCGCACTGGGGCTGGCCAGCTCGTGGCTGGTATCCAGAATGGGCTTAATGAGGGCACGGGTGAATTTCTTCTTATGTAAGGGCGCAACCAGCTCGGTGATGGCCCAGGACCGACCCATACCGGCGGTGAGCTGCACAAAGAGCTTGGCTCCGGTCTTGTGGATCTCGTCCATGAAGACCTTCAGCTCCTTGAACATCTTGGGGTTCTGCCACAGCCATCTGCCCCAGATGGTATCCCGAACAGGGGCGATGCCGGGGATGATCAGGCCCACATTGTTTTTTGCCCGTTCCAGAAACAGTTTGGCGGCTTCCTTGTCAAAATGGCAGCCGGTCAGCTCCATCCAGCCAAACAGGGAGGTGCCGCCCATGGGGCACATGACAATGCGGTTTTTGATCTCCACATTGCCGATCTTCCAGGGGGTAAACAGGGCGTCGTATTTTGCGTCCATATCTTGCTTCACTCCTTTTGCTTCGGTCAAAACATCGCTTTGACTTATCTTAAGTATAATAAAATAGGGAAGAAGTGTCAAGGTTTGCCGGAAAATGAGGGTGCCGGATCAAGCATATCTCATGGCGTGCTGCAATTGAAACCCGGCAGCAGACGCAGCAGCTCAGTTTCCTGTAAAAATCCGGCTGTGAGAGTCTCTCACAGCCGGATTTTTTAGGCTTATTCGGAACGCAGGGCAATGACCGGGTCTTTCTTCGCCGCCTGTTTGGAGGGGATCAGACCGCCAATGAGGGTCAGCACCACACTCAGCAGCGTCAGTACCAGTGCGTTTACAACAGGAAGCTGGGCGTTGATGTCCGTATTGCCTGTCACATGGTGGATGATATCATTGAGGGGGAAGATCAGCAGCAATGTGATGACCACACCCAACAGTCCGGAACACATACCAATGATGAAGGTCTCCGCGTTGAATACCTGGGAGATGTTCCGTTTGGAAGCGCCGATAGCACGAAGAACGCCGATCTCCTTGGTCCGTTCCATGACGGATATATAGGTGATAATGCCGATCATAATAGAGGACACCACCAGAGACACCGCCACAAAGGCAATGAGCACATAGCTGACACTGTCGATGATGGTGCGCACCGAGGACATCATAATACCCGTCAGATCGGTATAGCTGATGATCTGGTCTTCCAGTCCGGCTTCTTCCATTTGGGTATTGTATCCATCCAGGAAGGCGAGAAATTCCTCCTTGCCGGCAAAGTCGGTCATGTAGATGGCGATTGCCGTAGGCTCTGCCGGATCCGCGTAGCCCAGAGTCTGGAGATTCGCGGTGGCGCTGGGCTCCTTATTGGTGGTGGACATGGCTTCCATCAGCCGCCGGAGCTGGGCTTCGTCCATGTTGAACTGGAAGGCAGAGGCGAGCACACTTTCATCCACATAGAAAGAACTTCCCACATAGCCCATCAGGACATTTCCGAAGTTTGCAAGCTGGGCTTTCAGGTTGTTCTGGATGGTGGGCAGCAGCATCTTCACAGCCATGGCTCCCGCTGTGCCGGAGACCACCGGGTCGGAAGCATACTGGGACAGGATCTCACCGGCTGCTGCGGTATCAATGCAGGCATAGATCTGGGAAGGATCCACACCGGCGGAGAGATTGCCGTCGGGAGTGGTGACGGTGGAACCTTCCTGGGTATCCGCCAGCAGGGAGAGGGTCACCGTATCGGAAGAAACCGACAGGGTATCCGCCTGGGTCTCTGCCGGGGTGCTCTCTTCAGGGACAGTGCTCTCCGGAGGGATGGTGGTCTCCTCAGGTTCCGTCACCGGGGTGGTTTCTGCGGGCTGCGTGGTCTCCTCGGGTTTGGTGGGAACAGTCTCTTCCGGGGGAGCAGTAGTTTCCGGCTCCTGGGGCTGGGTCACTTCAGGCATTGTTTCGGTGGGGGAAGTGACATCGGGAACGGATGCTTCCGGTAATGTCGCATCCGGTACGGTAATATCGGGAACAGTGACTTCCGGGGGTTCAATGGGCTCCATTTCAGAACCGATGCAGGTGGCAACGTATCCCAAAAGCAGGGAGCGGTAGACCTGGGAAAAGGTATCCGTTTCTACCGAGTAGGTTCCTGCCAGAGCAGTGATCTTCTCTGCGGCGGACTGGCTGGCAAGATACCCATCCACGATGCTTTCCATGTCGGAGATCCGCAGGGTGGCTTTCCCGGTGGAGGGGTCGGCAGTCTGGGTGATGTAGCTGCCCAGCATATCCCCGGCAAGGGCGATAAAGGTGCTGGTAAAGTCCTGCTTGGCAGGCCCGGAGTCCGGCAGGATGGAGTCCAGGGCGCCGGAGAGATAATTTTTCATCAGGGAAATAACGGCGTCCTCACTGACATTCATACCGAAAGCGGAGGTGAGCATATCCGCATTCACGGAGATCATATCCTCAAAGCTCAGGGAGGATTCCTCGTCTGTGCCAAAAGCGGTGCCGGTAAAAACGTCGATCTCCGGGTTTGCCAGCTGGGCAGCGACGATCTGGGTCTTGGAAGCCGCTTCGACCACATAGTCCGTCAGTTCCGCGGTGTAGGCGATACCTGCGGTCAGGACGGAGGATGTCACGCCCTCCTTGGGGCACACGATGCCAACGATCCGCAGAGGGACGCCGTCATGGATCAGCGCCTGGACATACTGGGTATCGTCGGACATATCCTCCCAAACATTGTATTCTTCGTTGTACTGGTACAGGGAAGCGGTGTCTACCAGAGAAAATTCCATAGCCAGCAGGTCATCGTAGGTCCACTGCATGGGCTCGCCTGGATCCTCTGCTTCCTGTCCGCTCATCACCAGTTCGATCATTTTCGTCAGCTTATCTGCGTCCTTCAGCCCCAGGGAGTAGGCCATATAGTCCGAGATCTGGTTGGGATCGGTGAGTACCAGCACCATTTCATCGTAGCTTTCCGGCCACTTGCCCTGCAGAACATCGTACTGGGATTCCAGCAGGTCGATATTGTCCACCATCTCGTAGAAGATATCCGAGTCCATATATTGGGACATGGCGGAGCTGCCGGTCAGCTCTCCGAACAGGGTAGCGGGGTTGACCTGGGTGACCTTTTCGGTATCCGAACGGAAAATGGTGGGCTTGACACCGTAGCTGTATTTGATGGCGTTGATGGTGTGCACTACCTGATCCATGTTTTCTTCCAGGTAGGCTTTGAACGCCCCAAGGTCGTTGGAACCGATGTTGGCAAACATTTGGGAGATCATCTGCTTCTCCAGCACGGTGCCCGCTGTCTTGCTGTCCTCCGATGTGGTGGCCGCGGCGGTATAGGCTGAGAGATAGGCTGTCATATCCGCTGATTCTGCCTGGATGGTCAGGGGATAATTGGACAGGGTATCTTCCTGGATCTTGTCGATGTATTTCTGGAAACCTGTGGACAGGGACATGATCAGCGCAATGCCGATGATGCCGATGGAGCCGGCAAAAGAGGTCAGAAGCGTCCTGGCTTTCTT
>JAFUPG010000080.1 GCA_017481325.1 Oscillospiraceae bacterium
GATGATATACAAGGCTCCGCCTTGATTTATTTCGATAGGGTGATATAATAAACTTACCGATAAATAAGAATTCGACGATGAGTTGCATATATCTTTGCAATTTCAACAATGCAAACCAAAGTTTACATATAGAAACGGCGAATTGCTGGTATGTTTCTGCACGGTGTTCTATAATTTAAGCAACGCGGAGTTAGAAAACATAAGGATAAATGATTATGACACTTGGCGAAAAGCTAACAAAATTAAGAAAAGAGTATAACTACACGCAGGAACAGCTTGCTGATATACTTGGCGTTTCCCGTCAGTCAATCAGTAAATGGGAATCTGACATTGCATATCCCGAAACTGACAAATTAGTAAAAATGGGAAAGCTCTTTGATTGTTCAATGGATTATCTTCTTAAAGAGGATATATCTGAAAAACAAGGTTTACAACCTACTGAGAAAGAAAGCCTTTGGGATAAACTGAAATTGCAGATTCACGAACGCAAGAGCGAAAAGATGATTTTTGGTATGCCTCTTTACCACATTGGAAGAAATGCACACGGCTTCTTCGCAATTGGATTAAAAGCTCGTGGAATATTTTCGTTTGGTCTGATGTCACGAGGTGTTTTCTCGTTCGGTCTGCTCTCTCTTGGAGTCGTTTCGATTGGCCGATTGTCACTTGGCTTGATTTCCGCAGGTGTATTCTCAGCCGGACTGCTTGCAGTCGGTTCGATTGCTATCGGATTATTTGCTGCCGGTGCAATCAGTATAGGACTGATATCTTTCGGAGCACTTTCGGTTGGGTGCTTCTCAACAGGTGCGCTTGCTATCGGTAAATATGCCGCCGTTGGCGACCACGCCTGCGCTATGATTGCAATCGGTCAAACCGTGGCGGACGGAAGCGTTTTCAGCCACATCGGAGATCTGACAACGGCAGATATACCGAAGGTTGTAGAATGGATTGACGGCAACGTTCCGTCTTGGCTCGGTTGGGCAAAAGAGATTTTCAAATTTTATATTCAATAAATTCCAATTTGGCTAACAGCTCTGCTACAATACTTTTGGTCGTTCTTACCCCATCTTATACACCGTTTAGTCGACCTTTTTGCAATGATATCCGTTCCTTGGCACGAACGGGTGATATATCCTCCGGATATGATATCCACTTCCGTGGGTGATATATGCCTGCGGCATATGAGGGAACGGATATTATATCATATTTGCAACGCAAATATATCATACGGCTTGCCGTATATCATATCGCATTGGCGATATATCATTAAAATCGCTCCTTCTTTTTTGAAGGAGCGATTTTTTTCTTATGCCAATGTAGCTGCCAGCACAGCCTTGATGGTGTGCATGCGGTTTTCGGCCTCGTCGAAGACGATGGACTGCTTGCTCTCGAAGACCTCGTCGGTGACCTCCAGGGCTTCCAGGCCGAATTTCTCGCCGATGTCCTTGCCAATGCCGGTGTTCAGGTCGTGGAAGGCGGGGAGACAGTGCATGAAAACCGCCTTTTCCCCTGCGTTTGCCATGAGCCTGCTTGTGACCTGATAGGGCAGCATCTTCTCAATGCGCTCCTGCCAGGCGCTCATGGGCTCGCCCATGGAGACCCACACATCGGTGTAGATCACGTCGGCGCCGGCGGTGGCCTTCATGGGGTCGGTCTCAAAGCGGAGGGTAGCGCCGGTCCCAGCGGCCACGGCCTCGCATTTTGCAATGAGCTTGGGATCGGGGAAATAGCCTTCGGGGCCGCAGGCGACAAAATTCAGACCCAGCTTGGCGCAGCCGATCATCAGAGAGTTTGCCATATTGTAGCGGCAGTCGCCCATAAAGACCAGGGTTCTGCCCTTCAGATCGCCGAAATGCTCCCGAATGGTCAGCATATCCGCCAGGATCTGGGTGGGGTGGAACTCGTTGGTCAGGCCGTTCCAAACGGGCACGCCGGCGTGCTTTGCCAGCTCTTCCACGATCTCCTGACCGAAGCCACGGTACTCAATGCCGTCGTAGAGTCTGCCCAGCACCCGGGCGGTGTCGGCGATGGACTCCTTCTTGCCGATCTGGGAGCCGCTGGGGTCCAGATAGGTCACGTGCATGCCCAGATCATAGGCGGCCACTTCAAAGGAGCAGCGGGTACGGGTGGAGGTCTTTTCAAAGATCAGGGCGATGGTCTTGCCTTTGCAGAGGTCGTGGGGGATACCGGCTTTTTTCTTGGCCTTCAGATCGGCGGCCAGGTCGATCAGGCCGGTGATCTCATCGTGGGTAAAGTCCAGTAGGGTGAGAAAATGCTTGTTTTTCAGGTTCATACTGTCTCCTCCTGTGCGCAGTCCTTGATGATCCGGACGGCTTTTTTCAGTTGTTCCATGGGAATATTGAGAGCGGGAAGCAGGCGGATCTTATCCTTGGCCGTGGTGACCAGGACGCCTTTTTCCAGCAGACGCTCCGCAAAGGGACGGGCGGGGAAGGGAATGCTCAGACCCAGCATCAGACCCATGCCGTTGACGGCCCGGATGCCGGGAGCGCCTTCCAATTCCTGACGTATGTACTTTTCACGCTCCGCAACACCCTCCAGCAGCTTGTCATCCAGGCGGCTGAGAATGTCTACAGCGCCGGCGCAGCAAACGGGATTGCCGCCGAAGGTGGAGCCGTGGTCGCCGGGGCGGAAGGTGTCGGCGGTACGGGTGCCGAAGAGGGTAGCGCCGATGGGCAAACCGCCGCCCAGACCCTTGGCTGTGGTGACCAGATCGGGCTGCAGGCCGTAGTGCATGTAGCCGAGGAGCTTACCGCTGCGGCCGTTACCCAGCTGCACCTCGTCGCAGATCAGAAGCAGCTCGTATTTCTCGCAGATGCGGCGGATCTCGTTGGCATAGTCCTGCCCAATGGGCATCACACCGCCTTCGCCCTGGACACACTCGATCATCACGGCGGCACAGGGGATCTCCTGTACCAGCTGCTCCAGCTGCTCTGCATCGCCTACATCCACGTGACGGAAGCCCGTGGGCAGGGGAGCGTAGTCCTTGTGATAGACCTCCTGACCGGTGGCGGCCAGGGTGGCCAGGGTACGGCCGTGGAAGCTCTTGTTCAGGGTGACAATGGTCTGATATTCGGCACCTTTGTGCTCTGCTGCCCACTTTCGGGCAGCCTTAATGGCGCACTCGTTGGCCTCGGCGCCGGAGTTGGAGAAGAAAACCCGCTCCATGCCGCTCTTTTCGCACAGCAGCTGGGCTGCCTTCACCACAGGCTCACTGCAGTAGAGGTTGGAGCAGTGCTGATAGCTGTCCAACTGGGCGGTGACGGCTGCCTTCCAGCGCTCGTCGCCCAGACCGAAAATATTCACAGCGATACCGCTGCCTAAGTCGATATATTCCTTGCCGTTCCGGTCGTAGACTGTAGAGCCCTTGCCATGGGAGAATTCCATGGGGAAACGGGCGTAGGTACCGGCCAGATAGCGGCGATCTAACTGGGTAATGCTCATAGAAACGCCTCCGAGGGGTAGATTTTACTATATTATATCCGAGCTTTCCCCATAGGTCAAGGATTTCTTAGCGTCCCTCTTTTTTGGAAAAGTAAATCTTCCCGTCAGCGGCACGGGTCAGAAGCAGCACCTGCTTTGCCTGACAGCCCCGTCGCTCCAGTTCCCGATCCAGCCAAAGGCGGTCTTTGCCTGTCAAAATCAGGTTTTCCTCCAAAATCCGTCCGTCGGAGATCAAAGTGATGGGTAATTCTGTGTCCTTCACGTGGATATTTGCGGCCTTGGCGCTGGGTGGCTCGTGCTTGGCATAGAGCAGGGTGGACAGCTGTCCGTTGGTCTCTAAAATGGCAAACTTCACCGTCTCCAGATCGTAAATTCCCTTCTCCCGCAGGTGCATGGTCAGCTCGTCCAGGTTGATACGGTTGCGGCGCATGGCCTTTTCACAGATCTGCCCATTCTCCATGAGGATCACCGGCTTACTGCAGAAGAGCTTACGGATCTTGATGCTTTTCAGGGTCAGAAGGGAGAACAGCAGCTCTCCCAGAACCACCAGCCCCAGAGGCCCCAGCCCATAGAGCAAGGGGAAATCCGGATCTTCCAGGGGGAGGGTAGCCAGATTGGCCAGCAGCATGGTGATGACAAATTCCGTGGGCTCCATCTGTCCGATCTGCCGTTTTCCCAGCAGCCGCACCCCCACGATCAGCGCCAGATACAAAATCAGCGTACGAATATGAACCTGCAGCAAGGGAATACCACCTTTCAGAAATGCCGTGCCGAAAACGGAAATTTACCGCAGCATCTTAATGCTGCAAACGAATAACTAATAGCGAATGACTAATGACTAAGGTGTGCCTACGGCACAGATTTGGAATATAAATTCCGTCAAACAGAAATTTGTCGAACAGTTTGCAGCAGCCAAAGCCTCCCTTATTAGAAAGGATTTCAGGCTATGAGTAAGGCTTCAAATCACGCAATGTCATTGCGAGGCCACTTGTGGCCGTGGCAATCTGTATTCTTAAAATATCCGTTTTGCACCAAATTCCCATATATTCGGAACATTAGAAAACAGATTGCCACGTCGGGCTTACGCCCTCCTCGCAATGACATGGCTTTTCGATAGACTGTTCGTCTATTGAAAAGTTGGATTTAGGCGGAAGCATACAGACCGATAAACATCTATTTGACTTTTTTGAATTCCCATCGGCGGAGCCGATACCTCAGTTATTCACTATTCGTCGTTAGTTATTAGTTCCTAAGAAAAATTTCCGTTTATGCGCTTTCTGCATAGCATCCCCCGTGTTTGGGAAAATATACATATCGTAGAATTAGATAAATCTGTCGTCAATTTGTATAAATTTTCCCGGGAGTGAGGGTTTTGCTTTGTTCAGCGCCATAAAAAGCCGGATTGACTCTTGCATTTTTCTGTAAAATGGAGTAAACTGACCCCAAACCCTATAAAAAGGAGGGTACTTCTATGAAAATTTCCGATTATTTCGGTGAAAATGTTTTCAGTCCTTCTGTTATGAAGGCATATTTGCCTGAGGAGGCCTATCTGGATCTGTCCCGTGCAGCCCGGGAGGGCGGCCGTATCTCCATGGCCACCGCCGATGCCGTTGCCCAGGCTATGATGACCTGGGCCATGGAAAAGGGCGCTACCCACTATACCCACTGGTTCCACCCCCTCACCGGTGTCACCGCCGAGAAGCATGATGCCTTCCTCTCCAAGCCCGACCGGGAGGGCAACGCCATCCTGCGCCTGACGGGTAAGCAGCTGATCATGGGCGAGTCCGATGCCTCCTCCTTCCCCTCCGGCGGTCTCCGTGCCACCCACTATGCCCGTGGCTATACCGCCTGGGACATCACCTCTCCCGCCTTCGTGAAGGATATGTCCTGCGGCCGTATTCTGTGCATCCCCACGGTCTTCATCTCCTACACCGGCGAGGCGCTGGATAGCAAGACCCCCCTCCTGCGCTCCATGGAGGCCCTGAGCCAGCAGGCCATCCGCATCGTCCGCCTCTTTGGCGACCACGAGGCCAAGAAGGTCATTCCCTTTGTGGGTGCGGAGCAGGAGTATTTCCTGGTAGACCGCCAGAAATATCTCAAGCGCCGTGACCTGATCTACTGCGGCCGTACCCTCTTCGGCGCACCTGCGCCCAAGGGTCAGGAGCTGGAGGATCAGTATTTCGGCGTGATCCGTGAGCGTGTGGGCGAGTTTATGTCCGACCTGAATGTGGAATTGTGGCGCATGGGCATCACCGCCGTGACCCAGCACAACGAGGTCGCTCCCGGTCAGCACGAATCCGCTCCCATCTACTCCGCCTGCAATGTGGCGGTGGATCACAACCAGCTGACCATGGAGACCATGAAGCGTGTAGCCGGTCGCCATGATCTGGTCTGCCTCCTCCACGAGAAGCCCTTTGCCGGTGTCAACGGCTCCGGCAAGCACAATAACTGGTCCATTGCCACGGATACCGGCGAGAATCTGCTGGACCCGGGCAACACCCCCAGCGATAATCTGCAGTTCCTGCTGGTGCTCTCCTGCATCATCAAGGCCGTAGACCGCCATGCGGATCTGCTCCGTGTGTCCACTGCCTGCGTGGGCAACGACCAGCGCCTGGGCGCAGACGAAGCGCCCCCTGCCATTATCTCCATCTTCCTGGGCAGCCAGCTGGAGGACGTGGTGGAGCAGATCGTAGAGCACGGCACCGCAGCCGGCTGTCTGGGCGGCGGCCTGCTGGATACGGGCGTTTCCACCCTCCCTCTGATCAACAAGGATGCTGCCGACCGCAACCGTACCTCTCCCTTTGCCTTTACGGGCAATAAGTTCGAGTTCCGTATGGTGGGCTCCTCGGATTGTATTGCCAATTCCAATATCGTTCTGAATACCATCGTGGCCGAGGCCTTCTGCGAGGCGGCTGACATCCTGGAGAACTGCGACAATCCGGCGCAGAAGACCCATGAGCTCATTGCCGAGAACCTCCGTGCCCACAGCCGTGTGATCTTCAGCGGCAACGGCTACAGCGAGGCCTGGGTGGAGGAAGCGGCTCGCCGTGGTCTGCCCAACCTGCCCGATATGGTCTCTGCCATCCCCAGCCTGACCACGGAGAAATCCCAGCAGCTCTTCGGAAAATTCGGTGTCTACACCCCCGCAGAGCTGGAGTCCCGCAGCGAGATCCTCTATGAGACCTATGCCAAAATCAAGACCATCGAGGCACGTACCATGCTGCATATGGCCTCCAAGCACTACATCCCCACGGTGGTGCGCTATACCGCCCGTCTGGCAGATTCCATCTGCAAGGTGCGCTCTGCCTGCCCTCAGGCTCCTACCTCCGTGCAGGAGAAGCTGCTGACCAAGGTCAGTGAATTGCTCACCCAGGCCAGTGAAGGCTTGGAGAATCTGGCGGCGCTGGTGGAGGAAACCGGAAAAATGGAAGGTGTCCGGGAGGTTGCCACCTTCTTCCGTGAGAAGATCGTGCCTGCCATGTATGCCCTGCGCCGTCCCATTGACCATCTGGAGCTGATGGTGGATAAGTCCCTCTGGCCTGTGCCCACCTACGGCGATCTGATGTTTGAAGTGTAAAAGAAAAGGAAGCTGCCTCAGAAAAAACGAGGCGGCTTCCTTTTTGCTTAGTCTTCGAAGGGCTTCAGCAGCTCCAGCAGCTCCATGGTGTTGTCCTCTTCATAGGAGCAGACGGTGATGGTGATGTTGTAGGTTCCTTCTACGTCTATGACCTGTCGCTGAAAAATGGGAACACCGTAGACAGTTGCGGTGATATAGGTGCCATAGGTGTCCTCTCCGCAAAAGGAGAAGGTATCTGTTTCCACCTTGACATCGGTGGTGTAGGCCTGCTCCATCATTTCGGGCATCTGCTCCACCATTGCATCGACCAGCGCCTTATGATCGCTCATGGCCATATCGTAGGATTCTGTATCTCCCACCGTAATGTTGATGGAAGAGAGAGTGCTGGGGTTTTCTGCATAGAAAATGAGAGAGGTGCCGGTCTCCTCCACCAGATCCTTAAAATCGTCCTCCGTGAAAGTGTCGGAAAAGAGACCGAGCATTTCGGCAAGCTGCGCCTCATCATAGATCGTCCAATCCTGGGGCAGATCGCAGCGGATGCCCACAAAATCGTTCTCATAGCTGTTTCCGTTCACCGTACCCATGGAAAATTCCTTTGCGTTCACGGCATCGGCAGCCTGTTGGAGTTTTTGACAGCCGCCCAGTGCTGCAAGCAGGCAAAGCGCCAGCAGCAGCGCAGCAAATTTCTGCAGAGTTTTCATAATGTAATTTGTCCTCCTGTGATCGGATTTAGACGGGATAGAAGTAGTCCAGCAGTTCGGTGCCCTGCTCAGGGGAGGTTCCGGTGAGCGTTACCAGGGAAACATAGCCGTCGGACATGATAACCACAAGGGTCTGGTAAACATCAATGCCGTTCACAGTGCCCTGCAGGTTCATGCAAGCCTGCTCCTCACCCAGGAAGGAAACGGTAGCTATCTCATAGGTCAGATTTTCATAACCGGAGTTTCTTAAGTCCCGCACCAACACCGGACTGGCGACATCAAAATAAGTGTCAGCGTCGATGTAGTCAGGCAAATACTCACGGGCAATGGTAATGGAGCTTCCGGCCGGAGATGCGGCCACGAATTCCAGAATGGAGGCGCTGTTCTCAAGCATCTCGGTCAGATTGTCGTTGTTGAACTGATCAATGGCAATGCCGATGAGAGCGGCAAGCTCTTCCTCATTGAAGATGTTCCAATAGTCGGGCAGCTCCAGACCGAAGCCCATGGAGGGAACCTCGTACTTGTTGCCTTCACGGTTGCCCAGAATGGAGTCTTTGGCGTTGTCGACGACATCGTCGGTGTCCTTGGATTCCTCGGTGGTTTCGGGTTCCACGGTAGTCTCCGGCTCGGCGGTGGTTTCGGGTTCTTCCGTGGTAGTCTCCGGCTCGGTGGTAGTATCGGGTTCTTCCGTGGTAGTCTCGGGTTCCGTAGAGGTCTCCGGCTCAGTGGTGGTTTCGGGTTCTTCGGTGGTCTCGGGAGTCTTGCTGCCGCAGGCGGCAAGGCTGAAAAGCATGGTCAGAACCAGAAGTAAGGCGAAAAATCTCTTCATTTTCATTCCTCCAAATGTTCATGATTTCAAGGGTGTTACAAAAGCGCATATGTTATGATGATCAACTATATCACAGCTGTCAATTAATTGCAAGCAGAATGTTTTCTGCGGAAAAATTGCAGAAAGAAAAAAAGATACTGCAAAACGAACAAAAGTATGATATGATAATAAGTGAGGTGAATGAAAATGACAGAAGAAAACCGTGATCTGATGGAACAGGAGGATGCCGAACTCCGGGAAGAGGAAAGCGTTTTTGAGCCCAGCCCCCGTTGGAAGCGCATTGGCGCCTGGATCCTTTTTGGTATTGTGATCCTTTCTTTAGGCACCTGGCTTGCCGGCATTGCCTTCCCCAACTGGATCGAAAGCGTTAAGAGCTGGGTCTCCGGACTCCTTGGCTGATCTATGATCATTTTAGGCATCGACCCCGGCTATGCCACCACCGGCTTCGGCCTGATCTCCGCTGACCGTGGGCAGTACCGCCTGTTGCAGTACGGCACCATCACCACCCCGGCGGATCTGCCCTTTCCGGAGCGGCTGAATATGCTCTTTGAGGATATGAACCGCCTTCTGGAGGTGACCAAGCCCGAAGCCGTGGCGGTGGAAGAGCTGTTCTGGGGTCATAATATTACCACGGGCATCGGCGTGTCCCATGGCAGAGGGGTGATCCTCCTGGCCATTCAGCGTGCCGGTCTGCCCCTTTACGAGTATACCCCCATGCAGGTCAAGCAGGCGGTGGTGGGCTACGGCAAGGCGGAGAAGCATCAGGTCATGGACATGACCCGCCGCTTCCTGAAGATGGAAAAAATGCCCCGTCCCGACGATGCGGCAGATGCCATCGCCATTGCCCTGTGCCATGCCCGCAGCGCCACCAGCTTACTGAATCAAAGAGGTTTCTGATATGTTTTTTTACTTAAACGGCGAAATCACCCTCATGGAAGAGAATCTGGCGGTGGTGGATTGCGGCGGTGTGGGCTATGCCTGCCACACCTCCAACTACACCCTGTCCAAGCTGAAAACCGGCCAGAAGGCCAGACTTTATACCTATTGTAATATCCGTGAGGATGCCTTTGACATCTACGGCTTCTCCACCCGTGACGAGCTGCGCTGCTTCGAGCTGCTGCTGGGCGTTACCGGTGTGGGCCCCAAGGCCGCCATCGCCATTTTGTCCGTCACCGGGCCGGAGCGCTTCAGCCTGGCCATTATGACCCAGGATGAGAAGGCCCTCACCGCCGCCGCAGGCGTGGGTAAGAAGCTGGCGCAGCGCATCATTCTGGAATTGAAGGACAAAATGGGTACCGTGGCGCAGGATTCCATGCCCATCAGCGGCGCAGCCCCCGTCCTGCCCACGGCCGGAGGCAATCTGGCGCTGGCACAGGCGGCTCTGGCAGAGCTGGGCTACCACCAGACGGAGATCGCCGCCTCCCTCAAGGGCATCAAGACCGAGGGAATGACCACAGAAGAGATCGTGCGCCAGTGCCTGCGTGCCATGGTAATGAGGTAAGAAGATGAGTATTGATTTTTCTCAGGATTACGAAGCCCCTCTGGTGACCGGCAGCTTCACCCCCAAGGACGAGGGAGAGTTCTCTCTGCGCCCCAAGCGGCTGGTGGAGTACAACGGCCAGGAGAAGGTCAAGGAGAATCTCTCCGTCTATATCGAGGCGGCAAAGCGCCGCAATGAGCCCCTGGATCATGTGCTGCTCTACGGCCCTCCCGGCCTGGGCAAGACCACTCTGGCCGGAGTCATCGCCAATGAGATGGGGGTCAATATCCGCATTACCTCCGGCCCTGCCATTGAGAAGGCCGGCGACCTGGCGGCGCTGCTGACCAATCTGGGGGAGGGGGATATCCTCTTTATCGACGAGATCCACCGCCTGAACACGGCGGTAGAGGAGATCCTGTACCCGGCCATGGAGGACTTTGCCATCGATATCATCGTGGGCAAGGGGCCTTCCGCCAACTCCATCCGTTTGGATCTGCCCCGTTTTACCCTGATCGGCGCCACCACCCGTGCCGGTCAGCTGTCTGCGCCCTTGCGTGACCGTTTCGGCGTCAGTTTCCGTCTGGAGCTCTACACCCCCGAGGAGCTGCGGCGGATCATCACCCGTTCCGCCAACCTCTTAGGCATGCAGATCGACCCCGAGGGCGCTCTGGAGCTGGCATCCCGTAGCCGTGGCACTCCCCGTATTGCTAACCGTATGCTGCGCCGTGTCCGTGACTTCGCCCAGATCTACTATGACGGCGTGATCACCAAGGAGGCCGCCGACCACTCTCTCAGCCGTCTGGAGGTAGATAAGCTGGGTCTGGATGCCACCGACCGCCGCATGCTGGAGGCCATTATCAAGTTCTACCACGGAGGCCCCGTGGGTCTGGAGACCTTAGCCGCCACCATCGGCGAGGAGGCTGTCACCTTGGAGGATGTCTACGAGCCCTATCTCATGCAGATCGGCTTCCTGACCCGTACTCCCCGAGGCCGCTGCGTGACCCAATTGGCCTATGATCACCTGCATATTCCCAACCATAACCCGGTGCAGTTGACATTTTGACCGAAAAGGAATAGTGTATTCCGTCGAATATTCACAAAAATTTGCTGAAATGCAAAAATTTTTCATTTACTATTGACAAAACTTCTCATTTTGTTATAATGGACAAGTACCCATTCGGCGTATTCGGCATATAGCCGTCGCAATATCAACCCTGTGTCCAAAGCCAGCAAGCATTTTTTGATGGAAACAAGCGTCAGGGCAAAACTTATCAAGAGAGGTAATCCAACATGTACGAAGACAAGACTTTAGTTTGCAAGGAATGCGGCAACGAGTTCGTGTTCACCGCCGGTGAGCAGGAGTTCTATGCTGAGAGAGGCTTCCAGAACGAGCCCCAGCGCTGCAAGACCTGCCGTGACGCCCGCAAGAATGCTGCTCGCGCCCCCAGAGAATACTTCACCGCTACCTGCGCCAACTGCGGTGGCGAAGCTCGTGTTCCCTTCGAGCCCAAGACCGACCGTCCCGTATACTGCAGCGAGTGCTTCGCTAAGATGCGTGAGAACGGCTAATTAAAGCTTAAAAAGTCTAAAAGTCTAAAAAAAGCTGCCTTCCAAAAGAAGGCAGCTTTTTTGCGCAGCAAAAGCGCCTCCTTCCGGGAGGCGCTTTTAGAAATCTTCTCAGTTCAGACCTAGATCCTCGGCCAGATTTTCCCGCTTGGTGATGAGCTTCTCATAGAGCTCCTCGTCAATGCGCAGGTAGTAGGTGTTTTCGTAGAGGGCAATGGCATTGTCCGCATCCAGAATGCTGTAGCGGTCCGGCTCGTTACGGCCGTTATCCACGGCAGCAATGGCGGTAAAGCCGTAGTCGGTGATCTTGGTGTCGCCGGAGGCATGGTTTCGGGTGATGGTGATGTTCAGCACCGGGGCAAGCTTGATATAGCCCTCCTCGGCGGCGCAGAAATCCCCCAGAGCGTAGGCCAGAAGCACATCCTTGCGGCTACCGTCATCCAGCTTCAGATGCCGCTCCTCTACCGTGCCTGCCAGATGGGAATGGGAGCCCAGAATAATATCCACACCGCTGCGGAACAGCAGATCCGCAATGGTCTCCTGGCTGCGGCTGGAGCCTTCGGTACCCTCGCTGCCCCAGTGGAGTCCGGCAATGAGAATGTCCGGCTGGCATGCCAGCGCCTCTTCCACGGCATCGGTAATGGCGGAAGTGTTGATCTCCTCGTAATTGGTGGTATAATCGCTGTAGAGCAGGTTGGTCACATAGCCTGCGCCACCGGGGAGAGACAGGCCGCCAAAGCCCTTGGTAAAGGCGATGAATGCAATTCTGACACCGTTAATATCATAGATTAGGGCGGGGGAGTCCTCACGCTCCTCCTCGTTGGCATAGGTGCCAAGGGTACGCATGCCGTTGGACTCGGCCACGCTGCGTGTATATGCCATGCCGGAAAGACCGTTGTCGATGGTGCGGCTATTAGAGGTCTGGAGAATGTCAAAACCGATGTTGGAAAGGGTCTGGGCGAAATTCACGGGGAATTTGCTCTCGCTGTAGCCCTCGGTGACAAAATTGCCCTCTAAATTGCCAATGGCAATATCCGCCGCAGCAATGGCGGACATGGCGCCGCCGAACTGGGTGTCGAAATCAAAGCTGCCATTGGGCTGCAGGGCATCGGAGAGCATCTCGTCGGTCAGGAAAATGTCCCCGGCGGCAGCGATGGTCACCACACCCTCCCCCTCGGAGGGGCGCAGGATCTCGGGCGCATCGGAGCTGCAGCCGCAGACGGAAAGCAAAAATATCAGCAGCAGGGGCAGGCACAGCCCTCTGCAAAGTGTCTTGTTCAATGGAATCCCTCCGTAAGCATAAGAAAGACTTGCCCTATATTTTACAATAAAAAACTGTTCCGCACAAGGGGTAATTTGCGAAATATGTCGGGGATTGACGGGCGTGATATAATAAAAGAAAAAGGCGGTGAGGGTATGGCGAAGCGTAAAAAGAAAAAAGACCGGCAGCTGTTGGTTGCCATACTGGTGCTGGCGGCGGTGCTGCTTCTGGTGATCGGCGGCGTGGTGCTGGCACTTCTGCCGGAGGAAAGAGAGCCGGCACGACTGCCTCCCACAGAGCCCCGAGCCACCGCAGCCCCCAACGAATATGACCCGGAGAAATTCTACCGGGAGGACGGCTTCCTCCGCTACGAGGGCGAGCATCTGGTGGGCATTGATGTTTCCACCCATCAGGAAGTCATTGACTGGGAGCAGGTAGCGGCAGCGGGCGTGGATTTTGCCATTTTGCGCATCGGTTACCGTGGCTCCAGCCGTGGGGATCTCTACGAGGACGAGACTTTCCGCACCAATCTGGAGGGCGCCAGGGAAGCAGGACTGCTGGTGGGCGGTTATTTCTTCTCCCAGGCCATCGACCCCCAGGAGGCCTGGGACGAGGCGGTCTATGTCTGCGAGCTTTTGGACGGGGAGGAGATGGATTTCCCCATTTTCTACGATTGGGAGGAGGTCGGTTCGGACTCCCGTACCGGCGATATCCGGGATATCCCCATGACCCAGTGCGCCCTGGCCTTCTGCAAGCGCATTGAGGAGGAGGGCTATACCGCCGGTGTCTATTTTAACCAGACCTACGGCATTCATTACCTGGAATTGGAGCATCTGCAGGATTATACCCTCTGGCTGGCGGAGTATAACGAGATCCCCGGCTACCGCTACCATTTCGACATGGTGCAATACAGCGACGCCGGAAGTATCCCCGGCATCGAGACAGATGTGGATCTGGATCTGTGGATTTTGGAAGAATAAAAATAAGGTGCTGCTCCCAATTTCGGGAGCGGCACCTTTTTGCTTGTTTATACCGTGGGCTTGAAGCTGTCCTTCAGGCTGACGGAGCGGTTGAAGACCAGGTGGTCTTCGGAGGAGTCCTTGCTGTCCTTGCAGAAGTAGCCCAGGCGCATGAACTGGTAGGAGGGGGCATCGGAGGTCTTCAGACCGGCCTCTACCTTGCAGCCTGTGAGCACTTCCAGAGAGTTGGGGTTCAGGCAGGCCAGGTAGTCCTTACCGGCGGCATCGGGATCGGCATCCAGGAACAGGTTGTCGTACTGACGGACCTCGGCATCCACGGCGGTGGCGGCATCCACCCAGTGGATGGTAGCGCCCTTGACCTTGCGGCCGTCGGCGGGGTCGCCCCCACGGGACTCGGGGTCATAGGTGGCAAGGACTTCCGTCACATTGCCTTCATCGTCGGTGACGTAACCGGTACACTTGATCAGGTAAGCGCCCTTCAGGCGGCACTCGGGGCCTTCGGGGTAGAGACGCTTGTACTTGGGCACGGGCTGTGCCAGGAAATCGTCGGCCTCAATCCACAGGTTACGGGAGAAGCTGACCTCACGGCTGCCATCCTCGGGACGGTTGGGGTTGTTCTCCACCACCACAGTCTCGCTCTGACCCTCGGGGTAGTTGGTAATGGTCAGCTTAATGGGCTTGAGAACCGCCATGACACGCTGTGCCGTCTCGTTGAGATCCTCACGGAGGCAGAACTCCAGGAAGGCATAGGGGATGGTGTTGGGGGACTTGGCCACGCCCACACGCTCGCAGAAATTGCGGATGGACTTGGGGGTATAACCTCTTCTGCGCAGACCGCAGAGGGTGGGCATACGGGGATCGTCCCAGCCGGAGACCACGCCGGTCTCCACCAGGTTGCGCAGCTTCCGCTTACTCAGGACGGTATGGTCAATGCCCAGACGGGCGAACTCGATCTGACGGGGTCTGTGAGGCACGGAGACGTTCTCCACCACCCAGTTGTACAGAGGTCTGTGGTTCTCGAACTCCAGAGAGCAGAGGCTGTGGGTAATGCCCTCCAGGGCGTCCTGAATGGGGTGGGCAAAGTCGTACATGGGGTAGATGCACCACTTGTCACCCTGGCGGTGATGGTGCATATGGCGGATGCGGTAGATAACGGGGTCACGCATATTGAAATTGCCGCTGGCCAGGTCGATCTTGGCACGGAGGGTGTACTGGTTGTCCTCAAATTCGCCGGCACGCATCCGGGCGAAGAGATCCAGGCTCTCCTCCACGGGGCGGTCACGCCAGGGGGATTTGGCAGGGGTGTCCACGTCTCCACGGAATTCC
>JAFUPG010000081.1 GCA_017481325.1 Oscillospiraceae bacterium
ATGTCATTGCGAGGCTCCCCACGGGAGCCGTGGCAATCTCATGGGAGGAAGCGACGACTTGAAAAGACGCTCGATATAGGGACGAACCGCCAACCACCCTTCGATTTCGCCGAAGCAGCTTCTATATGGCGGGGAAAGCGTACAAGATTGCACCCGCAAGGGGTACGCCGCATCTGTAGCGCTCCTTCGTCGCTGACAGCTGCGCTGCCACGTCGGGCTTACGCCCTCCTCGCAATGACATGGCTTTTCGGTAGCCTGTACCTCTATTGGCAATGAGGTTTTGGGCGGAAGCAAACAGTTCGATAAACATCTATTTGACTCTATTTCAAATCCCGTCGGCGGAGCCGACACCACCATCATTCACCATTCACTATTCGTCATTCACCTGTCGCCGGTGCCACGGGCAGGATATATCCTGCCCCTACGCATTCTGACGGTGGTGCGGTGGGGTTCGGCGCGCTCGGTGATCGCGCCCTACGGGGTTCGACGGGGTGCTGCCGATAACCATACTGCCTCGGGCAGGATGTATCCTGCCCCTACTATGGGCTTATCTTCTCTTTTTTGCCTGTTTTAACAAATTGTTCACCCAAAACTGGAATTCTGGGTTATAATAGAGAAAATAAAAAGAGAAGGAAGGCAGAATTATGGCACTGAAGATTTTGATCGTGGAGGATGACCGCAATATTGCGGATCTTTTGCGTCTGTATTTAGAAAGAGAAGGCTATGAGGTCGCCATTGCGCCCGATGGTCTGAAGGGTCTGGAGAAATTCCGTCAGGAGCAGCCTACGCTGGTGCTGCTGGACGTGATGCTGCCGGGAATGGACGGCTGGGGCGTTTGCCGCAGCATCCGCTCGGAGTCCAAGACCCCCATCATCATGCTCACCGCCAAGAGCGAGACCGAGGACAAGGTGGCCGGGCTGAAACAGGGCGCCGACGACTACATCACCAAGCCCTTTGAGATGAAGGAGGTTCTGGCACGGATCGAGGCCGTGCTGCGCCGCAGCGGCGTCGAGCCGGAGCGAGCCTCCCGTCGGCTGGTCTTTGACAAGCTGACCCTGGACATGGATGCCTTTGAATTGACCGTGGACGGCAAAAAAGTCCCCACGCCTCCCAAGGAGATGGAGCTGCTGTTCCATCTGGCCTCCTCCCCCAACCGGGTCTACACCCGAAATCAGCTTTTGGACGAGGTCTGGGGCTTCGACTACTTCGGTGACACCCGTACCGTGGACGTGCATATCAAGCGCCTGCGTGAAAAATTAGAGGGCGTTTCTGACCAGTGGGAGCTGAAAACCGTCTGGTCCGTGGGCTATAAGTTCGAGACCAAAAATCGATGAGTACCACCTTTCGTCGTCAGCTGACGACCATGATCTGCCTTTTCCTCAGTGCGATTTTGCTGCTGGGTGTGTCCTTCTGGGTGCTCTTCAACCGCTATGCCACCGAGGAAAAGGAGTCCAGCCTCAATTCCACCGCCGACTCCGTGGAGGCGCTGGTGCAGGCCTATTCCGCCAACTATCCCTACAACTGGGATTTCCGCATCAATCTCTCCGTGGCCTCTGCCGCCTCGGAAAACGACATTCTCATCTGCTCTCTGGACGGCACGGTGCATATCTGCTCCGGCCAGGTTCAGAGCTGTAAGCACGTGGGTGAGACCCTGGGCTCCCGTCGGGCGCAGCTGATCCGCCGGGACGGCAATCTTCGGGTGGATTCCGAGGTCTCCCGGATCTATGACGAGAGCCGCATCGCCGTAGCCAGGGTGATCGTGGCTGACGACGGCACGGAGCTGTGCATCGCCGTGGTGTCCATGGAGCGTGCCAGCCTGTCGGAACTCACAGGCAAGACCATTCGGATCTTTATCCTCACCGCTCTGCTGGTGGTGCTGCTGATGATCCTGGCCATTCCCTTCTTTACACGACGGGAGACCCGTCCCATCCGGGATATGGCGGCGGCGGCTCGGCTCATTGCCCGGGGTAACTACAAGGTTCGGGTGCCTACGGGTCATCAGAACGCCGAAATCGAAGAGCTGGCTGTGGCATTTAACAATATGTCCCAGGCGCTGGAAAGCTCCGACACCGTGCGGCAGGAATTTGTGGCCAATGTGTCCCACGAACTAAAAACCCCCATGACCACCATCGCCGGCTATCTGGACGGCATGCTGGACGGCACCATCCCCCAGGAGCGCCACCCCTACTATATGGAGCTGGTGGCTCGGGAGGCTCGGCGGCTGAGCCGTCTGGTGCGCAATATGCTGGACGTGGCACGGCTGCAGGATCAGGGCATTCCCCCGGAGAAAATGACCGATTTTGACATCTGCGAGTTGGCGGGGCAGACCCTTTTGAGCTTTGAGCAGCGGATCAACCAAAAGGGGCTCAATGTGGAATTTGACATGCCGGATTACGGTGTCAGCGTCCACGCTCTCATGGATGCCATCGGGCAGGTGGTTTACAATCTCATGGACAATGCGGTAAAATTTGCCGACGAGGGCGGCAATCTCTGGGTGCGTGTGGTGCCCCAGGGCATGAAGTGCATCGTCACCGTGGGCAATACCGGCCCCACCATCGCCCCGGAGGAGCTGCCGCTGCTCTTTGACCGCTTCCACAAAACCGACAAGAGCCGCTCCGACGACCGGGACGGCGCAGGTCTGGGACTTTATATCGTCAAAACCTTAGTCCACGCCCACTCGGAGGATGTCTATGTGGCCAGCCGGGAGGGGCGGACGGAATTTACCTTTACTCTGCCCATTGGCAAATAATTTTTCAGAAAGGAGCAGCCTCTATGAGCTGGAAGGAACAGCGCTATGAGCCAATGCCGGATCACTACGGCACAGGGCGGCAGCCCTATCGCAAAAAGCCCCTGATCCCCCTGACGCTGCTCCTTTTGGCCCTTCTGGTCGGTACGAATCTGATCTCCGTGGCCTTCCTTATGGGCTATAACGTGGGCAAAAAGCAAACAGAGACCGCCTCTGCGCCCTCCTCTGCCACAGAGGAGAGCCCGGCCACACCCGATCCCGCTCTTTTGGTCTCCGGGCTCCGGGAGAGTCTGGCGGAGGTTTGGGTGGGAGACAGCAGTTATGTGGGCATCGTTTTGAGTTCCGACGGCCATATTCTCACCGCCGCAGGCCCGGAGCTGCCGGAACGGGTGACCGTAAACGGCAAAAGCTACACAGAAATCCGCCCGGAGGGCGCTGCGCCCAGGCTGGGTCTGGCGGTAATCAAAGTCGATGCCCGGGACTTACAGCCTGTGAGCATGGGGCTGTGCGGCATTCCCGACAGCTCCGAGGAGCAGCTGCTCCGCTACGGCGATTCCCTTTCCGCCGAAGGGGGCGCTGTGCAATGGCTCAGCCGGGTTCACCTGGTTGAGCGCAATCTGGAAGGCAGACAGCGCAGAGTCCTGGAGGGCGACTATGCCCCGGGAGACCTGCTGCTCAACAGCCAGGGGCAGCTGGTTGCCCTGTGCGTTTCCACAGCCAACGGAATCCTGGCTCTTCCCACGGAGGAGCTGCTGAACCTGACAGCGGAACTGATGGTCTTTGGCACCTTGGGTTCTCCTCTGGCCACCGGCGTGGAGCTCTCCCTGCTGGAAGAGGCTCAGTGCCTTTACTGGGATCTGCCGGGAAATCTGATGATCAGCCGCATTCCCCAGGACAGCTTCGCCTATGAGGCAGGGCTCCGGGAGGGGGATGTGCTGCTGCGGATCGACGGTATGGAGATCGGAAGTCCTGCGGAGCTGTGGGGCGCCATTGCCGCCTGCAAGGATAAGGCGGTGGTTTCCGTTACCATTTACCGGGACAGCAGCGAGCTGGAGCTTCTGCTGCGGCTGAAATAAGGACAAAAATTAAACCCCTCCGATCCGGGTGGATCGGAGGGGCTTTGTTTATAGCTCTTTTATTTGGCGTATTCCGTTGCCTTGGTCTCACGGATGACGTTGACCTTGATCTGGCCGGGATATTCCAGCTCGGCCTCGATCTTGCGGGCCAGCTCACGGGCCAGGATGATCATGTTGTCCTCACTGACCTCCTCGGGCTTGACCATGATGCGAACCTCACGGCCGGCCTGAATGGCAAAGGACTTCTCGACACCGGGGTAAGTGCCGGTCAGCTCTTCCAGCTTCTCCAGACGGCGGATGTAGTTCTCCACGTTCTCACGGCGAGCGCCGGGACGGGCGGCGGAAATGGCATCGGCGGCCTGTACCAGGCAGGCGATGACGGTTCTGGGCTCTACGTCGTTATGGTGAGCCTCAATGGCGTGCACCACGTCGGCAGGCTCGTGATACTTGCGAGCCAGCTCCACGCCCAGCTGGACGTGGCTGCCTTCCATCTCGTGGTCCACAGACTTGCCCAGGTCATGGAGCAGACCGGCACGCTTGGCCAGGGTCACGTCCACGCCCAGCTCGCTGGCCAGGAGACCTGCAATGTGGGAGACCTCGATGGAGTGGTTCAGCACGTTCTGGCCGTAGGAGGTGCGGTACTTCTGACGGCCCAGCAGCTTGATGATTTCGGGATGCAGGTTGTTGATACCGGTCTCAAAGGTGGCACGCTCGCCCTCCTGCTTGATGACACGGTCAACCTCCTTGCGGGACTTCTCTACCAGATCCTCAATACGGGTGGGATGGATGCGGCCGTCGGCAATGAGCTTCTCCAGTGCCAGACGGGCGACCTCACGGCGGATGGGATCGAAGGAGGACACGGTAATGGCCTCGGGGGTATCGTCGATGATCAGGTCAACGCCGGTGATGGATTCCAGGGTGCGGATGTTGCGGCCCTCACGGCCGATGATACGGCCCTTCATCTCGTCGTTGGGCAGGGCGACCACGGAGACCGTAGCCTCGGCAGCATGGTCAGCGGCGCAGCGCTGGATGGCGATGGAGATGATCTCACGGGCAAGACGATCGGCATCGTCCTTCATACGGGTCTCGATTTCCTTGATCTTCATGGCGGCCTCGTGGCGGCACTCGTTTTCAAGGCTCTTCAGGAGCTGGTTCTTGGCCTCCTCCTGGGTCAGGCCGGAGATTCTCTCCAGAACTTCCAGCTGGCTTCTCTTAATGAGGTTGACTTCTTCCTGGGTGGCAGCTACGGCTGCCTGACGCTTGTGCAGGTCCTCTTCCTTGCGCTCGAAGGCGTCCATCTTCTTATCCAGAGATTCTTCCTTCTGCTGGAGGCGGCGCTCCTGCTTCTGAAGATCGGAGCGGCGCTCCTTCACTTCTTTTTCGTATTCGGTTCGGGATTTATGGATCTCTTCTTTGGCTTCCAGAAGCATCTCACGAGTCTTGCTCTCGCCGCCCTTAATGGCTTCGTTGATGATGCGAGTGGCCTCGTCCTCGGCGCTCTTGATCTCACGCTCCGCAACTTTCTTGCGGTAGATAAAGCCGATGAAGAAGAATAACAGTGCAGTAACGGCTACAATCATAGCCCAAAAGTACCATTCCATTTCCTGCGAATACACCTCCTGTTTTTAGATTTGGGTTTCATAAAGAAAAAGCAACGCTCCATCGTGCCACCCCTATTGCACGAGGGAGACAAACTAATCCACCGTTTATTGTACTGTCCACAGCCCCCGTTGTCAAGCAGTTTTTCGCCGGGATGGGAATATTTCTGACCGCAAAAAGCGCCGCCGACCTTTGTTCGGTCGGCGGCGCTGCGGGTCTTTATTCAGCCAGGAGAGGGCGCAGCTGGGCGTAGCCCTCGAAACGGGTGTCACGGGAATTGGCCATGAAGACCAGCTCCTTCATGTTGCCCAGGTCGCTGTAGCTCTGGACGTAGCGCTCCACACGGGAGCCGTCCACATTGGGGATATACAGGCGGCCGCTGGCCAGACGGTGGGGGAAATCCACCTTTTCGGTGACAAAGGAAATGGTCACACCGCTGCCCTGTGCCATGGCGGTCAGGTCGCCGGCGGCCTGCTCCAGCACCTCAGTGCGGCTCAGCTCCGAGGAGTAGACAATGGAGGAGGCATCGGGGAAGTCAAAATTGCTGAAGGCGACCTCGTCAAAGCCCAGATCCGCCAGCTCACGCACCGTATCCATCAGGTAGTTGGACACGGTCTCGCTGGCCGGGTCCAGCCAGTAGCAGTTGTAGTCGTCCCACCACAGCGCACCGCTGGACATGGGCAGACCGCAGCTCTGGTTCTCAATGGCAAAGGTGTAGTCGGAGTAGGCGGAGATCACGGCGACGGTGTAAAAGCCGTTGGCATTGATCCAGGCGATGATCTCGTCCACACCGCTTTTGTCGTTATCCGCCAGAGGGGCGCCGTAGACATCGGTGGAGTAGTAGAAATTGCCAAAGCGGCTCTTCAGCTCGATCATAATGGCGCAGCCACGGGGCAGCTCCTTCAGAGCGGAGAGCACGGTCTGGGGATTATTGAGCATGGAGGTGGTGATGTAGTAGCCGCCCATTTCCAGAATGGTCTTCTCCGCCACGGGGTCCTCAGAGTAGACGATCGTGGGATCGGTGATCACGGGACGGGGGGCGGTGCTTTCGGTGGGGGCAGTGCTTTCCTCGGGACGGGAGAGCATCAGATGTGCGCCGTCCCGGTCATAGACCATATAAGGCTCCAGATAGATGAGCACCACCACGGCCAGCACTACGGCCAGCGCCAGCAGCACGCCCAGAATTTTGAGAAATTTCTTCAGGCGCACCTTGTTTCGGTATGAGATCCGCATAACACGGGGACTCCTTTCTTGGGGATTACTTTCTGCCGACCAGGCAGCACCAGCCCTCCTCGTGGAAGGCCCGGGTGATGGTCAGACCGGCCTGCTGCGCCGCCTGACGTACCTCCTCCTCCCGTTCGGCCAGGATGCCGGAGCAGAGGAAGTGGGCATTTTCTCTTAAGAAACAGGGGATCACGGGCATGAGCTGCACCAGGACACCGGCCACAATATTGGCGCAGACGATGTCATAGCCGCCCTGAGCCAGCTCCTCCATGCGGCGGCGATCGGTGATCACATTGCCGGTGCAGGCGCTGAACTGTTCTGCACCAAAGCCGTTGGACAGGGCATTTTCCGTGGCGATATGCTCGGCGGCGGGGTCAACGTCGATGCCCACGGCACTTTGCGCCCCCAGGCGCAGAGCACAGATGGACAAAATGCCGCTGCCGCTGCCCAGATCCGCCACACGCTCGCCGCCCTTGACCAGCTGCTCCAGAGCGCTCATGCACATTCTGGTGGAGGCGTGCTCTCCCGTGCCGAAGGTGAGCCCCAGATCCAGATAGATGGGCAGGCGACCCTGGGTGTCGTCCACGGTCATCCACTTGGGGACGACCAGCAGCTTCCCGCCGATGGGTAAGGGGCGGTAGCTCTGCTTCCAGGAATTTTCCCAGTCCTCCTCCGGCACGTTGTCCAGGGCGATGGTCAGCGGGCCGAAGTCCGCCCCGGGATAACGGGTGGGCAGCTCCCTTAACAGGGTCTGCAAACGGAGGATCTCCCCCTGTGCCGCATCCTCCTCCAGATAGAGGCGCACCTGGGAAATGTCGCTCATTTTCTCGCTGAGAGACTCGTCCACGTAGTCCCAATAATCCTGAGCCTCTTCCAAAAAGTTCTGAAATTCGCTTGTATCGTCGATCATAAAGCTGTCAAAGCCAGCTTCCGTCAGCTCGGCGCACAGGAGCTCAATGCCCCCGGAGGCGCTGCGGATGGTCAGCTCTGTCCACTGCATGCAATGTTCCTCCTTGGTGTTCTTCTTCTTATTGTACTAAATTATGGGGAGAATAACAAGTATAATCTGATATCAGGGGAAATTATTTCCGATTCTGCTTTGTTCACAGAATTTTTCTTTCCTTTTCCCGAAAATCGTGTATAATGATATCACGAAAGGATGGATCTCATGATCACTACAATTACTTTGGCTCCCGGGGTGACCTTGCATGCCCTGAAGAGCGACAAATTCAAAACCGCCTGCTTCAGCATCAACTTCCTGCGCCCCCACGACCGGGAAAATGCCGCCATGGACGCTCTGCTGCCCAGCGTGCTGCTCCGTGGCACGGAAAAATACCCCGATATCCGCAGCATCTCCTCCCGTCTGGACGAGCTCTACGGTGCCTCTCTGGGCACTTTGGTGCGGCGCAAGGGCGAGGTGAAGCTCACCGGCTTCTATGCCGATTTTATTGAAGATGCCTTCCTGCCCGAGGGCGAGACCGTGTTTTCCCCCATGGTGGACTTTGTGCAGGAGGTGCTCTACCGCCCCTATTTGGAAAAGGGCTGCTTCTGCCCCCGTTTCGTGGAGGGCGAAAAGCAGAACCTGATGAATGCCATCGCCTCCTCCCTGAACAACAAGCGTGGCTATGCCACCAAGCGGCTTCTGGAGCAGATGTGCGAGGGCGAGACCTATGCCGTGCCCCGGCTGGGCTATTTGGAGGACGTGCAGGCCATTACGCCCCGGGCGCTGTGGGATCATTATCTGGACGTGATCCGCACCTCCCGTGTGGAGCTGTTCTACGGCGGACGGCTGGAGGCCGAGACCGTGGCCGCTGCCTTTGCCCCCCTCTTCCGTCAGGGACGGGACTATGCTCAGCGCAAGCTGGAGACCGCCGTACCCTATGAGGTAAAGGAAGTCCGCAGCTTCTCCGAGGCCATGGACGTGAACCAGGGCAAGCTGGTCATGGGTCTGCGCACCGGCACCGTTGCCTGCAGCGAGGACTACCCCGCCCTGCTGCTGCTCAATGCGGTGTTCGGCTCCGGCACCACCAGCAAGCTCTTTGTGAATGTCCGGGAGAAGCTGTCTCTGTGCTATTACGCCAGCTCCTCCATTGACAAGTACAAGGGGCTGATGCTGATCTCCTCCGGCGTGGCCTTTGAGAATTTTGAGACCGCCAAAACCGCCATTCTAGCAGAGCTGGAGGCCTGCCGCCGGGGTGAGATCTCCGAAAACGAGCTGGAATCTGCCCGTCGGCAGATCCTCTCCTCCCTCCGTGCCATTGAGGATGCCCCGGTACAATTGGACGAATACTACTGCGGCAATGCCATTTTGCCCTGTCTGAACCCCCGTCAGCTGGCAGAGCAGGTGCAAAGGCTGGGCATCGATGACCTGTCCCATATGGCGAAGAAAATCCGCCTGGACAGCATCTATTTCCTGAAAGGGGTGGAAGCATGAGAGAGATGACCTTCCCCCGGATCGGTGAGCGCTATTTTGAGGAAAAGCTCCCCAACGGACTCACCGTCCGCATTGTCCCCAAGAAGGGCTTTGCCAAGAAATATGCCTTTTTAGCCGTGGATTTCGGCTCTATTGACACTTCCTTTACCTTTGAGGGCAAGCAGTACCGTGTCCCCGACGGCATCGCCCATTATCTGGAGCATAAGATGTTCGACCTGCCCGAGGGCAATGCCATGGATCTCTTCGCCGCCTGCGGCGCTTATCCCAATGCCTTCACCTCCTACGACGTGACCGCCTACCACTTCACCTGCACGGAGAATTTTGAGGAGGGTCTGCGGATTTTGCTGCGCATGGTGCTGACCCCCTACTTCACCGAGGAGAGCGTGGAGAGGGAACGGGGCATCATCGCCCAGGAGATCCGTATGTACGAGGACAGCGCCCATTCCAATGTCAGCGAGGCGCTGTTCGCCGCCATGTTCCGCAACCACCCGGTAAAGGTCTCCATCGCCGGCACGGTGGAGAGCATTGAGGACATCACCGCTCAGATGCTCTACGACTGCTACGATGCCTTCTACCGCCCCTGTAACATGATCCTCTGCGTGGTTGGCGACGTAAATGAGCGAAATGTGATCGATATTGCGAAGGAATTGAGCGGTGACGACCGCCGTCCCCTGCCCCTTCGGGACTACGGCGAGGCGGAGACCCTGCTGCCCGTCAACGCTCTGACAGAGAAGCGCATGGAGATCTCCATGCCCACCTTTGCCCTGGGCTTCGGCTGCGCCCCCTGCGAGGGCGGCATGGCTGTTATGGAACGGGAGCTGATCGGTGACCTGGCCTCGGAGATCCTGGTGGGCGAGTCCTCGCCCCTGTACCAGAAGCTCTATGAGGAGGGCATTATCGACGGCGATTTCTCCGCCGGTTACGAGAGCGTGAAGGATATCTGCCTGCTGTCCATGAGCGGCGACAGTGATGCCCCCGAGGCCATTCGGGATGCCATTTTGCAGGAGGCACAGCGCCTCTGCGCAGAGGGCATCGACGAGGAATTCTTCCGCCGCCTGCTGCGCTCCTGCCTGGGTCGGCGCACCCGGGATCTGGACAGCTTCGAGAGCATCTGCTACCGGGTCTGCGCCTATCATTTTGACGGGGTGGACTATTTCCGTTTCCCCGAGGTCTTTGAGACCGTCCGGCCGGAGGACGTGCTGCGGCTGATCCGTGAGAGCATCCTGCCGGAGCGTGCCGCTCTGAGCATTATTCGCCCCAAAGATTGAGAAAAGGAGGCTTTTTCCATGTTTCTGACAACTTCCCCCATCACCTTCCCCGGCCTGGGGATCGAGATCAATCCGCCCGACGGCTTTTCCCTCTTCGGCCTGGAGATCAAGTTCTATGCCCTGATCATCTGCCTGGGTCTGGTGCTGGCCGCCGTGTACTGTATGTGGCGCTGCAAGGAATTCGGCCTCAGCACCGACGACATTCTGGACGTGCTGATCGTGGGTCTGCCCTGCGCCATTGTGGGTGCCAGACTGTACTACGTGGTCTTCGAGTGGGAGACCTTCTTCGTCTACAACGAGCACTGGTATGATTTCCTGAATATCCGCCGGGGCGGCCTTGCCATCTACGGCGGTGTCATCGGCGCTGTGCTGGGCGTGGGTATTTTCTGCCGCATCAGCAAAAAGCACCGGGGCAAGTTCATCCCCGCCACCGATATGGCCGGTCTGGGCTTTTTGATCGGCCAGTCCATCGGCCGCTGGGGCAACTTTATGAACCGGGAGGCTCACGGCGGCGAGACCGACAGCTTCCTGCGTATGGGTTTGATCGAAGGCGGTCAGCAGATCTTTGTCCATCCCACCTTCCTGTATGAGTCTGTTTGGAATGCCGTGGGCTTTGTGATCATCCACTTCCTATCCAAAAAGCGGAGGTTTGACGGCCAGATCTTCCTCTATTACCTGGCCTGGTACGGCCTGGGCAGAGTCTGGATCGAGGGCATGCGCACCGACAGCCTGTGGTGGGGCCCCTTCCGTGTGAGCCAGGTGCTGGCCGGCGCTACCTTCCTCATCGCCACTGCGCTGCTGGTCTATATTCTGAAATTCCGGAAGCCCGATCCCGCCAAAATGCTGGTCAACCGTGCAGCGGCAGAGGCGGCGGAGGATGCTGACGAATAACGAATAACTAATAACTAAGGACTAAAAACGAAGGTGTGCCTTCGGCACGGATTTTAATTCCATGGGCGGAGCCCATACCTCAGTTATTCACTGTTCGTTATTCGTTATTAGTTCTTGATAGGAGGGCAGTTTTTGGCTGCTCCGTCTGATTTCATTCTTTAGGAGGAACCGATCATGGCAACCATGGATACTGTGAAAAATGCCGTCAGCAATGCGGCGGAAAATGCGGCAAAAGCTGCGAAATACTATGCTTTCGTGTCTAAAAAGAAACTGGCCATTCTGGCGGAAAAGGAGAAAATCCGCCGCAACTATACCAAGCTGGGCAAGGTCTACTACAAGGACTACGTCACCGACGAAGAGCCCGACGATGCCGAATATGTGCCCCTCTGCGAGGCCATCTCCAACTCCTACCGGCTGATCAACGCCCTGAAGGAGCAGCTCGCCATTGCCAAAGAGGAGTACCAGGGCCTGCGCAACGATTTCGGTGAGGAAGATGAAGCCGATGCCCTGCCCCCCGCCGAGGAAGAATAAGAAAAAACAGCAGCCGGACAGCGGCTGCTGTTTTTTTATGAGAGCGGTTTGCGAAACTCCTTAGCTCCACAAGGGAGACGGCAGCTTCGCTGCGGCTGGGTCAGGGAGCGGCTCCGGGTGCTTTTTCGCTCTTGCTGCCGTAGATCAGGGCGCAGGTCAGGGTGGTCAGGGGCACGGCCAGGATCACGCCGATGCCGCTGGACACGGAGCTGATGATCTCTATGCCCAGGAAGCCGGAGGCCATGAACTGATTCCAGCTCAGGTTCAGGGAGTAGAGATACAAAATCAGCACGGTGCTGCTGCCTAAAATGGCCAAAATCAGGGTGTTGGTCATGGTGCCCACCATGTCACGGCCGATGTTCATGCCGGATTTCCAGAGGGCTTTGGCGCTGAGGCTGGGATCAACGGTTTTCAGCTCACTGAGGGCGGAGGAAATAGACATGGCTACGTCCATCACGGCGCCCAAAGAGGAGATGATCACACCGGCCACCAGCAGGCCACGAATGCCCACCGGAGTTCCGGTCTGGCGGAGCTGCAGCAGCGCCTCCGCATCATTGGCACGGAGGCCGTCCAGATGGAGCAGCTTCTGAGCCAGAATGCCAAAGAGCATGGCAAAGGCCATACCGGCCACGGTGCCAAGGCAGGCGCAGCCCACTTTTTTGCTGCAGCCGCCCAGGATCACAAAGCACGCCACCGCCACCATGGAGCAGAGGAAAAAGGCCGTGGGAATGGGCGGCCAGCCCTTCAGCAGCAAAGGCAGGAAGACGAAGATCAGCATGACCACCGTCAAAACCAGCCCTAAAATGGATTTTGCGCCGGTTTTGCCGCCTACCAGCACCGCCGCCAGGACAAAGAGTCCCAAAATCACAAAGACAAAGGGGCTGCGGTTATATTCGTAAACCGTGGCGGTGACATCGCCGGAGGTGTAGGTGTTGATGATCAAAACCACGCTCTGACCCACCCGGGCAGGCTCGGAATACATGGGGCCCACGGCATTGAGGGCCATGAGGGTCTTGCCCTTGTACCGGCCGGAGGTGATCTCTACCAGAAGCTGCTGCTCGCCCCGGTAAGCATCCTCGGCAACGGGGTCGGGCTCGCTGTTATCCGTGAGGATCTGCACCACGGTGCCACGCTCGTACTCGGCGTAGTCTGTGGGGGTGAAGGGAATCTCCTCCTTGCCGGAATTGGCATAGAAATACAGGCCGGCAAAGCTGCCCAAAAGCAGCGCCAGCACCAAAATGGTTAAAATGATCCGCTTTTTGGAAATGGGAGCGGTTTTTTTCTGTTTCATAGGAACCTCCCGGAGGTTTGATAAACATAGCATAACAGCCCGGGCTTCTCGTGTCAAGGGAAAAGTGGGTGCTGCGAGCGGCACTGCGGCAGCGTTGGACGACGGAGGCGGCGCTTGGGTGGTCTGTCTGGGAGCTAAGAACTAAGAGCTAAGGACTAAAAACTGAGGTGTGCCTTCGGCACGGTTTTGGAATGTTTAGCCTGTCAAACAGAAATTTGGCGAACTGTTTGGAAACTAATAACTAACAGCTAAGAACTAATAACGAAGGTGTGCCTTCGGCACAGATTATTAATATTTTGTCCATCAAACAGAAATTTGTCGAACAGTTGATAATTCGATTTATGCAACATAGCGTTTACGCGCAGCGGGGGAGGGGGTCTTGGGGGAGGGCGAATTTGGGCTGTCGGGGGTAGTGTCGAAACGTAGAAGTGTTACCACAGCACAATCTGAGCGCCTCCCCCAAGTC
>JAFUPG010000082.1 GCA_017481325.1 Oscillospiraceae bacterium
GGAACTAATAACTAAGAGCTAAGGACTAAAAACTGAGGTGTGCCTTCGGCACGGATTTTGAATATTTCGCCCGTCAAACAGAAATTTGTCGGTCTGTTGGATGCTCCCAAAGCCTTCTCCTTGAGGAGAAGGTGGCAGCCCGAAGGGCTGACGGATGAGCTGGTGTGCGATAGCACGAATTCGCCGTAACCCTTGATATATCAGTGTTTTTGCCTACTGCACACCTCATCAGTCAGCTACGCTGACAGCTTCTCCTCAAGGAGAAGCCTTTGGTGCAACGAAGTTTTTCAGGAGTGCAAACAGACCGATAAACATTAATTTGAATACTCATCGGCGGAGCACCCGCAAGGGGTACAACCCATCTGTAGCGCTCCTTCGTCGCTGACAGCTGCGCAGCCGATACCTCAGCTATTAGCTCTTAGTTATTAGTCCTTAGTCTCGCCGATAAACAGCCGGATGCCTGTCCTTTTTTCTGTGAATCTCTCCGGATGGGACAAAAAGAGAGCGCCGTCTCGGCGCTCTCTTCTTTCGATTTAGTCCAGAAGCTCTTCGAAGTCCTCGTCCAGCTCTTCCTTCTTGCCGCCGGGGAGCAGCTTCTTCAGATCGTCCCAGAAGTGGATCAGAGCCACGGCGATGGCGGCTACCACAACGATACCGCCCACGATGCCCAGGATCAGGCGCAGATTGCTGTTCTTCATCTTCCTTACCTCCAATGTGTAGTGTGCAGTGTTTACACCTATAGTATACCGATTTTTCAGAAAATCGCAAGCCTTTTTTGTCCGATTTTACAATCTCGTAATATAATCCGCTTTTCTGGGGGCTGCCTCACGGTAGGGCTTGTCGGCATAACCCAAAATGCAGTGTCCCACGCCGAGCCATTCGCCCTCAATGCCCCATTCCTTCAGCAGTGCCTTGCCCTCTTCGCTGGCGGCTTCCTCCCTGCCACGGTGGATCCAGCAGGAGCCGACACCCAAAGACCAGGCGGCGGCCATCATATTGCCGATGACCAGACTTCCATCCTCCACAGCGGTGCGGACGGAGGGATCTGCCAGCACCCAGCAGACCGTGGGTGCGCCATAGAAGGGTTTTAGATCGGGATTGCCCATAAAGGAGGCGTTGAGCCGTTCTAATTTGGCGATCTTCTCCGGGTCCTGCAGCACCAGGATCTTGGGGGCCTGCCGTGCCATGCCGTTGGCGGCGTAGGTTCCGGCGGTGAGGATCTGCTGCAGGGCATCCTCTTCCACCTGCTTGGGCAGGTAGCTCTTGCAGCTTCTGCGCTCCAGAAGAGTCTTTATGGTTTCGTTCATCGTTTGCGCTCCTTTCTCATTATGCATAGCCCGTGGCGCTGCGGATGCTGACCTCCCCGGTGGAGATCACCTTTTCGCTGCCATCGGGCAGGTTTACGATCAAGCCGCCATTGGGGTCGATACCCACCGCAAGGGCTTCATAGCCCCCTTTGGGGTCTAACACACGGACGGTCTTGCCTAAAGTGACGCAGGCGGCGGCATATTCCCTTAGATATGCCTCTTTTTGGGAGAAAAGCACCCGATCCATCTGCCGCAGTTCCCGGATCACGGCGGCTGCCGGTTCGTTGGGATCGATCTCATGCCCCAGGATCTGCCTTAGTGAGCAGGCTGAATCCCGCAATTCCGCAGGAAAATCCTCCCGACGGGTGTTGCAGTTGATGCCCACCCCCAAAATCACGGCGGTAGTCTCGCCCACACAGCACAGCTCCGCTAAAATACCGCAGAGTTTTTTGGCTCCGACCAGCAGATCGTTGAGCCACTTGATCTGAGAGGCGATGCCGCAGGCTGCTGCAATGCCCCGGCGCACCGCCACCGCCGCTATGGCGGTCAGGTGCAGCTGCTGCTCCACGGGGACACGGGTCTTCAGCAGCATACTCAGGTAAAGGCCACCCTCGGGGGAGGCAAACTGCCGTCCCAGCCGTCCCCGTCCGCCGGTTTGCCGCCTGGCGATGACCACCGAGCCGTGGGGCAGGTCAAGAGAGGTCTTCAGCAGAGCATTGGTGGAGGAGGTCTCCTCCAAAACCTGCAGCGCAGGGATGTCCTCCCCCAGCAAACGCCGCAGCTTCTCCTCGCAAAGCACCATGACCTCACCTCCCGTTTTCCTTATTTTATCTGATTTTTGTCCTTTTGTAAAGAGCAAGAAAAAACAGAAGGATCACAGCTGACTTTTCCCCCGGATATGCTTGCTTATTTTTCAGAAATGTGCTATGATGTAGGGTACAATGGCAAGACTATAGGAATTTCTCCCGAAAGGTGTGACTCTATTATGAATGAAGTAACCGCATCCGCTCCAAAGAAGAGAATGCTCTCCGGCATCAAGCCCTCCGGCGATCTGACCCTGGGCTCTTATTTAGGTGCCATCCGCAACTGGAAGGGCAGAGAAGAGGAGTTCGAATGCTTCTATTTTATGGCTGACCTCCATACCATCACCGTCCGCCAGAACCCCGCCGATCTCCGCCGCCGCTCTCTGGAGCAGCTGGCCCAGTACATCGCCTGCGGCCTGGACCCCGAGAAGAACGTGCTCTTCTTCCAGAGCCACGTCCACCAGCATGCCGAGCTGGGCTGGGTCTTAAACTGCTACGCCATGTTCGGTGAACTGAGCCGTATGACCCAGTTCAAGGATAAGAGCGCAAAAAATGCCGATAATATCAACGGCGGCCTCTTCACCTATCCCGCCCTCATGGCAGCGGATATCCTGCTGTATCAGGCAGACCTTGTTCCCGTGGGCGACGACCAGAAGCAGCACGTGGAGCTGACCCGTGATATCGCCAAGCGCTTCAACGGCATCTACGGCGATGTGTTCAAGATGCCCGAGCCCTATATCCCCAAGGTAGGCGCCCGTATCATGAGTCTGGTGAACCCCGAGGCCAAGATGTCCAAGTCTGAGGACGAGGATCCCGGTCGTGTGACCCTCATGGACAAGCCCGAGGACATTATGCGCCTGTTTAAGCGTGCCGTTACCGACAGCGAGGCCTGCGTCCGCTTCGACACCGAGAATAAAAAGGGCATCTCCAACCTGATGTCCATCTACTCCGCCGCCACCGGCCTGAGCCTGGAGCAGATCGAGAACGACTTCGTGGGCAAGGGCTACGGCGATTTCAAGAAGGCCGTAGGCGAGAGCGTGGTAGAGCTACTGCGCCCCATCCGTGAGGAGGCCACCCGCCTGCTGGCGGATAAGGCATATCTGCAGAAGGTCTGCGCCGAGGGTGCCCAGAAGGCATCCTACGTAGCAGAAAAGACCCTCCGCAAGGTCTATAAGAAAGTGGGCTTCGTCGCCCGCTGAGTAAATTAGGGAGATAGAAAAATGACATTAGATCCCAATTTTATCTGGAAAGTCGCCTTGGCGCTGGTGACGGCGTCGGCCATCTCTCTGGGCTTGACCCCCTTTGTCAAGTTCCTGGCCAATAAGGTAGGTGCGGTGGACGTCCCCAAGGACGAGCGCCGTATGCACAAGGTGCCCATCCCCCGTATGGGCGGTCTGGCCATTTTCCTGGGCTTTTTGGTGGCGGCGCTGATCTTTGTGCCTATGATAGAGCGGATCGATACCCGTCTGCAGGGCATCCTGCTGGGCTCCGTGCTGATTTTGATCCTGGGTGTGCTGGATGATATTATCACCCTGTCTGCCCTGGCCAAGTTCCCGGTGCAGTTTATCGCCGCCATTATCGTGGTGCTCCACGGCTGCCGCATTGACCAGATCTTCGGCTGGCAGCTGCCTCTGTGGCTGAGCTACTGCGGCAGTGTCATCTGGATCGTGGCCATGACCAATGCCATCAATTTCATTGACGGCCTGGACGGTCTGGCTGCCGGCGTGTCCGCCATCTCTGCCGGTGCCATGCTGGTGGTGGCGCTGCTGCTGGTGCCTCAGGGCAATTCCATGGTCAGCGCTATTCTGCTGGCGGCTGTGGTGGGCGGCTGCATCGGCTTCATCCCCTACAATTTCAACCCCGCCAAGATCTTTATGGGCGATACGGGCTCCAATTTCCTGGGCTTTATCCTGGCCTCCATCTCTATTTTCGGCCTCTTTAAGACCTATGCCTTTATCTCCTTTGCGGTGCCCTTCCTGGTGCTGGGTCTGCCTATTTTTGACATCTGCTTCGCCGTGATCCGCCGTGTGGCCCACGGCCAGAGCCCCATGCACGCCGACCGTGGTCATTTCCACCACCGCCTCATCGACATGGGCTTCTCCCAGAAGCAGACCGTAGCCATTGCCTATCTGCTCACCGCCATTTTGGGCATTGCCGCCGTGACGCTCACCGGCCGCCGCTTTGTGCAGGTGCTGATCATCGCCGGTGCATTGGCTGTGGTGGTCGTCATCGGTCTGGTGCTGGTCTTCAACCGCCACCACCACGACATCGAAGCTCAGCACGAGAAAGAGAAGGAGCAGCAGCATGAAAAAGATTAAAGTCATGTCCGTCTTCGGCACCCGTCCCGAGGCCATCAAGATGGCGCCCCTGGTCAAGACCCTGGCCCAGCGTGAGGGCATCGAGAGCCTCTGCTGCCTGACGGGGCAGCACCGCCAGATGCTGGACTCCGTCATGGAGATCTTCCGCCTGGAGGGGGACTACGACCTGAACATTATGCAGAAGCAGCAGACCCTCTCCTCCATCACCACCCGTACCATTCTGGGCATGGAGAGCGTACTGGAAGAGGCGAAGCCTGACCTGATCCTGGTGCATGGCGACACCTCCACCACCTTTGCCGGGGCTTTGGCGGCTTTCTATCACAAGATCCCCGTGGGTCACGTGGAGGCCGGCCTGCGTACTTACGATGTCTACTCCCCCTTCCCCGAGGAGATGAACCGCACCCTGGTGGGCGATATTGCCGCCCTCCACTTCTCTCCCACCCTGGCCAATGCGGAAAACCTCCGCAAGGAGGCGGTGAAGGGCGAGATCTTCATCACCGGCAACACGGTCATCGATGCCATGGCCACCACGGTGCAGCCCAACTTTCGCTTTGCTCTGGAGGAGCTGAATGCCCTGGATTTCGAAAATAAGCGCATCATCGCCCTGACCTGCCACCGCCGTGAGAACTACGGCAAGCCCATGGAGGATATTTTCCGTGCGGTGCGGCACATTGCCGAGACCTATGAGGATGTGGAATTTGTCTATCCCGTCCACCTGAGTCCCGCCGTGCGGGAGTGCGCCGGGAAGTATCTGGGCGGCGTGGAGCGCATCCACCTCATCGAGCCTCTGGATGTGGAGCAGATGCACAACCTTATGGCACGCTGCCACTTCGTCATGACCGACTCCGGCGGCCTGCAGGAGGAAGCCCCCGCTCTGGGTAAGCCTGTTTTAGTGCTGCGCCGGGAAACCGAGCGCCCCGAGGCCATTGCCGCCGGAACGGTGAAGCTGGCCGGTGTGGAATACGAGGACATCGTCCGTCTGGCCAAGGAGCTGCTGGATGATTCCGCCGTCTTCGATGCCATGGCAAAAGCGGTCAATCCCTACGGCGACGGCCATGCCTGCGAGCGCATTGCCGATGCCATTGAATGGTATTTTGGCCAGAGAACGGAAAAACCGGCAGATTTTCGGCCGTAATTTGTCTAATCTGCACAGAACGGACAGATAGTTTTACGATTTATTCTGTTAAAGTAACCATTGCAATTTCAGCGGAATACGATATAATAAGAACATAAAGAAATAAACCCGTCGAAACGGATCGGGAAAGCGGCCGCAAGGCCCTCCGAAGGAGTAATGCTCTCAGGAAAACAGACCGAACCGTGGAGGGGTCTCTGGAGAAGCTCATTGACTTGAGTGCCGAAGGTGCAAGGCAGTTTTCTGCCGAATCTCTCAGGCAAAAGGACAGAGGACTATTCCGCTTTTTGCGGAGTATCTGTATGAGTGTCGCCGGAATTTTCAGGCTGCACTCATTTTTTTGCGTTTCTCCCTCATTTTAAAGGAGGATTTACCATGAACATCCACGATCTTGCCCCCAACATTGAATTTGTCAGCCAGTACGACGATGAAATCGGCGGCCTCATGGCCAAGGAGCTGCGCCGTCAGCGCAGAAACATCGAGCTCATCGCCTCGGAGAATATCGCCTCCCCGGCGGTCATGGCCTGCATGGGCACCATGCTCACCAATAAATATGCCGAGGGGCTCCCCGGAAGACGCTACTACGGCGGCTGCGAGGTGGTGGATGAGATCGAGCGCCTTGCCATTATCCGAGCCACCCAGCTCTTCGGCTGCGAGTTTGTCAATGTGCAGCCCCACAGCGGCGCCCAGGCCAATCTGGCGGTCTACGCCGCATTGCTCCAGCCCGGCGATACGATTTTGGGCATGAGCCTTGCCAACGGCGGCCACCTGACCCACGGTGCCCCTGCCAACCAGTCCGGCAAGATCTATAACGCCCTGTCCTACGGTGTCGATCCCGAGACCGGCCGTATCGACTACGACGAGGTGGCCAGGCTGACGGAGATCCACAAGCCCAAGATCCTGGTGGCAGGTGCTTCCGCCTATCCCAGAGCCATCGACTTCAAGCGTTTTGCAGATATCGCCCATCAGAACGGCGCTCTGCTCATGGTGGATATGGCCCACATCGCCGGCCTTGTGGCAGGCGGTGTGCATATGAGCCCCGTGCCCTATGCCGATATCGTCACCACCACCACCCATAAGACCCTTCGTGGCCCCCGTGGCGGCATCATCATGGCAAAGGAGGAGTTCGGCAAGAAGATCAACTCCGCCGTCTTCCCCGGCACCCAGGGCGGCCCCTTGATGCACGTCATCGCCGCCAAGGCCATCTGCTTCAAGGAGGCCATGCAACAGGATTTCAAGGAATATGCCTCCCAGGTGGTAAAGAATGCCAAGGTTCTGGCAGAGAGCCTCCACGAAAAGGGCTTCGACCTGGTCTCCGGCGGCACCGATAACCACCTGATGCTGGCTGACCTGCGCCCCCTGCACATCACCGGCAAGGAGCTGCAGTACCGCCTGGACGAGAACTATATCACCGTCAATAAGAACGCCATCCCCAACGACCCGGAGAAGCCCTTTGTCACAAGCGGTGTCCGCATCGGCACTCCCGCTGCCACCACCCGTGGCATGAAGGAGGCGGAGATGAAAACCATCGCCCAGTGCATCTACGACACCGCCGTAGACTTCCACGGCACCCAGGAGAAGGTCCGTGCCACCGTCAGCGCCCTGACCCAAAAATTCCCCCTCTACGAGTAAATTGTCGCCTCATTTCCGAGAACTTGATCCGTGCAGCGCCCTTTCCTCGAAAGAAAGGGCGCTGTTTTAGCGGCAAAACAGCGCAGCTTACGCAAAAAAAAGATTGCAATTTCCTGCGCCTGTGGTATAATACATTTTGCAAAATAAAACGGGCTTGTAGCGCAGCTGGGAGCGCACCACATTCGCATTGTGGGGGTCGGGAGTTCGAATCTCCTCAAGTCCACCAAATAAGGTTGATAGTTTTGATACCATTGGTATTGAAACTATCAACCTTTTTCTTTTTGTAAAAATGCTTGTGGAACAAGGCTTTTCAATGTTGCTGTTGTTTGAATAAGTTTCATTGTCAAGAAGGAATCACCCTTTTTTAGGTTGCGACAGATCGTAACGGTTATAAATAGATAATCACGCTGAAACTTTTCTCCAAGGAATAGCTTCGGCGTGACTATATTTGTTTCAGTATGGTAAGAAAAGTTACAGTGAAAAAACAGAATACAAGCCTTTTGATTGCTGACAAGCCCAAAACCTATTTGAAAACTGTAACTGAATACA
>JAFUPG010000083.1 GCA_017481325.1 Oscillospiraceae bacterium
GTATCGGCTCCGCCGATGAGATTTGAAATTGAGTCAAAAAGATGTTTATCGAACTGTATACTTCCGCTCAAAACCTCATTGCCAATAGAGGTACAGGCTACCGAAATGCCATGTCATTGCGAGGAGGCATTTATGCCGACGTGGCAATCTGTTCTCCAAATGTTTCGAATATATGGGAATTTGGTGCAAAACGGAGGCTTTATGAATACAGATTGCCACGTCGCTACGCTCCTCGCAATGACATTGCGTAATATGAAACCTTACTCATAGTACGAAATCCTTCCTGATACGGGAGGCTTTGGCTGCGGTAAACTGTTCGACAAATTTCTGTTTGACGGAATATCTATTCCAAATCTGTGCCGTAGGCACACCTTAGTCATTAGTCATTAGCTATTAGTTATTCGTTTGCAGCATTAAGATGCTGCGGTAAATTTCCGTTTATTTGCGCAAAGCGCTATAAAACGGAAAAAGGGCAGGAGCGAAATCGCTCCTGCCCGGATCATATATGTAGGGAAGAATCAGAATGCGCCCTGTGCCATCATGGCCTCGGCGACCTTCTTGAAGCCTGCGATGTTGGCACCGGCTACCAGGTTGTAGCCCAAGCCGTATTCTTCAGCGGCCTCTGCGGACACATCGTGGATGGTCTGCATCATCTTCTTCAGCTGGCTGTCCACCTCTTCGGCGGTCCAGACCAGACGCTCAGAGTTCTGGCTCATTTCCAGAGCGGAAACGCCAACACCACCGGCATTGACAGCCTTGGAGGGAGCAACGATCATATTCTTCTGGCTCATGAGATAGGCCAGAGCATCGTTGGTGGTGGGCATATTGGCGACCTCGATGTAGTACTTCACACCGTTGGCAACGATCTTCTCAGCGGAGTCCATCTTCACGTCGTTCTGCATGGCAGAGGGCATGATGACATCGGCCTTCACACCCCAGGGCTTCTCGCCGGGGAAGAAGGGAACGCCGAACTTGTCCGCATAATCCTTGACCTTGTTGCGGCCGGAATTACGCATCTCAAGCAGATAATCCACCTTTTCCATGGAGGAGGAGACACCCTCTTCGTCCAGGATGTAGCCGTCGGGGCCGGACAGGGTGATGACCTTGGCGCCCAGCTGGTAGGCCTTCTTGCAGATGCCCCAGGTGACGTTGCCGAAACCGGCGCAGGCAATCGTCTTGCCCTTAATATCCTCGCCCTCGTGCTTCAGCACTTCCTGGAGGTAGTACATTGCGCCGTAGCCGGTGGCCTCGGGACGGGTCAGGGAGCCGCCGTAGCTCAGACCCTTGCCGGTGAGAACGCCGTTTTCCCAAACACCCTTCAGACGGCGGTACTGGCCGAAGAGATAGCCGATCTCACGGGCGCCTACACCCATATCACCGGCAGGAACGTCGATGTCCGGGCCGATGTAGCGGTACAGAGCGGACATAAAGCTCTGGCAGAAGCGCATGATCTCAGCATCGGACTTGCCGGCAGGATCAAAGTCGGAGCCACCCTTGCCGCCGCCGATGGGCAGGCCGGTCAGGGAGTTCTTAAAGGTCTGCTCGAAGCCCAGGAATTTGATGATGCTGGGGGTGACATTGGGCTGGAAGCGCAGGCCGCCCTTGTAGGGGCCGATGGCACCGTTGAACTGGCAGCGGTAGCCGGTGTTGGTATGGAACTGGCCGTTGTCGTCCATCCAAACCACACGGAAGGTAAACATACGCTCGGGCTCGACCATGCGACCCAGCAGATCCACCTTCTCATACTCCGGATGCTTGTCCACCACGGGGGACAGGGAACCCAGAACCTCTTCTACAGTCTGAACAAATTCAGGCTCATTGGCGTACTTTTTTCTGACACCCTCAATGGTGCGCTGAACATATGCGTTCATAATCAGATCTCCTTTTTATGTATGGGTGGGGCAGCAGTAAACTGCCCGAATTACTTGCCGAAATTCTCGATGATGGAGACGATCTCCGAGCCGATGCGCTTCTGTGCTTCCTGTGTTGCTGCGCCGATATGGGGGGTGCAGGAGACCATGGGGTGGGAGTACAGTGCCTTGTTCAGAGAGGGCTCTTCTGCATAGACGTCCAGACCGGCGGCACGGACCTTGCCGCTTTCCAGGGCAGCCAGCAGAGCGGCCTCGTCGCAGTTGGAGCCACGGGAGGTGTTGATGATGACCACGCCGTCCTTCATCTTGGCGATGTTCTCGGCGCTGATCAGCTTGCCGCCGTCCACAGCGGGGGCATGGACGCTGATGAAATCAGACTTGGCCAGCAGCTCTTCCATTTCCACATAGGGGATGCCCATCTGCTCTTCAATGCCGGGGATGTGGAAGATATCAAAGGCGATGACATCCATGCCGATGGCCTTTGCCATCTTGCCCAGAGCCTGACCGATGCGGCCGAAGCCCACGATGCCCAGAGTCTTGCCACTGAGCTCGATGCCCTTGCCGTAAGCTTTCTTCTCCCACTTATCCTCACGCATGGTGTGGCCGGCGATGGAGATATAGCGGCAGCAGGAGAACATCAGACCCATAGCCAGCTCGGCCACGGACTGGGAGGAGGCACGGGGAGTGTTGCGGACGGTGATGCCCTTTTCTTCGGCGTACTTGACGTCGATGTTGTCCACACCGACACCGCCACGGATGATGAGCTTCAGCTTGCCACCCTGGGCTTCGTCAATGTGCTTTGCACGGACCTTGGTCTTGGAGCGAACCACCACTGCGTCAAACTCACGCAGGGCTGCGCCCAGCTGATCGGGTTCATAATACTGCTCTACGATCTCATTGCCCTGTGCCTGCAGGGCGGCGATGGCGGATTTGTCCATTCCGTCGGTAACAAGAATACGCATAATATTACTCTCCTTCATCCAATTTATCCAGAGGGGAGCGCCTTACTGACGCTCTTCCTCAAACTTCTTCAGGCAATCCACCAGGGCCTGTACACCTTCCAGGCTCATGGCGTTGTAGGTGGAGGCACGGAGGCCGCCCACGGACTTGTGACCCTTCAGATTCTCGAAGCCGGCCTTCTTGGTGTAGGCAATGACCTCGGCATCCAGCTCTGCATCACCGGTGACGAAGGGGATGTTCATCAGGCTGCGATCCTCGGGAACCACAGTACCCTTAAACAGCTTGGAGGAGTCCAGGAAATCGTAGAAGATCTTGGCCTTCTCGATGTTCTTCTGCTCCATAGCCTCCAGACCGCCCAGCTTCTTCAGGTACTTGAAGACCTTGCCGCAGACGTAAATGGCCCAGCAGTTGGGGGTGTTGTACATGGAGCCGGCATCGGCATGGGTCTTGTACTGCAGGTACACGGGCAGATCCTTCAGATCGTCACGGATCAGATCCTCACGCATGATGACCACAACCATACCGGCGGGGCCCACGTTCTTCTGCACGCCGGCATAGATCATGCCGTAGTCCGCTACGTTGCAGGGCTTGGACAGGAACATGGAGGACTGGTCGGAGACCAGGGGCTTGCCCTTGCAGTTGGGCAGCTTCTGCCAGGTGACACCGTGGATGGTCTCATTCTCGCAGATGTACACATAGTCGGTATCCTCGGGAATGTCCAGGTCAGAGCAATCGGGGACGTAAGTATAATTCTTGTCCTTGGAGGAGGCGGCTACGATGACTTCGCCCACCTTCTTGGCTTCGGCGATGGCCTTCTTGGACCAGGCACCGGTTTCGATGTACACGGCCTTGCCGTTCTTCATCAGGTTCATGGGGATCATGGAGAACTGCAGGGTTGCACCGCCCTGAATGAACAGCACCTTGTAGTTATCGGGAATGCCCATCAGACCACGCAGATCCTGCTCGGCCTCGTCGATGATCTGCTGGTAGACCTTGGAGCGGTGGGACATCTCCATCACACACATACCGGAGCCCTTGTAGTTCATCATTTCGTCACGGACTTCTTCCAGAACCTCCTCAGGCATGGTTGCGGGACCGGCGGAGAAGTTGTAAGTGCGATCGTACATGGAAATACCTCCTGTCAAATTTGGGGTTTTCACCCTTTTATGAATATAAGTATACGGCAATTGTTTCAAATTATCAACCGGAAAAATCAAAAAATTTTTCGGATTTCCTAAAAATTTTGGTTGTTTTTCGAAAATCGTTTCTTTGCACAATTTGCTTCGGGAATATTTGTGCATATTTTCGGCAAAAAGTCCGCTGAAAGCTCAGCGGACTTGGAAGGAACACAAAAAACTTCTGGTTCGCTCTTGCTGGGGGGCATCGATGACCTGCTTTGCATCGCCTTGCTCCACAATCATGCCCTCGTCGATAAACAGCACCCGATCTGCCACCTCACGGGCGAAGGCGATCTCATGGGTGACGATGACCATGGTGATCTGCTGCTCCCGCAGCGCCCGTATGGTTTTCAGCACCTCGCCGGTCAGTTCCGGATCCAATGCACTGGTGGGCTCGTCGAAGCAGAGCACGTCCGGTTCCGCTGCCAGAGCACGGGCGATGGCCACCCGCTGCTGCTGACCGCCGGAGAGCATATGGGGATAGCTGTCCAGCCGCTGTCCCAGTCCCACCCGTTCCAGCAGGGCAATGGATTTTTTTCGGATCTCCTCCATAGGAGCTGCCTTGGTCAGCCGCAGTGCCAGGCTGACATTTTCCAGGGCTGTATACTGGGGAAAAAGATTGAAATTCTGGAATACCAGCCCAAAATGGAGCCGTTTCTGCCGCAGAGCTTCATCCTTCAGCTTTCTGTCGTCGGCGGCATCGTAGAGCAGAGCGCCGTTGAGACAGATCTGCCCCTCATCCGGCCGTTCCAGAAAATTCAGGCAGCGCAGGAGGGTGGTTTTGCCGCCGCCGGAGGAGCCGATGATGGCAAGGCAGCTGCCCTGTTCCGCCCCAAAGGAGATATTATCCAGAGCGAGCACGGAACCAAACTGCTTTTTTAAGCCTTTGATCTCTAAAAATGCCATGTTCACCCTCCTTAAACACGGAAATATTGGAGCTTTTTCTCCAGATAGCCGAAGAGCAGGGTCAAAAGCCCCGTAAAGGCGAGGTAATACAGACCCGTGAAAAACAGGGGCCAGATCAGGCCGTCGCTGCGGATAAAGCTCTGGCTCTCCCAGATAATCTCGTAGACCAGAATCACCCGAGCCAGAGAGGTGTCCTTGACCAGGGTAATGACCTCGTTGGAGATGGGCGCCAGGATGCGCTTTACTACCTGCAGCAGAATGATATGGAAGAAGATCTGCCTTTTTTTCAGCCCCAGCACCTGACCTGCCTCCCACTGCCCCCTGGGAATGGCCTCAATGCCCCCACGGTAGATCTCAGAGAAATAGCAGGCGTAGTTCAGCACGAAGGCACTGACGGCGGCGATCCATCGGCCGGAGGTGCCGCCGCCCCAGATATTCTGCCCGAAGAGCAGGCCGGGGCCGTAGTAGACTACCAGCAGCTGCAGCATCAGGGGCGTACCACGGACGATCCACACCAGAGCACGCACTGCTTTTTGCAGAGGCTTGAAGCGGCTCATGGAGCCAAAGGCGATCACCAGACCCAGGGGAAGGGAACCCAGCAGCGTCAGCCCAAAGAGCTCCAGCGTTTTGAGAAAGCCCTCGCTGAGCGCACGTACGACCGTCTCAAACATGGCTTACTGCAGGATCACGGCTTCCTGTACGCCGTACTTTTCTGCCAGCGCCTGCACCGTGCCGTTGACACAGGCTTCCTTATAGAAAGCGTTGAACATCTCCGTCAGATCGGAGCCGCTGCGGAAGCCCACCACATACTCCTCCTCGTTGAGGCTGACGGTGTAGGTCAGGTCGGGATAGGAGGTGCCCTCCCCAATGGTGGCGCCTGCCATCAGAAGGTCAATGACACAGGCCTGAGAGGTACCGGCAGCCACCTCCATCAGGGCATCGGCCTGGGTTTCGGCGGCGATGTAGCTGATGCCCAGGGCATCCAGCTGCTCCGCACCGGCAGAGCCGTCCTCTACCACGAACTTCAGCTCCTGCAGGCTGTCCAGGGTCTGATACTGATCGGCAATGGCCTTGTTCACCACCACAACCTGGGAGTTACCGCAGTAGGGAAGGGAGGTGCTCATGGCCTTTTTCACGCCGTCGGTGAGGGTCATGCCGTTCCAGACGCAGTCAATGCCCTTGTCGTTGAGCTCCATCTCCTTGTTGCCCCAGACGATCTGGATAAACTCCGCTTTCACGCCCAGATACTCAGCAAAGGCGATGCTCAGCTCCGCATCAAAGCCGATCCAGTTGCCCTGGTCGTCCTTATAATCCATGGGCGCAAAATCGGTGATGCCAATGACCAGCTTGCCCTTGTCCTTTACGTACTCGGAATCCGGACCGTCCGTTTTTCCGCAGCCTGCAAAAAGGCTCAGCAGCAGGCACAGGCTCAGCAGAAGAATCATAAACTTTTTCATGGAAAATTCCTCCTTGGTTTTAGTTTGATAATATGGTAGCGTATTAGCGAACTAAAGTCAAGAGAAGAATGCGAGGGAGCTTAAAGTTTTCTGAAAGCCACAAAAACAAAGCCGCCCTCCTTCCCATTTCCGTCATTCCGCACAACGGTAGAAAGGAGGGCGGTGCATTTTGCCGCTTATTTTTCTCGCTGACGGTACTTTTCCCGGGTGGCGAGGCCGCCACGGATGTGCCGCTCTGCCTTGTTTTGCTCCAAAACGGCCTTGACTTGCTGATATAGACTCCGATTGTAATGGGGGAGCCGCTCGCTGAGATCCTTATGTACGGTGGATTTGCTGATGCCGAACTCCTTGGCAGCGCCCCGAACGGTGGATTGATTGTCAATAATGTACACAGCCAGATCGCAGGCCCTCTGCTGTAGATTATCCCTCATCTGTCAGACCTCCTTCGCTGTGTGTCCAAAAACAGCATATGCAGCGCCCTGGGGGAAAATACCACCCTTGCAAATTCGTGCAGGATATGCTACACTGTATAAGTAAAACTATGCTTTGGAGTTGAAAGTATGACAGAACTGGTTTCTCAGAAGAATATACAAGAATATGAGGCATTTTTGCAGCGTCATCCCGAGGGACATTTTGCCCAGAGTACCCTGTGGGCAAAGCAGAAGACCGCCTGGACCTGGCAGGGCATTATCTGCCGTGGAGAAAACGGCGAGATCAAGGGCACCATTGCCTTCCTGATCCGCAAAATGCCCATTATCCGCAAGAAGATGATGTATGCCTGCCGTGGCCCTGTCTGCGACCTGCACGACCACGAGACCTTCCACGAATTGATGGAGGCCGCCAAGGTGCTGGCCAAGCAGGAGAAGGCCTACGTCATCAAGATCGATCCCGATGTGCCCTCCTCTGATACAGAGTTTGCCCAAATGCTGGAAAAAGAGGGCTTCAAGACCCGTGACACCGGCAAGAATTTCGAGGCCATCCAGCCCAAGTATGTATTCCGCCTCTACTTAAACGGCAGAAGCGAGGAGGAGGTCATGGCCTCCTTCCACCAGAAGTGGCGCTACAACATCCGTCTGGCAGTGAAGAAGGGTGTTGAGATCAAGCTCTGTGGCAAGGAAATGGTGCCGGAGTTCACCCGTATTATGGTGGAAACCGGTGTCCGTGACAATTTCGCCACCCGTCCGGCCTCCTATTTCGAGGCAATGCTGGATAATTTGGGCGACAAGTGCCGCCTGTATATGGCCTTCCACGAGGGTCAGCCCATTGCCGGTACCCTGGCCATTCTCTATGGCGATAAGGTCTGGTATCTCTACGGCGCCAGCTCCAATGAGCACCGCAATCTCATGCCCAACTACCTGCTCCAGTGGAGTATGATCCAATGGGCCATTGAGAACAACTGCCGGGTCTACGACTTCCGTGGTGTCTCCGGCGACATCTCCGAGGACAACCCCCACTATGGTCTCTACCGCTTCAAGAAGGGCTTCGGCGGCGATTTTACCGAGTTTGTGGGCGAGTATGACCATGTGATCAAGAAGCTCTCCTATTTCATTGCGGAGAAGGGCGCTCTGGCCTACAAGAGTCTGGCCGCCAAGATCTACATGATCAAGAACCGGGGCAAGAAAAAAGAAGAAAACTAAGGAGGCGCTGTCATGAGCAGCTATGTGGTCAGCCGTGAACTTTTGGAGCGGAACATCAGGGAACTGAAAAAGAGAGCCGGTCAGGTTCCCATCTGGGCGGTGATCAAGGGCGATGGCTACGGCATCGGAGCACTGCCTCTGGCAGAGCTGCTCCACGGTCAGGGCATCGACCACTTTTGCGTCACGGAGCTTCGGGAGGCAGAGCTGCTGCGAGCCAACGGCTTTGAGACCGAGACCATCCTCATGCTCCGGGAGATCCGGGATCGGGAGACCCTTCACTGCCTTCTGGATCAGAGGGTGATCCTCACCGTCGGCTCTCTGGAGACCGCATCCATTATCAACGACATCGCTGCCCACCGCTCCGACATTGCCCAGATCCACCTGAAGATCGATACGGGCATGGGGCGCTACGGCTTCCTGCCTGCCCATCTGGGACAGGTGCAGCGGGTCTACCGTGAGATGAAAAATCTGGCGGTCTGCGGCATCTACACCCATTTCAACTGCGCATTTAATAATGAAGAATTGACCCGGCAGGAGTTTGATATCTTTATGCAGGTGGTCACGGCGCTGCACGCCGCAGGCTTTGAGACCGGCGTTGCCCACTGCTGCAATTCCTCCGCCTTCCTGAAATATCCCGAGATGCACTTAGACGGCGTGCGCCTGGGCTCTGCCCTTCTGGGGCGGATGTCCTTCCCGGCCGGTCTGCGGCCGGTGGGCTATGTGCAGACGGAGGTAGAGGCGGTTCGTGTACTTCCTGCCGGCCATACCACCGGCTACGGCGCTCTCTGGAAGGCGAAGAAGGACACCCGAATTGCCGTCATCCCCGTGGGCTGGTACCACGGCTTTCAGGTCAGCTGCAAGCCCGACATGAGCCGCAAACGGGATTGCCTCCGTGCCGCCCTGTCCGCCCTGAAGGGGATTCTGAAGCGCCCCGCCACCTATGTGCTCATCAAGGGCAAAAAATGCAAGGTCATCGGCGCCATCGGCATGCTTCACTGCACCGTGGATATCTCCCATCTGGAGTGCCGCCCCGGAGACTTGGTGGAACTGCAGATCAATCCCCTCCATGTGAAGGGAATGCCCGTTGTCTATAAGGAGCTTTGAGCATGAGAGCAGAATTATTAGCTGCCATCGACCGCCTTTTGCTTGAGAAAAGCCACGTGCTGGTGGCCATCGACGGCAACTGCGCCGCCGGGAAAACCACCCTGGCGAAGGAATTGGCTGAGCACTATGATTGCAACGTGCTGCAGATGGATGATTTCTTCCTGCGCCCGGAGCAGCGCACGGCGGTGCGCTTTGCTCAGGCCGGGGGCAATGTGGACTATGAGCGCTTTGCCCTTGAGGTTTTGGAGCCTCTGCGCCGGGGGGAGGCAGTTTCCTACCGTCCCTTCGATTGCCGCAGCATGACACTGCAGCAGGCCGTAAGCGTCGCACCCAAGCAGCTGAATATTATCGAGGGCTCCTACAGCCTGCACCCCTATTTCGGAGATGTCTACGACCTCCGTGTGCTCCTGACCGTAGATCCCGAGGTACAAAAGGAACGCATTTTGCAGCGCCCCGCCTTTCTCCATGAGCGCTTTTTTCAAAGCTGGATCCCCATGGAGCAGCGGTATTTTGCGGAGCTGTCCATCCCCGAAACTGCCGACCTGATCTTATAAAGCAAAGCTGTCTCGCACAAAAGCGAGGCAGCTTTTTTGCATAAAAAAGCATCCCTCACGGCTCTTGCCGGAGGGATGCGAATGTGATCTCTTATAAGTAGGTCTTCAGAGTCTCGGTCAGCTTATTGGGGTCTTCGGAGACGATAATGGTGAAGGATACACGGTTTTCCGCACCGAACTTATCGCACCACAGAACGAAATCCTCCACATCTGCCACGGTGGCCTTCTCGATGAGCTTGTAGAAGCTGTCGATGAAGATATGGCTGATGTCGTAGTTGCTGGCATACATGCCGCTGACAAAGCCCTTCAGGAACTCCAGTCTGCCGCACTTGTAATCCTGATATTCCACAAGGCGTACACGGCGGTCAATATCATAACGGAGCTTGGTGCCGTTTTCGATGCACACCATGCTGCCGGTTTCGTTTTTAACGGATTCGTTGATGTCGTGGATCAACTGCTTGGTCTTGCCGGCACCTTTGAGGCCGACGATCAACTTGACCATAGGAAATTCCTCCTTTGATGTGATGATACTATTGTACCAAGTTTTTTGCAAAATTGCAAGCCGTAAAAATCAATAACCGGGCTTACCCAGAAGCTGGAACATATTGCGCTTGTAGAATTCCACACCGGGCTGGTTGAAGGGGTTGACACCCAGCATATAGGCGGAAATGCCGCAGGACAGCTCGAAGAAGTAGAACAGCTCGCCCAGGGTATCGGCATCGATCTCGTCGGCCTGCAGCACCATGACGGGCACGCCGCCGTCTACGTGGGCATTGAGGGTGCCCTGGAAAGCCTGTGCTTCCACGAAGTCCAGGGTCTTGCCTTCCAGATAGTTCAGACCGTCCAGATTCTTGTAGTCGGTGCCGATGACGGCCTTCTTACGGGTGGGGGTGAAGCGGACAACGGTCTCAAAGAGGTTGCGCTCGCCCTGCTGGATCATCTGACCCAGGGAGTGCAGGTCGGCGGTGAACTCAGCGGCGGCGGGGAAGATGCCCTTGCCGTCCTTGCCTTCGCTCTCGCCGAAGAGCTGCTGCCACCAACCGGCAAAGGTCTTGAAGGCGGGCTCATAGCAGCACAGCATCTCGATGGTCTTGCCCTTGCGGTACAGCAGGTTACGGATGGCAGCATACTGCCATGCGGGGTTCTCAAAGGAGCGGACGTCCAGTTCCTTTCTGGCACGGGCAGCGCCCAGCATCACGTCTCTGGGATCGATACCGGCCACGGCCATGGGCAGCAGACCCACGGCGGTCAGCACGCTGTAGCGGCCGCCGACGTTGGGGGGGATGATGAAGGACTCATAGCCCTCATCCGTTGCCATCTGGCGCAGAGCGCCGTTCTTGGGGTCGGTGGTCACATAAATGCGCTTGCGGGCCTTCTCGGCGCCGTACTTGCGCTCTAGCATCCAGCGCAGGGCACGGGTGGCGATGGCAGGCTCGGTGGTGGTGCCGGACTTGGAGATGATGTTGATGGAGAAATCCTTGCCGTCCAGGAGAGCGCAGAGCTCATTCCATGCACGGGTGGAGAGGTTGTTGCCTGCAAAGAAAATCTGGGGACCGTCGTTGCGGAGGTTGTAGTTCTGACCCTTTACCAGCTCAATGGCGGCACGGGGGCCGAGATAAGAGCCACCGATGCCCACGACCACGAAAACCTGAGAGTCGGAGCGGATCTTCTCAGCGGCACGGCGGATGCGGCGCATCTCCTCGGTCTCCTCAAAGGTGGGCAGATTCAGCCAACCCAGGAAATCATTGCCGGGGCCCTTGCCCTCGGTGAGGAGCTTATGTGCCTTAAAGACTTCCTGCTCGGATTCGAGAAGCTCGGGCAGAGAGAGCTGGCCCCATACATTGGAAATATCAAGCTTGATCATAAATGCGTCTCCTTTTGATGCATAAAAATTCCTACCCATATGTTACATCATTTTTCGAAAAACTTCAACAGTAAAAAGAGAAAACTTATGGTAGAAATTATGAACAATATTGTGTATAATGAGCATCAGATAACTAAAAAGGAGAGATTTTGATATGAAATACGGTTTTGGTGTGGATGTAGGCGGCACGACGGTGAAGATCGGCCTGCTGAATTGGGACGGCGAGCTGCTGGAAAAGCGTGAGATCCCCACCCATACGGAAAACGGCGGCGAGAAGATCCTGCCGGATATCGCAGCCTGCGTTAACGATATTCTCACCGCCCGTGGAATCGACCGGGCGGATGTGATGGGCATCGGCATCGGTGTCCCCGGCCCTGTCAACAGTCAGGGTGTGGTCAACCGTTGTGTCAACCTGAACTGGGGCGTGTTCAATATCCACGAGACTCTTGGTCAGCTCACCGGCTTTACCGTAAAGGCCGGTAACGATGCCAACTGCGCTGCCCTGGGCGAGTTCCAAAAGGGCGGCGGCAAGGGCAGCAGCTCTACGGTTTTCGTCACTCTGGGTACCGGCGTTGGCGGCGGCATCATTCTGGACGGCAAGATCCTGGGCGGCGCTCACGGTGTGGGCGGCGAGCTGGGTCACATCACCGTCTCTGCCCCCGATAAGCATCCCTGCACCTGCGGCAAGCGTGGCTGCGTGGAGCAGTATGCCTCTGCCACCGGCATTGTCCGCCTGACCAGGGAGGCCCTGGCCAAGGATACTGCCAGTTCCCTCCATCAGGTGGAGAAGCTCACCTGCAAGGACGTTTTCGATGCCTCCAAGGCCGGTGACGCTCTGGCACTGTCCGTGCTGGAGCAGGTCTATGACTATCTGGGTGAGGCTCTGGCCTCTGCCTGCTGCGTCTGTGATCCTGAGCGTATCGTTCTGGGCGGCGGCGTTTCCAAGGCCGGCGAGCCTCTGCTCAAGGGTGTAGAGCGCCACTTCACGGAGCATATGTTCCATGCCTGCAAGGGCACCCAGTTCTCTCTGGCCGAGCTGGGCAACGATGCCGGTATGTACGGCGCATTCTATCTGATCCATTCCTGAAGGGAGGGCTTGCTTTGCAAGACCTGTTACGCCCACAACTGAATGAAAAACGGGTCAATGCCATGTCCGCTCTGGCCTTGGCGCACATCGGCGACGGCGTGTTCGAGCTGATGGTGCGCACCCGGCTCTGCCTGAAAGGGGACAGCACCAACCACCGCCTCCATAAGGACACGGTGGCCATTGTCCGTGCCACTTCTCAGGCTCGGTATGCCATGAAGCTGCAGCCCCTTCTGACCGAGGAGGAGCAGGCTTACTACCGCCGTGGCCGCAACAGCCACAGCCATGCCGCTCCCAAGAACGTGAGCCCCGTGGACTATGCCAAGGCGACGGGCTTCGAGACCCTTTTCGGCGCTCTCTACCTCTTAGGCAGGCAGGAGCGGCTGCAGGAGCTGTTCGCCGCACTGTGGGAGGATGACCATGCCCTTTGATGCCATTTTTCTCAGCGCCGTGCTGGAGGAGCTGAAACCCTCCGTTCTGGGCGCCCGTGTGGAGAAGATCCAGCAGCCTGCGGCAGATACGGTAATTCTGAGCCTGCGGGGCAAGGAAAAGCTGCTGATCTGCGCCAACGGCAGCCGTGCCCGGCTCCACATGACCACCGCCGCTTACGAGAACCCCGCCCAGCCGCCCATGTTTTGCATGCTGCTGCGCAAGCATCTGGCCGGTGGCCGAATCAGCGCCATGGCCCAGCCTCCGGCGGAGCGCTCTCTGGATATCACTCTGGACTGCTTCGATGAGATGGGAGTGCCCTGTCAAAAACACCTGATTTTGGAGCTGATGGGCAGAAATTCCAACCTGATCCTCACCGGCTCCGACGGTCGGATCATCGACTGCCTGCGCCGTGTGGACTTTGAGATGTCCCAGCTGCGGCAGGTGCTACCGGGGCTGTTCTACCGCCCCGCCCCCGGCCAGGACAAGCGGATTCCGTTTCAGCTAACGCAGGAGGAGCTCCTGGCACTGCTGCACGATACCCACGATCCCAAGCGGCCGGATCAGTGGTTGCTGGATCATTTTGCCGGTATCTCGCCCCTGGTGGCACGGGAACTGTGCTACGGCTTCAGCGGCCAGACGGACGGAGATATCCTCGACCTTGATCCCGACGCTTTTGCCGCTTATTTGTTTGAAGAATTCCAAAAAACACAGAGAAAACCCTGGCTTTTGACCCTGGAAGGAAAGCCTAAGGACTTCTCCTACCGCCCCATTTACCAGTACGGCGGCTATATGGAGCTCAGCAAGTCGGAGAGCTTCAGCAGGCTGCTGGATCAGTTCTATTCCCAGCGTGAGAGCAACGAGCGCATGCGCCAGAAGTCCCAGACCCTCCGCAAGACCGTCAGCAATTTCCGTGACCGCAACCTGCGTAAGCTGGAACTGCAGCGCAAGGAATTGGAGGCCACCTTAGATCGGGAACGCCTGCGTCAGTTGGGAGATATTGTCACCGCTAATCTCCATGCCATCCAGCGTGGGCAGCGTGTGCTCTCCTGCGTGGATTTCTATCAGGAGGAGATGCCGATGATCGACATCCCCCTGAAGCCCGACCTCTCACCCCAGCAGAATGCGGCGAAATTCTACAAGGACTACAACCGTGCCAAAACCGCCGAAAAAATGCTCACCCAGCAGATCGCCCAGGGCGAGATAGAGGCGGAGTATCTGGGGGCCGTGCTGGAGAGCCTGAACCGTGCCGAGAGCGAGCGGGATCTCATGGAGATCCGCAGCGAGCTGGAGGAAGGGGGCTACCTGCGCTGCCTGGATCGCCGCAAGGACAAAAAGCAGATGAAGCAAGCGCCCCTGAAACCCCTGCGCTTTGTCTCCACCGAGGGCTATCCCATCTACGTGGGACGGAATAACAAGCAAAACGAGCAGCTCTCCCTGAAATCCGCCCACAAGAACGACATCTGGCTCCATGTGCAGAAATTCCACGGTGCCCACGTGATCATCGCCTGCGAGGGCGCAGAGGTAGCGGACGACACCATTACCGAGGCGGCCATGCTGGCGGCCTGGTTCTCCGAGGCTAAGGAGAGTGTCAATGTGCCCGTGGATGTGACCCCTGTGCGCTTTTTGCGAAAGCCCAAGGGCGGCAAACCGGGCATGGTGATCTATGACCGCTACCGTACCGTTTTCGTCAGCCCCGAGGAGGGTCTGGCGGAGCGGCTGAAGGAGGGAAAATAAATGGCAATTCAGAAAAAACAGGCCGGTTCTTCCAGGCGCTGGCCCCGCTACTGCTTCATTGCCGCTCTGGTGATGGTTGCCATTGCGGTGGCGCTGTATTTCTGGGTCTATTACGCCGTGGACAGCGAATTTCACGGCGTCAGCAGCTATTACGGAGACCACTATGAGGAGCTGTTCAGCATCTCTACCCCTGATGGGGACATGAAGGACGAGATCCTGCGCCGGGGGGAAGAAGCTTTTTCCTTCATCGGCAGCAAGGAGGCGTGCGCCGCCTTCGGTATTCTCGCTCCCTATTGCACCGATACGGAGTCTTACGAGGGCGCAAGTCGGGTGGAGTACACCCTGGAGCATCTGGCCGGCAAAAACAACGCTGACCGGGGCTATCTCTGGGTGGCCTATACCCAGCGGGTCTATGATGCCGACGGTAATTTGCTCTGTGCCTCCGGCAGTAGCCAGGAGCGGATTCTGGCTCGTTGGAGCGTAGAAAAGAAGGATGGCCGCTGGGTGGTCACCGACATTCTGGAGCATCCCTAAAGTCACGGGAGGAAAGTAATGAAACAAAAAATCACAGGCATTTTCTGCCTGCTAATGGTGCTGCTTCTGGCGCTTACCGCCTGCGGCAGCGGCGATCCTGCCCTGGTTGGCACCTGGGAGTGCAATTATGATATGACCGAGCTGCTCTCCGACTACTGGCGGGAGCAGGGGATCGATCTTAAAACGGAAGAAAAGCTCTATGTCCAGCTGGAGCTGGTCTTTACCAAGGACAGCTGCTCCATGTACTGCGATGCCGCTGACACGGCGGCTTTGACGGAGCATTATTTCGATGTCGTTCTGGCAGAACTGGTGGACGTGGTCTACACCGCAGAGGCGGAAAACGGCCGCAGCCGTGCAGAGGCCGATGCCTATTATGCCGCCATGGATACCTCCATAGAGGCGCTGTGCGAGACTTTGCTCACCAAGCCCAGAGCCATGGTGGAGGAATTCATGGCAGAATCGGAGGCTTTGGAAAAGGGCGTCTACCGCACGGAGAACGGCGAACTCTACATGGAGGCCAACGAAGCCGACCTGCGCAATGCCACGGAGCACCTGCACTACAGCATCTCCGGCAATGCCCTGACCTTGGATTTCGGAGATCAGATCCTGTCATTTGAAAAGAAATAAGCAACAGGCTGCTGCAAAGGAGAAAATCCTTGCAGCAGCCTGTTCCTTTTATACCGTGGCCGCAATGGCGGCGAGGGTTTGGTCAATTTCTTCTACGGTCGTGTTCCAACCGGGGGAGAAGCGCACCACCCCGCGGGGAAAAGTGCCTAAGGTCTTGTGGGCAGAGGGGGCGCAGTGAAGGCCGCAACGGGTGAGGATCCCGAATTTTTGCTCCAGCAGGTCGGCGGCCTCTGCATTGTCCCGACGGAGATAGTCCACCGCCACCACCGCCACACGGCGGTCAAGATCCTTACTGCCCACCAGCGAAACACCTTCGATCTCCGCAATACCCCGGATCAGACGCTCCGTCAGCATCAGTTCATGCTGCTGCCGTATCTCCAAGCCGATCTCCTCCAGATATTCCAGCGCAGCCAGCCAGCCGTAGATCCCCGGCAGATTAGCGGTGCCGGACTCAAAACGGTCCGGCAAATAGGGGGGCAGCTCTTCGGAGTCGGACATGCTGCCGGTGCCACCGGCGATCAGGGGAGAGAGGCTCTCTGCAAAATCCTTGGACAGCAGCAAAGCGCCGATGCCCTGGGGCCCCAGCAGACCCTTATGCCCCGGAACGGCCAGAGCGGCCAGTCCCAACGCCTGAAAATCAATGGGAATATGCCCCGCACTCTGGGAGGCATCCAGCACCAGGTGGATGCCGTGCTTTTGACAGATGCGGCTCACCGCCGCCACATCCTGCACCGAACCGCAGACATTGGAGGCGTGGTTGATAATGCAAAGATGGGTTTCGGGGCGGATCAGATCTTCCATGCTGTCCAAACGGAGGAAACCCTCCCCGTCGCAGCCGATGCGGTCAAAGTCCACCCCCAGCTGCACCAGAGGGCGCATGACCGCATTGTGCTCCATGGCGCTGACCAGCACATGATCGCCCTCGTGGAGAAAGCCCTTAATGGCAAAATTCAGCGCCGCCGTTGCCCCGGCGGTGAAAATCACCCGATTGGGGCTGTCGTGGTGGAACAGCTCGCAGAGTTTTTCCCGCAAAGTCAGCACCTGCAAACCGGCCTCAGCGGCAGGCACATAGACCGAGCGGTTGATGTTTACGCCCACATTTTCAATATAATCCAGCATAGCTTGTCCCACCCCAGGTGCCTTGGGAAAGGAAGTAGCGGCATTGTCCATATAGATCATAGGAAGACCTCCTTGTGGGGAATGGTGAATAACTGAGGTATGGGCTCCAACCATGGGATTCGGAACTGAGGCAAATAGATGTTTATGGTCGAGCTAATGGCTAATAGCTAAGAACGAATAACTGAGGTATGGGCTCCGCCCATGAAATTAAAATCTGTGCCGCAGGCACACCTCAGTTTTTAGTCCTTAGCTATTAGTTTCCAAACAGGTCGGCATATTCCCGTTTGTCGTTCTCTTCCATTATAGCAGGAATCTCCGTTTTCGCAAGAGCAGAGAGGGAGAATTTCGTCCATAGCAAATGTATGCTCATTTTTGATTGATTTTCATTTTCTGACTTGACAGCATTTTGAAAATGCGTTATACTGAAAAAAGATTAACGCACCCCAAATTCAACAAAAAAGGAGAGGTCTTATGAAAAAACAAAACTGGCTGAAACAGAACTGGCTGGTCATCCTCTGCGGCTTGCTGGTTGGTACTGCTGCCGTAGTTCTGACCAAGCTGGGCAACCCCGGCAACATGGGCTTCTGCATTGCCTGCTTCCTGCGTGATATCGCAGGTGCGCTGGGTCTGCAGGGTGCTACCGGCAAGAACGAAGCCGGTGAAGTCGTCCGTTCGCTTTCCAACTTCCGCCCTGAGATCGTTGGTATTATTGTAGGTGCATGCATCCTTGCCCTCATTACCAAAGAATTCAAGCCCAAGGGTGGCAGCTCCCCCTTTACTCGCTTCATTCTTGGCATCTTTGTTATGTTTGGCGCTCTGGTGTTCCTGGGCTGCCCCCTGCGTATGGCAATCCGTATCGGCGGCGGCGATATGAACGCCATTATGGGTCTGATTGGCTTCGTCGTTGGTATTCTGGTCGGTATTCTGGTGCTCAAGGGAGGCTTCTCTCTGGGCAGAGCCTATAAGCAGTCTAAGGTAGAAGGTTTGGCATTCCCTGTGATCATGGTCGGCCTGTTCGTGCTGTCCCTGGTTGGCGGCGATGTGCTGTTCACCTCCGGAACCACTCCCGGCAACAAGTTCGCTCCCTGGGCCATTGCTCTGGTAATTGCCATTGTTGTGGGCGCTCTGGCGCAGAAGAGCCGCCTGTGCTTCGTCGGCGGTGTCCGTGATGCAGTTATGTTCAAGGAATTCGGCCTTCTGGCAGGTTTCGGCGGTGTCATCGTAGCTGTCATGCTGGGCAATATTATTGTAGGCAACAGCCTGACCTTTAAGTTTGACGGCCAGCCCATCGCACACACCGAGTGGCTGTGGAATATGCTGGGCATGACTCTGGTAGGCTGGGGCTGCGTGCTTCTGGGTGGCTGCCCCCTGCGTCAGCTGGTGCTGGCCGGTGAAGGCAACACCGACTCCGCAGTTACTGTTATGGGCATGCTCGTCGGCGGCGGCCTGGCTCACACCCTCAGCATTGCGTCCACTGGCGCTGGCACCAACACCAACGGCCCCGCAGCTGTGATCATCGGTTTGGTTGTTGTACTTGCTGTCTCTCTGACAAATATGAAGAAAGGAAAGGCGTAAACATGGTTGATGCAAGAGGTTTGTCCTGCCCCATCCCTGTGCTGATGGTTCAGGAGGAAGTCAAGAAGAATTCCCCCAAGACCCTGGAGGTTCTGCTGGATAACGACACCGCCAAGGGCAATGTGACCCGCCTTGCCTATAAGCTGGGCTACGATGTAAAGGTCGAGGAGCTGGAGGACGAGGAGTACCGCCTGACCCTGACCAAATGAGACACTATATCGCCACTTTTCACACCCATCTGGCCGCACTGAAAAGCCACCGCAGCCTGAAGGCCGCCGGCAGCACGGCACGGATGGCTCCCGTTCCCAGAAAGATATCCTCCTCCTGCGGCACCTGCGTGTTCTACGAAGCTGCCGATCCCTGCTATGACCTCCTGGACGAAGATACAGAGGCGGTCTACGAGCAGCGTGAGGACAAGGCTGTTCTTCTGAGAGAGTACGAATAAAGAAATAAGGCTCCCGTTGAGGCACACTCCGCAAGGAAGTGTGCCTCAATGATATCCGTTCCTGAATATGCCTTACGGCATATTCAGGAACGGATAATATATCATGTTTTCACGAAGTGGAAACATATCATGCGGCGAAGCCGTATATCATATCTCGTCAGAGATATATCATTCTTTGCGCACCGAACAGCAGAAAGCTGTCGGTACGTTTAGGAACTAATTGCTAATAGCTAATGACTAAAAACTGAGGTGTGCCTCCGGCACGGATTTGGAATGTTTAGCCTGTCAAACAGAAATTTAGGCTATCGGCTTAAAACAGCACGAACCTAGATGTTGTATAAGTCCGAAATATTGGACATCTCAAATGATATAATGGCACAGTAAAGGTGGTGCCATTATGTATAAA
>JAFUPG010000084.1 GCA_017481325.1 Oscillospiraceae bacterium
ATATTCCTCTACTGCTTGTATCTTCAGCTCTGTACTATATACTTTGTTTGTGTGCGATCTTCTTTGCATAAAAATATCCCCTTAAAGTAGTCTTGAAATCTTTTTGTTTTTTCAAGTGTCTACTTTAAGGGGATTATATCAGTGAGACAGCTTCTTTTCTTTATTTCTTTTTTTCGGCACGGCGTGCTTTGTAGTAGGGCAGGCAGGCAATGACTTCCGCCACGGCGCAGACGGGAATGGCAGCGTAAATGTCCACCACAGAGTGCTGCTTAACAAAGGCAACGGACACGCAGACCAGCAGAGAGAAGGCCAGAATGCTCAGGCGAATCCAGAGAGAGGTGTCCTTCTTCTTCAGCCACACAGAGGCGATGCCCAGAGAATAGGCCACGTGAAGGGAGGGGCAGACATTGGTGCTGGTATCAAACGAGTAGATAAGGCCCATGAGATCGGTCAGGAGATTATCCCGGGGGAACTCCGTGGGGCGCAGATCCTGGCGGCTGGGGAAAATAATATAGATGGCCATGGCAATGACCTGGGTGACGATGATGTACTTGGAGACCATGCGGAAGCTGGGGATATCATACAGTGCAAAGATCAAAAGGGTTCCCGCCACCAGCAGGTACCACAGAGTATAGGGAATGACAAAGATCTCGCAGAAGGGGATCAAATCATCCAGGGGGCTGTGGATAGGATAGCAGCGCTCCACAGGAATAAAAATCTCCGTAATAAAATACAGGGCAAAATAGCCCACCCAGCCCAGAAGCAGCTTCAGATGAGAAAACTGCGGATCGTTGAGCTTGCGCAGGCGGAATTCTTTATAGTTGACCACCGGTTTTTTCATGGTTTCACCTCTTTGTTGCTGGGGTGGAGCTTCTTGGGAAGATTCTCATAAGGCACCACACGGTGCTCCGGCAGCGCCTCGGCTACACGGGTGATCTCGTCCATAAGATACTCGCAGATGCGGCGGCGCTCTTCGTCAATGGGCGTTTCCGTAGAGAAGCGGGTGGGCGCTCCAAAGTGCATCTCTTTCCGGGAGGGCGCAATGTACATGGGCAGGAAGCACAGCTCCTTGCCGGTCTTTTTATAGTAAAGACGGGCAATATCGATGAACTTGTCCTGGAAATCATAGACAATGTGGTTATGCTTCTCCAGGTGCTCGGGGAAAACCACCACATGCTTGTCCTCGGAGAGGCTTTTCACCGTGTTCTTGAAGGTATTGATAATGCGGTTGTCCCGATAGACGGCAATGGTATTGGCACCGTTAAAGACCACCACGCACAGGGGCGCAATGGCGTAGGATGCGATCTTATAGAGCCAGCGAGTCCACTTGGGCTTGCCGCTCCAGAAGTCCTGATAGGCATAGGCCGGAACTTCCTTCAGCTGCATCATCTGATGGGCGCACCAGATATCATGGGCGCCGGGGGTATAGAGCTCGGCGGCTATGGGCCCGTGCATCTGGCAGTGATTTGCCACGATCAGGCAAGGCTCATTGGGGATCTTCTCCTCGCCCACAACCTTAATTTTCGGATACACCGTGCGAACGCACCATTTCAGGAACCGATATAGAAGAGAAACTTTCTTCTCGCTCATAAGTCATGCTTCCTTTCATCGGGAAAGAGTCACCCGGGACTCTCAAGCATTAGAAATCATAACAGAACTATGTGAAGAAACTGTGAATCCACGGTAAATTGTGGCAGTTTCTCTTTTCAGCGCAAAAGCGGATTCATTATATCACATTCCCTCGCAAAAATCAAACCGTCCTTTGCCTAAATCTTGTAGACAAGGGGCGGTTTGATTTGTGTATTATTTATTCTCTTCCGCAGGCTTTCTGCGGCGGCGACGGGCTTTTTCCTCCCGCTGACGGCGCACCTTGTCCTCACGGCGGGCAAATTCCTCCTCGTCCACGCTCTCCCAGAAGGCATCCAGCCGCTGATAAAGCCGGTAATAGTCCCACTCATCCCCGGAGAGATAATAGAGGCTGTTGAGCAGAGAGAAGAGCTTGAACAGCAGCGCATAGACCCAGAAGAATACAAACAGTACCACGATCAGCGCCAGACAGTACAGAGCGACCTGCAGCATACCGCCGGTTCCCTCCCCGGCAACACGGATCAGACCGATCACCAGAGGAACCGCTGTAAGGGCGGTAATAATGCCGGTCTCCAAATAGACAGACCAGGTGGGGATCTTCTTGCGAAGATCGTAAACCGTCTCCGCCTTGTGAACCAGCGCCTTGGCGCACTCTGCTTCCGTGCCCTGCAGGGGTTCTTTCACGTCTTTATACTTGAAATAGTCCAGAAGCAGCAGCAAACCGAAGACCAGACCGCTAACCGCCAGGGGGATCAGATAGACAAACCACAAGAACAGCCACAAGACGGCACTTTGGCTGTCTCGGGGAAAGCTCTCCACCAGGCCGGGAAGCACAGGCACTGCCGCAAAAAACTCACCGACCGTGTCTCCCAGGAAGAACAGCACCGCATTGCAGGTGGCGATCAGAAGATTGAACAGGAAAATCAGACCACCCAGAGGCTGGATAATGCGGCACAGCAGCTTATTGCGGCGCAGTCTGCGCTCCCGCTTGACCAGAAATTCCCAGGTAGGCTGCATGTCCTTGGCCAAAAAGGCTTCTTTTGTTTTAATAAACATCGTCGTTCTCCTCTCTATTCTTCCAGAAGGCTGACGGCATGGCAGGAAATGCCTTCACCGTTGCCGGTAAAGCCCAGACCTTCCTCAGTGGTTGCTTTGATATTGACCCGATCCGGCGGAAGCAGAAGCGCCTGCGCCAGATTCTCACGCATCTGCGGAATATAGGGCAAAAGCTTGGGGCGCTGGGCAATAACGGTCACGTCCACATTGCCCACCTTGAAGCCCTTCTTCCGGATTCGCTCCATGGCCTGCTCCAGCAGGATCATGCTGGAAATATCCTTATACTTCATGTCGCTGTCCGGAAACAGCTTGCCGATATCTCCCAGCGCCGCTGCCCCCAGAAGGGAATCGATCACTGCGTGGAGCAGCACATCCGCATCGGAGTGACCCAAAAGCCCCAGCTCGTAAGGGATCTCTACACCGCCCAGGATCAGCTTGCGATCCGGCACCAGGCGATGCACATCATAGCCGTGTCCGATCCTCATAAGCCTTCTCTCTCCTTTATGATGGCCTCCGCAAGGATCAGATCCGAAGGCACTGTGATTTTCAGATTTTCGGTACTGCCGGGACTCAGGTAGACGGGCATACCCATGGCCTCTGCCGCAGAGCAATCGTCGGTCAGGGGGATCCCCTGCTCCATGGCGGTTTGCAGCGCCCGGACAATCAGGTTCCTGTCAAGCACCTGGGGAGTCTGCACGGCATAGAGGGTGCTGCGGTCGGGGGTCTCCTGTACGAAATGATCCTTGACCCGTTTAATGGTATCATGTACGGGAACGGCCGGCGCTGCTGCGCCGTAGGTTTCAGCCCCCTCAATGGCGGCATCGATCAGCGCTGCTGTGGCAAGGGGTCTGGCGCCGTCATGGATGGCGACCAGTTCACCCTGTTCTACAGCCTGCAGGCCGCAGAGCACCGATTCCGCACGGCTGCTGCCGCCGCACACTGCCTTGCAAAATTTCGGCTCGCCGCTGCACAGCTCTGTCACGACGGAAATCAAGTCCGGTCGGGTGACAATGTAAATACGGTCGATCCGATGGCTTTGCGCCAGGGCTCGGACAGAGCGCAGGAGCACCGGCACCCCGGCCAAAGGCGTGAGTATCTTGTCAATGCCCTGCATCCGCTGGGCGGTGCCTGCCGCCACGATGACGGCGCTGCATTGTTTTCTCATGGCTTACAGCTCCTGTACGGTTTTCTTAAACTCGGCTCCACGAACCATAAAATTCTTGAAGCGGTCAAAGGCAGGACCTGCCGGGGACAGGATCACCGCATCTCCCTCTTTTGCCTCCCTTGCGGCTGTATGCACAGACGCATAGAAGTCCTCTACATCCATGATTCTGGGACAGCCCTCGGCATAGGAGGGCGCACTCAATACCGCTGCCTTGATCTTCGGGCCGGTGTCGCCGGTGCAGATCAGAAGCTTCACACGTTGGGCGATCTCCTCGCCCAGTTCGTCGAAGGGCACGTGCTTATCGTAGCCGCCGGCGATGAGGATCAGTTTTTTGTCAAAGCTCCGCAAACCGGCGATAGTCCGGCTGGGAGAGGAGGCGATGGAGTCATTATAATATGCCACGCCGTTTTTTACACGCACCAGCTCAATGCGGTGCTCCACGCCGCCGAAGTTCCGGGCCACATGGCGGATATCCTCGTGGGAGGCCAGACCCTTCACCGCAGCAATGGCGGCCATATAATTCTCCACATTATGGATGCCGGGGAGCAGAATATCCTGCCGCTGCATCACGGGGAGGCCGTCTTCATAGATGGTGTCGCCCTTCAGGCAGACACCTTCGGCCAGTTCCTCCTGCCGGGAGAACCAGCGGATGCTCCCCTTGCCCTCCGGGGCAAAGGAGGCGGTGATGGCATTGTCCCGGTTCAGGATCAGAACATCCTCCGCCGACTGCCGCAGGAAGATATTTTTCTTGGCATCGATATACTCCTGCATATCCTTATGGACATCCAGATGATTGGGCGCCAAATTAGTGACCAGGGCGATGTGACTGCTGTAGCCCAGATCCATCAGCTGGAAGGAGCTCAGCTCCAGAACCACCCGATCCTCGGGCTGCATCTCGTCGGCACGGTTGAGAAGAGGTGTGCCGATATTGCCGCCCAGCCAGACCTTATGACCGGCATGGCGCAGGATCTCAGAGATCAGGGTGGTGGTAGTAGTCTTACCGTCAGAGCCCGTTACCGCAATGATCTTGCAGGGGCAGACCTCAAAAAAGGCCTCCATCTCGCTGGTGATTTTCGTACCGGCTTTGCGCAGCGCCTCCAGCTGTGGCTTCAAAGGGTGCAGGCCGGGGGTGCGGAAGGCCACATCACCGGAAATTCCATCCAGATAGTCCTCCCCCAGATGGAGCTTCAAACCCTTGCGCTCCAAATCCAGCACCGACTGCTCCAGCTTTTCATAGGGCGTGCGGTCGCAGCCCGTCACATCGATGCCGTACTGCAGCAGCAGCTCCACCAGGGGCTGATTGCTCACGCCCAGGCCAAGCACCAATACCTTCTTCTCTTTCAGACGCTGAAAATACTCCTTCAGTTCCAAAGTTCCGCCTCTTTCCCGCAAATTTTTCAGAAATGAACATTTTCTCTATTATAGCCCATAAAAAGAAATTTTGCAATGTATTTGACAAGATCCGGAAAATAAAGTACAATATACGGGCGACCGGGACGGACAGCTGCGTGATGATGCCCAACGGCGTCATCATGAGGAAAGTCCGGGCTCCACAGGGCAGGATAACGGGTAACGCCCGCCGAAGGCGACTTCAGGAAAAGTGCAACAGAGATATACCGCTTCAAAGCTGTAGGTGTCCCCGGGTTTCCCGATAACTCGGGAAGGGGGATGCAATGGATCGGCTTCCTGTTTTGAGAAGTGCGTGAAGCCTATGGCACAGGAGTAAGGGTGGAAAGGCGAGGTAAGAGCTCACCCGCCGCATGGGAACATTGCGGCGCTGTAAACTCTATCCGGAGCAACACCGTGGAGGAGACAGAGGTTGGCCCGACCGTCTCCGGGGAGGTGGCTGGAGCGCTGTGGCAACATAGCGCCAAGATAGATGGCTGTCGATTACAGAACCCGGCTTATAGTCCCGATCGTATCAAAAAAGAGTCATTCCCTTTTGGGGGAATGGCTCTTTTTTGACACAATACATATCACAAAATAAATTTTTTAAAATATTTTAAAAAAAGATGTGAATTTTTGTCGACCTGCGACGATATATATAGTGAAGAGAAATCAACGGGGCTATTTTCCTGCGGTCCTGCTCTCTTCGATCCCCCAGCGGTCAAGGAGGAACGGGCATCCCTCTGCGACCGCCGGGGGATTTTTCAGACTCAGTGCTGTTTTTTCAGGAAAACACAACCATCGGCGAGAGCTTTTCTTTATACAAAAAAACGGAGGGCGATTGATTATTGTGCTATTGATTGAATATGCTGTGCTTACCAACAGATTTTGGAACGGATATATCCGTTCCCTTTCTATAAAACAGCACTTCACATCCCAATATGCACGTAAGATTAGAAACCGTAATTGCTCACTGAACCGTCTGCATGGATGGTTTGCGATTTCCCGCCTGAAAACTCAACATAAATTGATTCGATTGCAACCCTATCCAGTGGGATATCATACCATACATTTTCAAAATATAGATCCTTAACCATTCGTCCAGATTCTAATGGGCCTGTATAAGTTACACTACGCTCATAACAATCATGAATTCGGCAGTAACACTTATCTCCAACTCTGTTAATTGCCGCAAACGAAATTGTCACATAATTGATTGTTCTTCCTCCTATATTTGAAAGATTAAATCGAATAGACCACCCACCTGCACTATCCGCATAAGAATTCCAACTCTCGTTATACAGGCCTCCCAAATGTCCTGCTCGAATCTTCGTAATACTGACAGAAGGTCCATTCATCATCTGATCACGTTTTCTTTCTGCGTTCTCTACCAATTCTTCATATTTACGTGCTTTTTCTGGATTTAGCGCTCTCCATTCTTCGTTTTGATAATTCTCTGCTAGTCGTTTTCCATATTGAAACGCCGCCTTTTTTATCAAAACAAAAATAATAATCAGAACTACACATATCCCGAGAACGATGGCCAGCATTATCCAAAATTCAACATCAAACAGCAACCCCAGTGCCGAAACAAATAGCAAAAAACCTAAAATAATCCAAAACCACATTGCTCTTCCTCCCTTACAGAATAATATGTTAATTATTATCTTTTTTCCAAATACCGCATATATGTATCAATTTCAGAAATTCGCTTCTCGATTTTTCGCTTGCGGATTCCGGAGAAAACACCTTTCAAATTAAACATCTCATCCATCAATTCTTCCTTTTCCTCGTTAAGAGTTTGTATCTTTTTCTTTTTCTCTTCTTCTTTTAATGCCTTCTCCTCTGCTCTCTTCTTGGCCTCTTCCTGTCGAATTTTTTCCTGTCTTTTTCTCTCTGCCGCTTTCATTCTTTCAATTTCTTCGAGGTAATCGTTTTGCATTTTCAGCATTTGGTCAGGAACAAGCGCAGCATCTTCAAATAGCTTCCAATTAAACACATTGCATCTGCCATCTGTATTCCAACCAGTTGCTACAACTGTCCCGTCTTTCCGAATCCCCACGGTATGGTTGTTAATTGTAGAAACAGCAACAATCTCTTTCCAATCACTCGTGTTGCATTGACCTCCGTCATTTTTACCAACAGCTACCACTGTACCATCCTTACGCAAACCTACAGTATGAAATCCGCCTGCCGCAATCGCAACAATGTTCTCCCAATTTGCTGTGTCGCATCGTCCAAATTCATTATTTCCACAAGCAAGAACTCTTCCATCTGCGCATAATCCAACCGAATGATTCACTCCCGCAGCCACTGAAACAATGTTTTCCCAAAAAGAAACGTTGCATCTTCCATCATTATTCCGACCAGCAGCAATTACTTTTCCATTTTCCATTAAGCCAATAATATGAAGCGTACCTGCGGAGATTTCCTTGATGCCTCTCCAGCTTTTTACAGGCTCTTTAACAAACATTTGTGTCATTTCTTCTCCCGTTGCGATTACAACGGAACCATTATCTTTCAAGCCAGCAGAATACTCATAGCCTGCAGCAATCTGAACGATACCAGACCACTGGGAAACATCACATTTCTTATTAGTTTTATCACCAGCAACTACAACCTTTCCTTCGACAGTTAGGCCAAGAGAATGATTTGAACCTGCAGAAATCGCCTTAATTCCATTCCATCCAAAAACATTTGTTTGTCCATTTTGATTCTTCCCCACAGAAAGAACTGTACCATCTGTTTTCAATCCTAGTGTATGCATTCCTCCAGCAGCAATCAATGTTTTAAGCTGTTTCACTATCGTTGCATTACTGCTCGTGGAATTAATCGTTGACATTTTTTCATTTACCATACTTTTAGCCCTCCTAAAAATTAATGTTATGAGATATCCCCAATAGCATTATAGCACATTTGTGTTCAGTTGACAACATATGTATTCATATTTATTTCTTTCTGCCATTACAATCATGGCAGAGAGGAGGCATGTGTATGTTGGATGCCAAAATTGTCGGTATGGTGATTCAGCAAGTACGTGAGAAGAAGAGACAGTCTCAGGAATTGACCAGTGGGTTAGCCGGAATCGGCAGGACACATTTGAGTGCTATTGAGCGTGGCGAGAGGAAACCTACTTTGGACACTTTTTTCAAAATTAGTGATGCCCTACAGATACGACCACGGGATCTCATTGCTCAGATCGAGGAGGCAATCAAAGAAGTTCCAGATGCCCCATAGCACTCATCTTGGACAAACCCATGAATTTGGATAAAAAGAACCCCTTTGGGAGGTACATGACCTGCCAAGGGGTTCTTGTCATATATATCGTTATTTGCACAGTTCCCGGATCACGTGGCCTGCCAGCATGAGGCCGGCGCAGGAGGGTACCCAGGAGACAGAGCCGGGGATGCTTCTTCTGCCGGGAGGAGGCTCTTCCAGGGTTTCCGGGGTGCGGGGAAGCTCCTCGCTGTAGAGCACCATGTGGTCGGTAATACCCCGGTTTTTCAGCTCCTTGCGCATGATCCTGGCCAGGTGGCAGCCGGAGGTTTTGGAAATTTGCGTAATGCGGAAGGCCGTGGGGTCCAGCTTGTTGCCGGTGCCCATGGCGCTGATAATGGGAATATTTCGCTCTCTGGCATTGACGATCAGGCTCAGCTTGCAGGATACCAGGTCGATGGCATCGACAATATAGTCGTAGTGGCGGTCAAAAAACTGCAGCTTGGTCTCTTCGGAATACAGCAGCGGCAGGGAGCGAACCCTGCAATCGGGGTCGATATCCAAAATTCGCTTTGCCATAACGTCGCTCTTATACTGTCCCAAGGTAGAGTGCAGGGCGCAGAGCTGGCGGTTCAGATTGGTCAGGCCGACCGTGTCGTTATCCACTAAGGTCAGCTGTCCTACACCGCCTCTTGCCAGACCTTCCGCCACATAGCTTCCCACGCCGCCGATGCCGAATACGATCACATGGGCTTTGCGGAGCTTTTCCATGGCTTCTTCCCCCAACAGCATCTGCTGGCGGATATAGATCTCGTTCATAGTTTTCTCCTCCGGATAGGAAAAGGCTGCTGCCATGGGCAGCAGCCTTTTTATTGAATTACTGGTTAGCAGACTGGTTATAGACCAGACCTACGTTGGCGCCCATGGCGGCGTCTTCGTCATAGCCGCAGGCTGCCTCGGCAGCGGTGGTGATCTCGGTAATCCACTCGGTGATCAGGCGGTTGTTGACAACGCCGTCCAGGTAGCTGTCGCCTTCGCCTACGTACATCAGGAGGATGTAGCCGCCGTCAACCTTGAAGCTCTCCCAATCGCCTTCGGCACGGTCTTCGATGCAGGCCCAGAGGCAAGCTTCTTCGGAAACACCGCTCATATCGCCACGGCTCAGGCCGTTGACCTCGGTCTCCACATCCTTGGAGGAATACTTCTCAGCCAGACCCAGGAAATTCTCCCGGGAGGCATCGGACTCCAGCATGGCGGAGATAATATCCAGCTTCTGCGCTGCGGTGGGCTCACCGGCAACCGGTTCTGCATCCTCAGCATCCTCAGCGATGAAGATCTGCAGCAGGTTGGTGGTGTTATAAGCTTCCTTGTCCAGGAGCTTCAGGACATAGTAGGAGTCGTTGTTGTTGAACAGCTTGATGAAAGTGCCATCGGTGCTGGCCTCACCAAAGAGCCACTCGGCAGCTTCTTCGCCGCAGAGGTTCTTCAGCTGGGAATAGGTGTAGTCGGTGTAGAACGTGACCTTGCCGTTCTTGGTCTCCAGGTCAAAGTTGTTGGCCATAGCCTCAGCAGCGGCCTTGGCTTCAGCATCCTCTTCCTCGCCGGAAACAGGCTTGGTGCCGTCTTCTGCAGCCTCTACATAGTCAGAACCGCTGGTGCTGTAGACATAGAGGGTAGCGACATCGAAGGTCTGAGGATCTTCGTCGTAGCGGGCAGCGATCTCAGCATCGGAGTACTGGATCTCATTGGGATAATGCTGGGCAACATGGACAACCTCCAGATACTGGCGGTAGGTCTCCTCGGTGCAGCCCTTGCCGTAATTATTCTCCAGCAGCTCGTCTACATCGCTGTAGCCGTACATAGCGGCATACATCTTCAAATTATCCATCTCGGCCTGAACCTCGCCCTGGCACTCTTCGTCCATGGCAAAGCCGGCAGCAACCGCTGCGTCATAGATTGCGTATGCCTCGATGGCCATCTGCTTGGCATTATCGGCCACAACCTGTGCCAGGGTCACACCGTAGTTGCCGTCAACAGGGGTGATGCCGCTGAGGCAGCCGGTGTCCAGCACCAGGCCCAGCATGGAGGCATTGCTCTCGGTGACTTCCTGCTGATCCAGGGGAATGCTGGTGTCAACACCCAGATAGGAAGCGTAGTTGAAGAAATTGGTTGCGGTTGCGTTGTAGAAGTAGTTAAACTCCTTGGCATCGATCTCGTGCTCACCGACGGTGAGAACAGTGCGGTTACGCTGCCAGGCATTGTAGGCAAAAATGCCGCCGAATACCAGAGCCAGCACCAGAACGATGGAAATCGCAAAAATCCAGCCTTCGGAGATCTTCTTCTTGGTTTTCTTGGTCTCGACCACAGGCTCCTTGACCTCGGCCAGACGCTTTTTTCTTTCACGGGATGCGCTCATTTGTAATTACCTCTCATTTCGTGGGAAATATCCGGGTCTGCGCCCGGATTCACAACATTAGACATTATACTTTGATTTTGTCATTCTTGCAAGTAAAAAGTGAAAATTCCTTTAAAAATTTCGAAATATTTCACAATTGCAGCCTTCTCATGGGGTAAAATGACACACAGAACCGATTTTGGAGCCGTTTTGAGCGCAAAAAAGCCGGAGCTCCTTCGAGCTCCGACTTTTTCAATGCCCCACCGTGGCCGTGTAACCCCGTTTATAACCTGCACAAAAGGGCAGGTGGGTTGTCTCTCCGTGTCTTTTCTGCTTCCAACGTCCATTCACGGTCAAAGCCGGAACGGGAGGCCTGCACGCCGAAACGGAAGTCCGACATCCCTTAAATTTGATGTGGGTTTAAAGGGGGCTATCACGCACCCGGCAGGGAACTTTTCACAATTATGCTCGTCAAAGAGGCAGCGTATCAGTCCTCTTCGTCCTCAAAGAGCTGCTCCATCATGAGGTCATAGACCTCTTCCAGCTCCTGTTCATCCTCCACGGCGATCAGGAGAGGCTCTCCGTCCTCTTCTACGGATTTCAGGATGCTGACCTCCAGCTCCTGCTCCTCGTCCGAGGCATCTGCGGGGGTAAGGGCCAGGTATTCCGCTCCCCGATAGTGGACAGAGGTCAGAACCTCCAGCTCGTATTCTACGCCGTCTTCATCGGTGATGGAGATGATCTGCGCACCATTGTCCTGATCCATAGCATATCCTCCGTGGCTGTTTGTAAGTCTATTTTAACCGTTTCCGAAGAGAAAATCAAGAGGAAATGAGGCGCATTTTTGACTATGGAAAAAATTTCTTTTTCCGCCCCGGCCACGTAAAAAAGTCCGTTTTTCCATTGACCCGAAAAATTCCGATTTTCTCCCCCGTCGTTCTACTATTTTTCCGCAAAACTTGCAAAACATCCAACATAAAATGCTTTAATATCCGGTTGACAAGCGTGATATAATTATATAGATAGGGACACTGTGTCAACCGTCTTTCCACAGATGGTATCGGATAGAAAAGCGCTTACGAAAGTGAGGAATCTCTTATGGCTGATAAATCTCAGACCCCCGCCCAAAAGCCCCATATCGCCTGGCGAATTACCCGGGTCTTCCTGCACATTTTAGGAAAAGTCCTGCTCTGGGCCATGGTTATTACCGGCACCTTTGCCCTCATTGGCATCATTGCCGGCACCATTTTCATGACCGAGTTCTCCCAGTATCTCAAGAGCGACGTGATCCCCAAGGCTTACGAATACGCCGACAACCTGGAGCTCGATAACATCTCCCTGGCTCAGTCCTCCATTATTTATTATCAGGATCGGGAAACCGGCGAGTACAAAGAGCTGCAGCAGCTCTATGCTACGGAAAACCGCATCTGGGTCAGCTATGCGGAAATTCCCGAGGACATGATCAACGCCGCAATCGCCATTGAGGATAAGCGTTTCCGCGAGCACGACGGTGTGGACTGGATTCGAACGGTATCCGCTGTGGGCAACTTTGTGGGCGGCGATGCCTCCTACGGTGCCTCCACCATCACCCAGCAGCTGATCAAGAATCTGTCCAAGGAAGACGACGTGACCATCAACCGTAAGGTGCAGGAGATCTTCCGTGCCCTGGCGGTGGAAGAACGCTACACCAAGGAAGAGATTCTGGAATGGTATCTCAACACCATCTATCTGGGCGAGGGCTGCTACGGCGTACAGAGTGCCGCCGAGGTCTACTTTGCCAAGGATGTCAATGAGCTGACCCCGGCAGAGTGCGCCTGTATCATCGGCATTACCAATAACCCCTCCCTCTACGACCCCTATATTTATCCCGAATTCAACCGCAAGCGCCAGCTGACCATTCTCTCGGAGATGAACGCCCAGGGCTATTTTGATTCCGAAGCCGCATACGAGGCTGCCACCGAGCAGGAGATGGTTTTCCGTAACGGTCTTTACGACGAGGATACCTACCTCTGCGCAAGCTGCGGCTTTGAAGGCACCCGTGGCGACTATGATGAACCGGAGGAAGATGTCTATCTCTGCCCCACCTGCGGCGCACAGAATTATGAGGTAGACTCCAACACTGCTTACAGCTATTTTGAAGACACGGTTTACCGTGATGTGATCAACGACCTCTGCGAGACCTACGACCTCAGCGAACAGGCCGCCGTGCAGAAGCTGCTCACCGGCGGTTATCGGATCTACTGCACCATCGACCCCGAAATTCAGGCCATGGTGGATGCGGTCTACGAGGACCCGGATAATGTGCCCGACACCGTCAGTATCCAGCAGCTCCAGGCCGCCACGGTCATCATCGACAACCGCACCGGTGATATTGTCGCCATGAGCGGCGGCGTGGGCGAAAAGACCGGCTCCCTCTCCTTAAACCGTGCCACCCAGAGTAAGCTGCCCACCGGCTCCTCCATTAAGCCCCTTGCGGTCTATGCGCCTGCTCTGGAAGCCGGTATCATCACCCCCGCCTCCCCCTATGAGGACTCCTCTTTCTACGGCGAGGATCGGGCAGATTGGCCTCAGAACAGTTCCAGAACTTACAGCGGTAACGTGCTGGTGCTTCAGGGTGTGACCCAGTCTCTGAACACCGTCTCCGTCAAGGTTCTCCACGATCTGGGTCTGGAGAACAGCTATAATTTCCTCACCCAGAAGCTGGGCATCACTACCCTGGTAGAAAAGCAGGAAGTTGGCGGCAGAGAGTACACCGATATCTCCTATGCCCCTCTGGGTCTGGGCGAATTGACCTGGGGCATGACCGTCCGTGAAGTGACTCAGGCTTATGCCACCTTCCCCAACGACGGTGTGTTCCGTGAGGCCAGGACCTACACCCAGGTCGTGGATCAGGAGGGCAAGGTCATTCTGGATAACACCCAGGAGAGCCTCACCGCCATGAGCGAACTCACCGCCTACTATATGACCGGCATGCTGGAGAGCGCCGTGGACTACGGCACCGGCACTCCCGCCTATATGAACAACATGGCTGTGGCCGGCAAGACCGGTACCTCCAACAACAACCAGACCCGCTGGTTCGCCGGTTATACCCCCTACTATACCTCTGTGGTCTGGTGCGGCTATGACGAGCAGGAGCAGATCATTCTCTCCGACTCCTGGACCAACCCTGCCATCGTCATGTGGAATCAGGTCATGAAGCCCCTCCATGAGGATCTGGAGTACCGTGACTTCTCCTCTTACGACGGTGTAGGCTATTATGACATCTGCATCGACTGCGGCAACAGGGCCACAGAGCTCTGCGAGAAGGATATCCGTGAGAAGAATCAGGACCGTGTATCCCGTATCCGTCTGCACTGGTCCGATGTACCTGCCGGCAAATGCGAGTGCCACGTGGAAGTAAAGATCTGCGGTCTCAGCGGCAAGGTCTGCACCGAGTTCTGCGAGCTGGCCGAGGGCAACGAGATCACCACCGTCAGCAAGGTGCTGTTTAACAAGGACTGGAAGGTCAATAAGGATGCAGAATATGTATTCAATCCTGAGAAGGAAGAGATGTTCTGCGACCTGCACAAGACCCTGGAGGATGTAACCCCCTCCACCACCGATCCCTCGGAGTCCACCGATCCCTCGGAGTCCACGGATCCGTCCAATTCCGACGGCTCCACCGACCCCTCAGAACCCACGGAATCTACCGCACCTCCCGATCCTACAGAGCCTCCTCCCGAGTCTACACAGACACCGGAGAGCATAGACGCTCTGCCACCGGAGGATACCCAGTGGTATGAACGGCGCAAAATCGCCGACCAATGATTTTAATGTAATTTACAGGAGATAGAGATATGTGGATCGCAAACCATTGGAAGGACTATGAAGTCCTGGATACCTCCGACGGCGAAAAGCTGGAGCGCTGGGGAAAGTATTTCCTGGTGCGTCCGGATCCTCAGATCATCTGGAATACCCCCAAGAAGCATCCCAAGTGGCGGAGCTACGATGCCCGTTATGCCCGTTCTTCCACCGGCGGCGGTCAGTGGTCCCAGCATCGGCTGCCGGAGCGCTGGCAGGTTCGCTACAATGACCTGACCTTCAACGTCAAGCCCATGAATTTTAAGCACACCGGCGTGTTCCCCGAGCAGGCCGCCAACTGGGACTTTATCGGTGAGCAGATCCGCTCTGCAGGCCGTCCCGTCAGCGTGCTGAACCTCTTTGCCTACACCGGCGGTGCTACCCTGGCCGCCGCCAAGGCAGGCGCCTCTGTCTGCCATGTGGATGCCGCCAAGGGTATGGTGGCCTGGGCAAGAGAGAATGCCGCCTCCTCCGGTCTCAGCGAGGCTCCCATTCGCTGGATCATTGACGACTGCGCCAAGTTCGTGGAACGGGAGATCAAACGTGGCCGTCGCTATGACGCCATTATCATGGATCCCCCCTCCTACGGCAGAGGCCCCTCCGGGGAGATCTGGAAGCTGGAAAAGGATCTCTTCCCCTTCCTGCAACTGGTGGCCGGGGTTCTGTCGGACGATCCCCTCTTCTTTATTATCAATTCCTACACCACGGGCCTTGCCCCCTCGGTGCTGACCTGCCTGCTGGACAGCATTGTGACCCCCCGTTACGGCGGCCACACAGAGTCCGACGAGCTGGGTCTGCCCGTCAGCAGCGACCTGATCCTGCCCTGCGGCGCAGCCGGTCGCTGGGTCAGGAGCGAAAGGACAGAAAAATGACAACTGCCATCGAAACCAAAGAACTCACCTTCTCCTACCCCGCTGACGAGGGCGATTTCAGCCTGCCCGTCTTTGAGAAGCTGGATCTGACCATTGAGGAGGGCAGCTTTGTGGCCGTGCTGGGTCACAACGGCTGCGGCAAATCCACTCTGGCCAAGCATTTTAATGCGGTGCTCCTGCCTGAGGGCGGCAATGTGTATGTCTACGGCATGGACAGCGCCGATGAGGAGCAGCTGATCGAGATCCGCCGCACCGTAGGCATGGTCTTCCAGAACCCGGACAACCAGATGGTTGCCAATGTGGTGGAGGAGGATGTGGCCTTTGCGCCGGAGAATCTGGGTGTTGAACCCGGCGAGATCCGCCGCCGTGTGGATGAGGCGCTGAAAACCGTGGGTATGTACGACTTCCGTATGCATGCCCCCCACCTGCTCTCCGGCGGACAGAAGCAGCGTGTCGCCATTGCCGGTGTCATCGCCATGCGTCCCAAGTGCATCGTGCTGGACGAGCCCACCGCTATGCTGGATCCCCACGGCCGTGAGGAGGTCATCTCCACCATTGAGCGGCTGAATAAGGAGAGCGGCATCACCGTAATCCTCATTACCCATCATATGACCGAGGCCTGCCGTGCAGATCGGGTCATTGTCATGCAGGAGGGCAGGATCCTCACCGACGGCAGCCCCAGGGAAGTCTTTTCCCAGGTGGAGCTGCTGAAGAGCGCCGATCTCACCGTCCCTGCCACCACAGAGCTGCTGTACGAGCTCAACAAAGCGGGCTGCGAGCTTCCCCTCGACGCCCTGTCTACTGAAGAATGTGCGCAGGCACTTTGCGCTATGCTGAAGGCCTGACCACCCGGGAGGAACTACATTGTCTCAGATCATCGAGGTCAAGGACCTCTGCCATACCTACAGCGTCGGCACACCTTTTCAGCACGACGCCATTCAACATTTGAATTTTACCGTAGAAAAGGGTGAATTTCTCGGAATCATCGGCCATACCGGCTCCGGGAAGTCCACCCTCATCCAGCATCTGAACGGTCTTCTGAAACCCAGCTCCGGCGACATTTTACTGGGCGGAGAGAGCATCTGGAAGGATAAGCAGACCACCCGTGCCGCACGGTTCCGTGTGGGTCTGGTGTTCCAGTATCCGGAGTATCAGCTTTTTGAGGATACCGTTTATAAAGACATCTCCTTTGGCCCCAAGAACATGGGTCTGAAGGAGGCGGAGATCAAGGAACGTGTGCTCCGTGCCGCCGATTTTGCCGGTGTAGATCGGGAACTGCTGGATAAATCCCCCTTCGATCTCTCCGGCGGTCAGAAGCGCCGTGTGGCCATTGCAGGCGTGATCGCCATGGAGCCGGAGATCATTATCTTCGACGAACCCACCGCCGGTCTGGATCCCGCAGGCTGTGCCTCTCTGCTGGAGAATATCCGTGCCTATCAGAAGGCCACCGGTGCCACCATCATTATGGTCAGTCACTCCATGGACGATGTAGCTGCTCTTGCCGACCGCCTTCTGGTGCTCTATAAGGGCAAGGTGGAGATGTTGGGCAAGCCCGCCGAGGTTTTTGCCAGGGCGGAGCGCCTCCGTGAGATCGGTCTTACCGTTCCCCAGGTCACCAGCCTCTTCCTGCGCCTTAGGGAGCTTGGAATCGATGTAGATCCGGCTACCTATACCTTTGACCATGCATTAAGGCAGCTGCTCTCCTTAAAGGGAGGTGCCAAGAATGCTTAAAGACATCACCTTGGGCCAGTATTTCCCCGGAAATACCGTTGTCCACCGCTTAGACCCCCGTACCAAGCTGGTACTGACCCTGGTTTATATCGTGGCGCTGTTTCTGTGTAAGTGGTTCATCTCCTATGCACTGATGCTGTGCTTCCTGGCCCTGGCCATTATCCTTTCCAAAACCAAGCTGAAGGCACTGGTGAAGGGTCTGAAGCCTCTGCTGATCATTATTGTCTTTACCGCACTGATCAATATTTTCTACTCCGAGGGCAGAGTGCTTGTGGAGTGGTGGATCTTTAAGATCACCGTAGAGGGTCTGGTCAATGCCTTCTTCCTGATGCTGCGGATCATGATGCTGGTCATGGGTACCTTCCTGCTGACCTACACCACCTCCCCCATCGCCCTCACCGACGGCATTGAGTCCCTGCTCTCTCCCCTGAAGAAGGTCCGTTTCCCCGTCCACGAGCTGGCCATGATGATGAGCATTGCCCTGCGCTTCATCCCCACTCTGATTGAGGAGACCGACAAGATCATCTCTGCCCAGAAGGCCAGAGGTGCTGATTTTGAGACCGGCAACATTTTCCGCCGTGCCAAGGCTCTGATCCCCATTCTGGTTCCCCTGTTTGTCTCTGCCTTCCGCCGTGCCGATGAACTGGCCACGGCTATGGAGTGCCGCTGCTATCACGGCGGCAAGGGCCGCACCAAGATGAAGCAGCTGAAAATGCATCGGGCAGATCTGTTCACCTTCCTCATCGGTCTTGCGGTGCTGGGCGGTGTCATTGCCCTGCGTTACTTTGGTCTGTAAGGAGGTTCCCTCCCCATGCGGAATATCGCTCTTTTTCTGAAATACAATGGCACGGCCTACCACGGCTGGCAGGTACAGAAAAATGCCTGCACCGTAGCCCAGACCCTGGAGGAGGCCGCCGCCCGTGTGGTGAAGCACAAGGTGCATATGACCGGCTGCGGCCGCACCGATGCCGGTGTCCATGCCAGAGTGTACGTGGCAAATTTCCGCACCTCCTGCACCATTCCCACGGATCGCCTCCCCTACGCTCTCAACACCCAGCTTCCCGACGACATCGTGGTTTTTAATGCCATGGATGTCCACGATGACTTCAATGCCATCGGCTCCTGCGTCCGCAAGGAGTACACCTATCAAATTTACAATTCCCACATCCGTGACCCCTTTTATACGGATCGGGTGTGGTTCTACCCCAAGCATCTGGACGAAAAAATTATGGCGGAAGCTGCGGCGCAGTTTGTGGGCACCCACGATTTTGCCGCTGTCCGCTCCGTAGGCACCGATGTCAAATCCACGGTGCGCACGGTCTATCACTTCGACGTGGAACGACAGGGAGATCTGATCTTCCTGCGGGTCTGCGCCAACGGTTTCCTCTACAATATGGCAAGAGCCATGGTGGGCACTGCCGTCTATGCCGCCGAGGGCAAGATCTCTCCCAAGGAGATCGGCAGAATCCTGGATGAGGGAAACCGCACCGCCGCAGGGCCTACCGCCCCTCCCGGCGGCCTGTATATGACACAGCTCTGGTACGACGACGGAAAGATCGCTTTCCACGTCTGATACCGGCGGATATATTCCTTTGAAAAGGAGGAAAAACCATGAAACCTACCCTTTGCAACCGTTGTAAAAAGAATTTTGCCGTGATTTTCATCACCAAAGTGGAAAACGGCCAGAGCACTAACGAAGGTCTCTGCCTGAAGTGCGCCAAGGATCTGGGAATCAAGCAGGTGGACGATATCGTGGAGCGCATGGGCATCACCGACGAGGATCTGGAGAACCTGAACTCCGAGATGATGTCCCTGATGCAGCCGGAGCCTGAGGATGAGGATGACGATGAGGTAGGCAGCCGCACTGCCACCTTCCCCAATATGAACCGCCTCTTTGGCGGCGGCAGCAACCCCAATCTGCCCTCTGTCCCCAAAGAAGAGCCCAAGGGCAAGGAGCCCCAGGGCGAGAGCAAGTCCAAGAGCAAGAAGCACAAGTTCCTAGACACCTACTGCCTGAATCTCACCGCCAAGGCTCGCAATAACGGTCTGGACAAGATCATCGGCCGTGAGGTGGAGACGGAACGTGTGGTACAGATCCTGAACCGCCGACAGAAGAACAACCCCTGTCTGATCGGCGAACCCGGCGTGGGCAAAACCGCCATTGCCGAGGGTCTTGCCCAGCGGATCGTGGCAGGCAACGTACCCTTTAAGCTGAAGGACAAGGAGGTTTACCTGCTGGATCTGACCTCTCTGGTGGCAGGTACTCAGTTCCGTGGCCAGTTTGAGAGCCGCATGAAGAGCCTGATCACCGAGATCAAGTCCTGCGGCAATATTATTCTGGTCATCGACGAAGTCCATAATCTGGTGGGCGCCGGTGATGCCGAGGGCTCCATGAGCGCCGCCAACATCTTAAAGCCTGCCCTCTCCCGTGGAGAGATCCAGGTCATCGGTGCCACCACCTTCTCCGAGTACCGCAAGTATATTGAAAAAGACTCCGCTCTGGAGCGCCGTTTCCAGCCTGTAACCGTGGCTGAGCCCTCTTTGGAGGAGGCTGTTGCCATTATCCGTGGCATTGCCCATTATTATGAGCTGTTCCACGGAGTAAAGGTCTCTCCGGAGATCGCACGGCAGGCGGTCATTCTCTCCGAGCGCTATATTACTGACCGTTTCCTCCCCGACAAGGCCATTGACCTGCTGGACGAGGCCTGCTCTGACCTGAATCTGCGCACTAAGTCCATCTCCGATCTGGCGGAAAAGCGGAAGGAAAAGGCGGATTACGAACTGGAGCTCAAGATGCTCTCCGAGGATACGGAGCACTCCGACTTTGAGCGCCTTGCCACCCTGAGAAGCAAGGTCCTGCGTCTGGAGCAGGAGATTAAGGAGCTGGAAGCCATCCCCGCCCCCATGCTCACCATGGAAAATCTGGCTCGCATTATTGAGATGTGGACAAAAATCCCTGCCAGCAAGATCCGTGCCCAGGAGTATGAGCAGCTGCGCTCTCTGAAGGAACGTCTGCAACGCTATATCGTAGGCCAGGACGAGGCCATTGATGCGGTCTGCGCCGCCATTCGCCGCAACCGTGTGGGCATTGCCACCAAGAAGCATCCCGTCTCCTTTATTTTCGTGGGCTCCACCGGTGTGGGCAAGACGGAGCTGGTAAAACGGCTGGCTGATGAACTCTTCGATTCTGTGGATTCTCTGGTGCGGCTGGATATGTCCGAGTATATGGAACGCCATTCTGTCTCCAAGCTCATTGGCTCTCCCCCCGGCTATGTGGGCTACGACGAGGCCGGTCAGCTGACGGAGAAGATCCGCCGCAAGCCCTACTCCGTGATCCTCTTTGACGAGCTGGAGAAGGCGCACCCCGATGTACTGAACGTACTGCTGCAGATCCTGGACGACGGCCGTATCACCGATGCCCAGGGACGTGTGGTCAATTTTGAGAATACGGTCATTGTCATGACCTCCAACGCAGGCTCCGAGCGAAAGGACGGCTCTGTAGGCTTCGGCCGCAGCATGTCCGAGCAGAGCAAGGAAAAGGCCATGAAGGCCCTACGGGAGTTCCTGCGGCCGGAGTTTATCAACCGTGTGGACGAGATCGTCTGCTTCAACAAGCTCTCCGAGGAGAATTTCCGTGGCATTGCCAAGATCATGCTGGAGGAACTGAAGACCAATCTGGAGGAACGTGGCATCCACCTGAGCTGGGACGAGAGCATTGTGGATTATCTGGTTGCCCAGTCCTACTCCATTACCTACGGTGCCAGAAATCTTCGCCGCTGCATCCAGCGTGAGCTGGAAGACGGCATCGCCGGAAAGATCATCGACAGTTTCGAAGCGCCCATCTCCCAGATCAAGCTTGCAGCACAGGAGGGCAAGGTGGAGATCCTCGCCCTGTAATACAGAAAGAGAGAAATCAAAATGGAACAGCAAACCGAACATTACAATCCCGCAGAAATCACAAATGAAAAGAAAGAACGTGTGGCACTGGGTCTTCTGGGCGCTCTGCTGTTTTCTCTGGCAGGTGCAGCGCTATATTTGATCCTGCGCAAGGTCGGCTACATCGCCAGCATTACCGGCCTTGCCACCGCCTATATCTCCTTCTTCGGCTACGGTCTCTTCTCCGGCAATAAGGAGAGCAAGAAGGGCATGGTCGCCGCTGCGGTTTTTGCAGTCCTGATCACCGCCATTTCCTGCTTTGTAGCTTTTGGCTGGGATCTCTACGCCGCAGCTAAGGCTGATGACATCGTTATCCCCTTCTCCCGGCTGTTCAACGATACCATTGAACTGCTGAAAAAAGGACAGGTCAGCTATATCAAGGGCATTTATGAGATCACCTATTCTATGGATTCCTCCGGCTTCTACAAGGATCTGGGTATGTCTCTGCTCTTCTGCGGTCTGGGTATCTTTGGCTTTATCCGCAGCACCAGCCACAAGGTTCGTGCCAAAGAGCAAGACGGTGCACAGCAATGATCAAGGCCATATTCTTTGACATCGACGGTACTCTGGTCTCTCTGAAATCCAGAGTCTATCCCGCCTCCATTCCCGGGGTATTGAAACAACTCCGTGACAAGGGAATTCTGCTCTTTGTGGCAACGGGGCGCTCCAAGTTTGAGATTGCAGAGGAGCATCTGCTGGACGGCCTGGAATTTGACGGCTATCTGACCAATAACGGTCAGGACTGCTATGACGCAGCCGGTAAGAGCACCTACTCCAAGCCTCTGGCAAAGGAAGAAGTGGCTGCGATCCTGCAGTGGACAAAGGAACACAACGAGCCCTGCTGGATGGTCAGCGGCAAGGAGAGCCGTCTGAGCTTCACCACAGAGCGCAGTGACGAGGCCTTCCGTGAGATCCATACCCGAAATCCTGCCGTAGGCTCTCTGGATCATATGTTGGAGGATGATGTCTATAAGATCGTCCTGTTTCTGGATCGGGTGGAGGCGAAAGAGCCCCTGGCTTTGGCGCCCAACTGCCGCTGGACACAGTGGGCGGAGCATGGCTGCGACATTATCTGTGCCGACGGCGGCAAGGTCAATGCGCTGCGGGAGATCGTGGCTTCTTATGGCATTCGACCGGAGGAGGTTATGGCCTTCGGCGACTCTCAGAACGATATGGAGATGATGCAGGCCGCAGGCATCGGCATTGCCATGGACAATGCCACCCAGGAATGCAAGGACATTGCGGATTACATCACCGACGACTGCGATGCAGACGGCATTGCCAAAGCGCTGCAGCACTTCGGTCTGATCGACACATATTAAGTGAAAAACAGGGCTGTCTCGTTTTTGAGGCAGCCCTTGTTTATTAAGCCGGATGCGGAACGAACAAGGCCATGACGCAAACGGATGTGCATCGGTGAGGCTAAGGACTAATAACTAAGAACTAATAACTGAGGTATCGGCTCCGCCGATGGGATTTGAAATAGAGTCAAATAGATGTTTATCGAACTGTTTGCTGCACGATCGATCGCCTCCGTAGGGCGCAACCAATGGGTGCGCCGAAACCTGCTTCGCCATCGTTAGAAGCCGTAGGGGCTATTATCAATCGCCCGTGGCACTGTGGTTTTCAGAAGAACCCTCGTCGAACCTCGTAGTACTTTGTAACTTTTAAAGCTTTATATCTTTGCATAATCGTTTTTCTCAATAATTGTATTAATGCTTACAAAATGCAACGAAGGGTCACTTTTAGAAAGTAAAGAATAAGCTGTTACAGAGTAGTAGCACTCTGTTAATACTAATA
>JAFUPG010000085.1 GCA_017481325.1 Oscillospiraceae bacterium
CTACAAGGGCAAGTACTGCAAGCCCTGCGAGAGCTTCTGGACCGAGAGCCAGCTGGTGGAGGGCAAGTGCCCCGACTGCGGCCGTGAGGTCATGGACGCCGAGGAAGAGGCTTATTTCTTCCGTCTGAGCAAGTATTCCGACCGCATTCGTGACCTGCTGGAGAACACCGATTTCCTGGAGCCCCGCAGCCGTGTCAACGAGATGGTCAATAACTTCATCAAGCCCGGCCTGGAGGATCTGTGCGTCAGCCGTACCAGCTTCACCTGGGGTGTGCCTGTGGATTTCGACCCCGGCCATGTGGTCTACGTCTGGATCGATGCCCTCTTTAACTATATGACCGCCCTGGGCTTTGAGAATGACAAGTACGACGATCTGGCCGACTTCTGGCCTGCGGATGTCCACTTTGTGGGCAAGGAGATCGTCCGTTTCCACTCCATCATCTGGCCCGCCATGCTCATGAGCCTGGATCTGCCCCTGCCCAAGAAGGTCTACGGCCACGGCTGGCTGAACTTCAACGGCGAGAAGATGTCCAAGTCCCGTGGCAACGTGGTGGACCCCTACCTGCTCTCTGAGCGTTTCGGTGTGGATGCCCTGCGTTTCTTCCTGCTGCGCACCTTCCCCTTCGGCTCCGACGGTAACTTCACCAACGAGCTTTTGATCAATACCATCAATGTGGATCTGGCCAATGTCCTGGGCAATCTGGTCTCCCGCACCACCGCCATGGCCCAGAAGTATTTTGACAGCAACCTGACCGCCGGCGGCGAGACTGCCGAACTGGATCAGGAGCTGAAGGCTCTGGCCGACGAGGTCATTGCCAACTACTCCAAGCAGATGGATGCCTTCCAGTTCTCCGTGGCGCTGAACGAGGCCTTCCGCCTGATCAACCGTGCCAATAAGTATATCGACGAGACCGCTCCCTGGATTCTGGCCAAGAGCGAGGAGACCAAGCCCCGCCTGTTGACGGTGCTGAAGAACCTCTGCGAGTGCATCCGCATCGGTGCCATCCTGATCTCTCCTGTGATGCCCGACTCCTCCACTGCCATTTTGAACCAGCTGAATGTGCCTGCCGAGGCACGCACCTGGGATGCTCTGTGCTACTGCGCAGACGAGAACGCTGTCTGGACCACCTCCGTGGCCGCCCCTCTCTTCCCCAGAATCGACATGGAGAAGGAGCTGGCCGCTCTGGAAGAGCTGAAGGCACAGGCTGCCAAGGCTGCTCTGCCCGCTCTGGAGATCGAGCCCTACACCGAGGAGAAGGTGGATTTTGACACCTTCTGCAAGTCCGACTTCCGTGCGGTGAAGGTCAAGGCCTGCCAGAACGTGAAGAAGTCCGACAAACTGCTGCAGTTCACTCTGGATGACGGCAGCGGCACCGACCGTCAGATCCTCTCCGGCATTGCCAAGTTCTACAAGGCCGAGGAGCTGGTAGGCAAGACCTTAGTCGCCATCACCAACCTGCCCCCCAGAAAGATGATGGGTCGTGAGTCCTGCGGCATGCTGCTTTCCGCCGTCCACACCGAGAAGGGTGAGGAGAAGCTGAACCTCATCATGCTGGACGACAAGATCCCGGCCGGCGCAAAGCTCTGCTAAATGAAGATAAAAGAAAACTCTCTGCATTGCAAAATGCAGAGAGTTTTTTACTGTTGCTGTTCAGGCGGTGAAATAGAAGCACAGCTGCACCGTGTCCCCGTTGAGGACGGTCAGGGTCACGTAGTTGCCGGTATGATCCTCCCAGCGGATCAGGCCGGTGTCGGAGACCAGAGCTGCGCCGTAGAGCTGGGTCATGGCATTGCTCCATTCCACATAGACGCTCTGGGGATCGGCATTGCCGGAGGAGGTGCAGGAGATGCGGTTGTAATCGCCCATAAAGGAGTGCTGTACCTGGGTAAAGCGGAGGTCGTTGGTGGTCACATTGTTATAGACGTAGTAGGTCACATTGTTGGCATCAAAGGAGAAGGCAGGTTCCACACCCTCGGCGGCGATGACATCCTCTAGGCTATAGGACTTGCTGCTTAAGCCCTTGTAGTTGATGTGGTTGTGATCATGCTCCTCCGTGCCACCGTCGGTGGGAGTGGCGGAGGTGGGGGCTTCCGTGGTGCCGGGCTGGGTATGGGCACTGTGATCGTGGGGGTCTGTGGGAGTAGCTTCCTCGCTGCCACAGCCCACCAGAGCCAGCAGCATCAGAGCACTGAGCAGAAGTGCAAAAATTCGCTTCATAATGAATTCCTCCAATGGTTTGATTGGGCATAGAATCCGCCCTATGCCATAAACTGTACTACCGGAAAATTCTGTTCCCAAGCCCCCGGTGAGACAGAGCTCCATAGAGGGCGATGCCCAGGGTGAACAGCACCGCCAGCTCTCCTGCCGCTACACACAGAGCATTGAACCAGAAACTGCTGCCTTCAATGTAGATGCTCAGCTCTGCGCCCACCAGAAGTCCGTTGACCAGCGCCGGCATGCACAGGGCGAGAAGGGGGAGCTTCCAAAGGCGCACATTGCGCAGCATGTACATCCCCAGAGCAGCCAAAAGGCTGGCCGCTGTGCCAATGAAAAAGTCCAGGGGCAGCGCTCCTGCCTGGGTCAGGTTAAACAGCAGGCAGCCCAGAGCAAGGCCGGGGATCGCCGCCGGGGTGAACAGCGCCAGAACACACAGCGCCTCTGCCGCACGGAATTGCACCGCCATAGAGGCGGAATTAGGCAGCAGCAGGTTCTGCAGCAGGCACAGGCAGACGTACAGTGCGGCGATAATAGCCGCTTGGGTCAGGTATTTTGTTGTTTTCATGTTTCATTCTCCATAGTTTTGTTTTTCGACAGGATGGTTTCGAACTGTCGTGATGTAAGCATTCTATCCCAAAAAAACGATTTCGTCAAGCAATAAGATGCAAAATCATCATATGTACGGGATAAAACAGATAAAATCCCCACTGCAAAGTCCGTTTTCCCAGGGGAGAGACAGGTGTTTTGCCCTTTTTACCGTTATAAAGGAAAATCAGCGGCAGTGCTGCCAGGGCAAAAAGCTGGATCAGCTGCCACCGGTCGGGCAGAGCAAAGACCGCTGTGCTTCCCAGCAGAAGATTTTTTACCTGGAAGGCATAGGCGATGAGCTGGGTATGGAACAGAGCCACAAAGCTTCCCAAAAGGCAGAGCAGCGGCTTTTTCCGCAGATAGAAGAAGCACAGCGCCAACAGCAGCCCCTTAGCGCCGTAATCCGTGGACAGGAAACCGAAATGATACAGCACAAAGACCGCCAAGGCCGGCAGAGGTGCCAGAAGACGAAGCTTTTTTCGTCCGGCAAGGGCGTCTGTGGCCCAAAGCACCAGCAGAGCAATGAGCAGGGTAAAAAACACATTCCCCTTGGTGAAATAGCTCTCATAACCGCAGAACAGACAAAAGGGAATCTGGGACAGCAGGGCAAAGAGTCCCATGCGCAGTGCGTAGCGCAGGCGGTTGGAGCTGTGCTCGTAGCCGTTGACCAGCAAAAAGACATAAAGGGGAAATGCGAGCCGGCCGATCCAGCGCAGAGGGGAGAGCGCCGGGAAGAGATATCCGATGTGATCCAGCAGCATGCAGCAGCTGGCAATGATCCGCAGGCAAAGGGCTGACATGGCACAGCCTCCTTTCATGTTTCTCATTATAGCGCAGGCAGAGGGGAGAAGCAATGAATTTTACAAGAATTTTACCTTTTTCAGGGTGTGGATTTTACAGCCGGGGGCTAAACTATGGATAGATCACAGAAAGGAGTGTTCTACTATGAAAAAGATCGTAATTACTGTTTTGATTCTCTGCCTTCTGCTGTGTGCAGTGGCCTGCGGCACAGAGGGACAGACCATTACCGTTATTTCCCGTGAGGAGGGCTCCGGCACTCGCAGCGCCTTTGCAGAGCTTACCGGAGTGGAGCAGGACGGCATTGACCGCACCGCAGCCAGAGCGGAGATCAGTTCCTCCACGGTGGTGGTGCTCCAGACCGTGGCGGGCAACAAAAACGCCATCGGCTACATCTCTCTTGGCGCTCTCAACGAGCAGGTCAAGGCGCTGAAGGTGGACGGCACAGCCGCCTCCGCTGCCACGGTAAAGGATGGCAGCTATCCTCTGGCCAGACCCTTCCTGCTGGGTACTTTGGGCGAAAATCGCCCGGAGGTGCAGGATTTTATGGACTATATTCTCAGCGATTTGGGTCAGCAGGTGATCGGCGAAGCCGGTTATGTGACCGTGAGCGAGGGGAGCTATGCGGCTTCCGATCTCAGCGGCACCGTGAAGGTAGCGGGCTCCACCTCCGTGGCACCGGTCATGGAGAAGCTGGCAGAGGCATACATGGCGCTGAATCCCAATGTCAAGGTGGAGATCCAGACCTTCGACTCCTCCATCGGCCTGTCCTCCCTGGCAGAGGGACTATGTGACATTGCCATGAGCTCCCGCAATCTGAAGGATAGTGAAATTGCCAAGGGTATTGTGCCCACCACCATCTGCATGGATGGTATTGCGGTGATCGTCAATGGCGACAACGCTGTGGACGGCCTGACTATGGAGCAGCTGCGTGCGATCTTCATGGGCGAGATCAGCGATTGGACTCAGGTGGCATGAGACAGAAATTCAAGGAGAGCGCCATGCAGGCGGTGTTCGCCTTCACAGCCTGCATCTCCGTCATTGCGGTGGTGCTGATCTGCCTCTTCCTCTTTGGGAACGGCTTCCCCACCATAGGGAAAATCGGCGTGGGGAAATTCCTGTTCGGCACCACCTGGTCTCCGATGCAGGAGCAATACGGCATCTTCCCCATGATCGTCGCCAGCATTTTTGTCACTGCCGGAGCCATTTTGATCGGCGTTCCCATCGGGGTGCTCTGCGCCTTGTTTATGGCGCACTACTGCCCCAGGCGCTTTTACCGCCCCTTGAAATCCGCTGTGGAGCTGCTGGCAGGCATTCCTTCCATTGTCTATGGCTTTTTCGGTCTGGTGGTGCTGGTGCCCCTGATGCAGCAGCTTTTGGGCGGCAGCGGCAAGGGTATGCTCACCGCTTCGGTGATGCTGGGCATTATGATCCTGCCCACGGTGATCAATATTTCCGAATCCGCCTTGCGTGCGGTGCCGCAGAGCTACTACGAGGGCTCTGTGGCACTGGGTGCAGACCATGAGCGCAGTGTCTTTTCCGCTGTGCTCCCGGCGGCACGCTCCGGCATTTTGGCTGCAGTAATTCTGGGCATTGGCAGAGCCGTGGGAGAGACTATGGCGGTGGTCATGGTGGCAGGCAATCAGGCCATGCTCCCGGAAAAAATCACCGACGGCATCCGCACCCTGACAGCCAATATCGTCCTGGAGATGGGCTATGCCGCAGATCTCCACCGTGAGGCGCTGATCGCCTGCGGCGTGGTGCTCTTTGTGTTCATTCTCCTGATCAATCTGTGCTTCTCGGCGCTGAAAAGGAGGGAAAAGGCATGATGAAAACCCGTCGGATCATAGGGAAATCCATGGTTCTGCTGTCGGCGGCGCTGGTCTTTGTCCTGCTGCTGGCGCTTCTTGCCTATATCCTGATTCGGGGCATTCCCCATCTGCGCCCCGGCCTCTTTGCCTGGAACTATACGACGGAAAACCTGTCCCTACTGCCTGCCCTGGTCAACACGGTGCAGATGGTGCTGCTGACCCTTTTGATCGCTGTACCCTGCGGCGTGGGCGGCGCCGTTTACCTGGTGGAGTACGCTCCACGGGGCAGCCGTTTGGTAAAGCTGATCCGTACCACTGCCGAGACCCTCTCGGGCATTCCCTCCATTGTCTACGGCCTTTTTGGCTATTTGATGTTCGTTCTGGCCTGCCGCATGGGCAATTCACTGCTCTCCGGCGCTCTGACCTTGGCGATTATGGTCTTGCCGACGCTCCTGCGCACCACGGAAGAGGCGCTGATAGCTGTACCGGACAGCTTCCGGGAGGGCAGCTTCGGTCTTGGGGCGGGAAAGCTGCGGACGGTGTTTCGCATTGTCCTTCCGGCGGCTATGCCGGGGATCTCCTCGGGCATTGTCCTTGCCATTGGCAGGATCGTCGGTGAGACCGCCGCTCTGATCTACACCGCCGGTACGGTTACGGGACATGCCCAGGGTCTCATGGACTCCGGTCGCACGCTGGCCATCCATCTGTACTGCCTCCTAAACGAGGGGCTCTACATGGACGAGGCCTATGCCACAGCGGTGGTACTTCTGGTGCTGGTCGTCGGCATCAACGCCCTGTCCAACGCCTTAGCCAAATATCTGGTAAAAGGCAGATAAAAGAGGAACCACAATGAATCAATTTCAAATTCAAAATTTAAATCTGTATTACGGCAGCTTTCAGGCACTGAAAAATATCAACCTGACCTTGCCGGATAAGTGCATTACCGCCTTCATCGGCCCCTCCGGCTGCGGCAAATCCACCCTTCTGAAAACCCTGAACCGCATGAACGATCTGGTGGAGGGCTGCCGTGTGGAGGGGAAGGTCTATCTGGACGGCGCAGATATTTATGACAAAAAATGCGACGTCAATCTACTGCGCAAACGGGTGGGAATGGTGTTTCAGAAGCCCAATCCCTTCCCCATGAGCATTTTTGACAATGTGGCCTACGGCCCCCGTACCCACAGCCGTGTCAGCAGGGCGAAGCTGGAGGAGATCGTGGAAAAATCCCTCCGTGGGGCTGCCCTCTGGGACGAGGTGAAGGATCGGCTGAAAAAGTCCGCCCTTGGCCTCTCCGGCGGTCAGCAGCAGCGGCTCTGTATTGCCCGTGCTCTGGCGGTAGAGCCGGAGGTGCTTCTCATGGATGAACCCACCAGTGCTTTGGACCCCATTTCAACTTCTCGCATCGAAGAACTTGCAACGGAATTAAAAAAGAGGTATACTATTGTCATGGTTACCCACAATATGCAGCAGGCTGCACGGATCTCCGACCACACCGCCTTCTTTCTCCTGGGGCAGATGGTAGAATTCGCTCCCACTGAGCTACTGTTCTCCATGCCCTCCGACCGTCGCACGGAGGATTATATCACAGGGAGGTTCGGCTGATGAGAAACCGATTTGACCGACAGCTTGCGCTTTTGCATGAAAAGCTTATCGCCATGGGCGCTCTGTGTGAGGATGCCATTTTCGCCTCCATTCGGGCGCTGGCAGAGGACCCCCAGGCGGCAGAGCGTGCCGCACAGATCGAACGGGAGATCGATGCCTCGGAGCGTGAGATCGAGAACCTGTGCATGAAGCTCCTGCTGCAGCAGCAGCCGGTGGCACGGGATCTGCGAGCCATCTCATCTGCCCTGAAAATGATTTCGGATATGGAGCGCATCGGAGACCAGGCATCGGATATAGCGGAGATCACCCATTATCTTCCTCATGGCCTTCTGGAAGCTGCCCTGCCCATCCACCACATGGCAAAGGCGGCTGCAAAAATGGTCACAGACAGCGTGGACTCCTTTGTCAAAGGAGATCTTGCCCTGGCAAAGCAGGTGCAGAGGGACGACGATACGGTGGATGCCCTGTTTACAGCGGTAAAGAAGGACCTGATCGAGCAGATCCGCCGGGATCCCGACTCGGGACAGGCTTGCCTGGATCTGCTGATGATTGCCAAATACCTGGAGCGTATCGGAGACCATGCGGTCAATGTCTCCGAGTGGGTGGAGTATTCCATTACCGGTGTTCATATGAAGTAAGCGGCAAAGGGGCTGTCTCGTTTTGAGACAGCCCCTCCGGTTTTACTTCATCATTTTGGCTACGCTCTGCTCCATGGTGTCCACGGCCTTCTGTGCGGCCTGCTTCACCTTGCACTGTTCCGGCAGCATCAGCGCCACGGCACCGCCGGCCACCATGCCCAGACCCAGGGTCAGAAAAAAGTTCTTCGTCTGCATTGCTTCATCCTCCTTTTTCGGACGGCTGTCCGTGCTTTAGCTTGCCCTTTTTCCTGTGAAAAAATCGAAAATCGTCTTTTCAGAGGCAGAAAGTTATGGTATACTGTAACTATATGACAAAAAGAGGTGTTTTTTGTGTCCATCGATGTTTTGCAGGATAAAATCAGAAAAATGAAAAACCCCGTCATGTTCGGCCTGGATCCCTACCTGCCCATTCTGCCCCGTCACATTGCGCAGGAGGCCTTTGAGCAGTACGGCCAGACCCCCGAGGCAGCGGCAGCGGCCTATTACCGCTTCTGCACGGAGCTGTTGGATGCCCTGGCGGACATCGTTCCGGCAGTGAAGATCCAGAGCGCCTGCTTTGAGGCTCTGGGCGCCGATGGCATCCGCCAGATGCAGCGCATCACCCGCTATGCCAAGGAGAAGGGCTACTATGTGCTGGTGGACTCCATGCGAGGGGATATCGGCAATGTGGCGGAGATCTATGCTCAGGCCATGTTCGGCTCTGTGAGCATTGGGGAGGAGTCCCACCGGCTCTACGACATCGATGCCCTGACGGTCAACAGCTACCTGGGTTCCGACGGTGTAAAGCCCTTCCTGCCCTACTGCAAGAAGGAGGGTAAGAATATCTTTCTTCTTTTAAAGACCTCCAACAAATCCTCCCGTGAGGTGCAGGATCTGCTCTCCGGCGACCGTGTGGTATACACCGCCATGGCAGACCTCGCCCTGCGCTGGGGCGAGACCATGATCGGACGCCACGGCTACAGCGAGATCGGCGCTGTGGTAGGTGCCACCTTCCCCCAGACCATGAAGCTGCTGCGTGAAAAGTACGACCGGCTCTTCTTCCTGGTGCCCGGCTACGGCGCCCAGGGCGGCACCGCCAGAAATGTGCAGTTCGCCTTTGACCGCTTCGGCCACGGTGCTGTGGTCACCGCCTCCCGCAGCATCATCTGCGCCTGGCAGCAGACCGGCTCCGACGGCACGGACTACCTGGACTGCGCCCGAGCTGCCGCCTTGAAGATGAAGAACGACATCGGAAAGTTTGTGAGCATCCTATGACCGAGCTGTATCTGATCCGCCATGCTGAGGCGGAGGGCAATGTGTTCCGCCGCCTCCACGGCCAGTATAACTCCCGTATTACCCCCAACGGTCTGAAGCAGATCGCCGCATTGCAGGAGCGTTTTCGGGATGTGAACATCGATGCGGTCTACGCCAGCGACCTCTACCGTACCTGCCGTACGGCGCAGGCTATTTATGTTCCCAAAGGGCTGGAGCTACACAAAGAGCCCCGTCTACGGGAACTGAACTGCGGCATCTGGGAGGATCTTCCCTTCGGCTGGCTGGCCATGTTTGACCGGGAGCGCAACCGCACCTTCTCCTTCGACCCCCAAAATTGGAGCGTGGAGGAGGGCGAGACCTTCCCCGTGTATACCGACCGCTTCTTAGAGGCGCTGGAGGAGATCGCCCGTCGTCATGAAGGGCAGACCGTGGCTATTTTCTCCCACGGCATGGTCATGCGTGGTATTTTGCAGCGGCTGTTCTTCCCGGAGGAGAAGGATCTGGGTCATGCGGAGAATACCGCCGTGACCAAGCTGCTCTGGGAGGGCAAGGGCTATACCCTGGAGTATCTGAACGATGCCAGCCATATCACCCACGAGATCTCCACTCTGGGCAAGCAGCTCTGGTGGCGCAAGGGGGATAAGAAGGATTTCAACCTCTGGTTCCGGGATCGGCAAAGCGAAGACAGCGCCTTTTTGGCGCAGCTGGGCTTTGGCGAAGAGGACGATCTGCGGATCGCCATGCTGAAGGAACGCCCGGTGGGGGCTCTGGCCACACGGGATCCGGAGGCAGAGATACTGACTATCACCCACATGGCCCTCATAGAGGAAGAACGGGGCAAAGGGCTCTCCACCCAGCTGTTGGGCGAGGCCGTGAGCCGGGCTCGGCAAAAGGGCAAAACCCACCTGCACCTGCCCCAAGGGGATTTCTGCCCTGCCGCCAAGGCATTGTTTGCGACCTACGGCTTCCGGGAAGGCAAGCTGGATCTGCGTATAGAATAATCAAAATCCCGTGGGAAACCCCCACGGGATTTTTTGCAACGACCGGAAAACGGAAATTCATCTTAGGTGAATGACGAATGGTGAGTAGTGAATAATGGAGGTATCGGCTCCGCCGATGGGAATTGAAATAAAGTCAAATAGATGTTTCTCGGCCTGTTTGCTGCACTTCGATAGCCCCAGTAGGGCGCGATCCTGTTGCGGTACCCGAAAAAATCTTCGGGCTTACGCTGATCCTCGATTTTTTCGACCGCTGCCACTCGCTCGTCTCCCTTCCTCCGCCACAGGCGGCGGTCGACTCGCTCCCCACTGGGCGCGCCGAAACCTGCCGTATTACCGATAGACTTCGTAGGGGCGAACCCATGTGTTCGCCCGTTGTGCAGCCGTCAAACAATACCATTCATCGATATTACGGTACAAACTTACAACTTTGCTCCGCTGCGCGGGGCGTTCCTTTCTTGCTTCGCCAAGAAAGGAACCAAAGTCCGCCAAAAAAAGGCGACTTGGGGGAGGCGCTCAGATTGTGCTGTGGTAAC
>JAFUPG010000086.1 GCA_017481325.1 Oscillospiraceae bacterium
GAGGAGGGCGTAAGCCCGACGTGGCAATCTGTTCTCTAAATGTTTCGAATATATGGGCATTTGGTGCAAAACGGAGGCTTTAAGAATACAGATTGCCACGTCGCTACGCTCCTCGCAATGACATTGCGTAATATGAAACCTTACTCATAGTATGAAATCCTTCCTGATACGGACGGCTTTGGCTGCTGCAAACTGTTCGACAAATTTCTGTTTGACAGGCTAAATATTCCAAATCTGTGCCGAAGGCACACCTCAGTTTTTAGTCCTTAGCTGTTAGTTATTAGTTAATAAACAGGCCGACAAATTTCTGTTTGACGGGCGAAATATTCAAAATCCGTGCCGAAGGCACACCTCAGTTTTTAGTCCTTAGCTCTTAGTTATTAGTTCCAAAACAGACCGACAAATTCCTGTTTGACGGAATCAAGATCCCAAATCCGTGCCGGAAGCACACCTTCACCATTCCCTCTTTCCTCATTTACCCTTCGAAAGGAGGCATTCTCTACAATGGAACTCTTGCTCACCGCCTTAAAGGGGCTGCCGATTTATAACAAGCTCCTGGCCACACTGGAAAAAAACCGCCACGTGGGGCTCTCCGGCGCTGCCCAGTTGGGGCGCAGCCATCTGATCGCCTCTGTCATTCACCATACCAATCGCCCCGCCCTGATCCTCTGCCAGGACGAGATGGCCGCCCGTCGCAGCCAGGAGGAACTGAAATCCTTCCTGGATCTGGAAATTCCCATCTTGCCCTCCCGTGACCTGGGCTTTTACAGCGCCTCTGCCATCTCCCGTCAGTTTGAGCAGAAGCGCCTGAAGCTGCTCTACGAGCTGAGCATGGGCAAATGCCCTCTGCTGATCGCCACCTGGGAGGCGCTTTGCGTCCGCACCATGCCCAAAAGCAGCCTCTTCGCCTGCGCCAAAGAACTGCGCCAGGGGGCTGTACTGGAGCAGGAGGCGCTGATCGCCGCCCTGAGCCGCAGCGGTTATGTACGCTGCTCTCTGGTGGAGGGCGCCGGACAGTTTGCCGTCCGTGGTGGCATTGTGGATATCTTCTCTCCGGCCTATGCCGATCCCATCCGTGTGGAATTTTTCGGGGACGAGATCGACACCATGGGCTTCTTTGATGTCGTAACCCAGCGCCGCCGGGAGAACACGGATTATGCTTTGATCCTTCCTGTGGCTGAGACCCAGCCCGACCTCCACCCTGAGGGACGGCAAGGTCTGATCGACGATCTGGAGGCGCTGCAAAGCCGCCTGCGCCGCCGCAAAGTTCCCAATGAAGCCCTGCTGAAAACCCTCCGGGAGGACACGGAGCAGCTGGCCGCCGGCCTGAGCTTTGCCCCCAGCGACCGCTACATGGCCATGATCTACCCGGAATTCACCTGCGCCGCCGACTATATTCCCTCGGGCAGCCTGATTTTCTTCTGCGACCACGGCAACCTGCGCCGTGCCGCCGACCGCTATACGGAGGAACAGGGTCTGATGCTGGACAGCCTGCTGGAATCCGGTGTTCTTTTCGGTGAAAACTGCGAATTCAGCGCCGATTTTGAGACGGTTTGCAGCACTTTGCAGCGCTGTACCGCCCTGTTTTTGGACTCTTTCCTGGCCTCCCGTTATCCCGAGAGCCTGCCGCCCAAAGAGCTGCTGAGCATCAGCGTCAAGCAGCTGCCCTCCTACGGCGGCAATCTGGAGGTGGCCATAGGTGACCTTGCCCACTATCAGAAAAATGACTTTGCCTCCCTTGTTCTCTGCGGCAACCGGCGCCGAGGGGAGATTTTGGCCCAACAGCTGCGGGACAAAGGTCTCTCCGCCATGCTGGCTTTCCCCCTGAAGAGCCTGCCCAAGCCGGGGCAGATCCTCCTGACCGACGGATCTCTGCCCTTTGGTCTGGAATATCCGGAGATGAAATTGGCCGTGCTGACCGAGGGTCAGTTACTGGCACAAAACGCTCAAAATTCACGCAAAAAGCGTCAAAAACCTACCAATCGACAGAAATTGGACTCCTTTACCGATCTCTCTCCCGGCGATCTGGTGGTACATGAGTATCACGGCATCGGCAAATATCTGGCCATGGAGCAGATCAAAGTGGATGGAGCCGTAAAGGATTACGTCAAAATCGCCTATCAGGGCACGGATGTGCTCTACGTCCCTGCCACCCAGCTGGACCTGATCGGTAAGTATATTGGCGGCAGCGAGGACAGCGGTGTGAAGCTGAGCCGCCTGGGCGGCGACCAGTGGGAGAAGACCAAGCAGCGTGCCAAATCCGCCGCCAAGGAGCTGGCGGTGGATCTGATTAAGCTCTACGCCGAGCGCAAGCGGCTGCCCGGTTTCGCCTTTGCCGCCGACTCCCCCTGGCAGCTGGAGTTTGAGCAGAACTTCCCCTATGCCGAGACCGATGACCAGCTGCGATCCATTGACGAGATCAAGTCCGACATGGAGTCCCCGGCACCCATGGATCGTCTGCTCTGCGGCGACGTGGGCTTCGGCAAGACGGAGGTCGCCCTCCGAGCCGCCATGAAGGCCATTTTAGACGGCAAACAGGTAGCTGTCTTAGTGCCCACCACCGTGCTGGCACAGCAGCATTACACCACTGCCTGTGCCCGTTTTCAGGGTTTCCCCGTGAATATTGGGGTGCTCTCCCGTTTTTCCACCCCCGCCCAGAACCGCAAGGTGCTCTCTGACCTGCGCAGCGGTGTGCTGGATCTGGTGATCGGCACCCACAAGCTGCTGCAAAAAGATGTGGTTTTCAAGGATCTGGGTCTTCTGATCGTGGACGAGGAGCAGCGCTTTGGTGTCAGCCACAAGGAGAAACTGAAAGAACTGGCCCACGGCGTGGACGTTCTGACCCTCTCTGCCACCCCCATTCCCAGAACCCTCAACATGGCGCTCTCGGGCATCCGGGATATGTCCACCATCGAAGAGCCGCCTCACGACCGCTACCCCGTGCAGACCTATGTGCTGGAATATGCCCAGCCCATTCTTATCGACGCCATGCGACGGGAGCTGGAGCGTGGCGGGCAGGTATATTTCCTCCACAATCGGGTGGAGTCCATCGCCCAGTGCGCCGCACGGATCAAGAAGGATCTGCCCGGTGCCAACGTGGGCATCGCCCATGGCAAGATGAATGAGGAAGAGCTGTCGGAGGTCATGCAGGCCATGGCCGACGGGGAACTGCAGATTCTGGTCTGCACCACCATCATTGAAACGGGCATCGACATTCCCAATGTGAACACCCTGATCATCGAGGATGCTGATAAGCTGGGTCTGGCGCAGCTGCACCAGATCCGTGGCCGTGTGGGCCGTTCCGGTCGCCATGCCTATGCCTACCTGACCTTCCGCAAGGGAAAAGTCCTGACGGAGATCGCCGAAAAGCGCCTCAATGCCATCCGGGAATATGCGGAGTTCGGCTCCGGCTTCAAGATCGCCATGCGTGACCTGGAGATCCGTGGAGCAGGCAGTCTGCTGGGCGCCTCCCAATCCGGACATATGATCTCCATCGGCTATGACCTCTACCTGAAGCTGCTGGAGGAAGCCGTGCTGGAGGAACGGGGCGAAAAGCCCTTACAGGAGGTCAGCTGCACCGCCGATCTGGACGTCACCGCCAATATCGACAAGGACTACATCTCCAACGGCGAGCAGCGCATGGATCTCTATCGCCGCATGGCGGCCATCCGCTCCAAGGAGGATGCCGATGAGCTGCTGGATGAGATTGTAGACCGCTACGGCGATCCTCCAAAAGGCGCTTTAAATCTCATCGATATTGCACTTTTACGTGCAGATGCTGCCGCTTGTGACGTCACAGATATCAGCCAACGGGGCAGAGAACTGCTCTTTACCTTGCAGAGCTTCTCCTTTGAGGAGATCTCCCGGCTCTGTGCGCTGCCGGAATACAAAAACCGCCTTTATCTTGCCCCCAAGGCCAACGTGCCCATTCTCTGCCTGAAGCTGCTGCAAAAAGAGGATTCCCTGAAGGCCGCACAAAAATTTTTCAAAAATTATCAAAAAGAAGGAAACAAAAGCTCCTGATTTTTCGTCTAAGAAAGCGGACGGGAAGCAGGAGCTTCCTTCTTTTCCCAAGTTTACATAATATTCACATTTGAGCTTAAAAATTTTTGAGTTTTCTGTTGCTTTTTGAGACAATATCGGTATAATAAGGGCAGGAACGAAGTTGCTGCGCAAATTGCGCATATAGATAGGAGAAATTTATGGGTAAGTTCGAAAAAAAGAATCGCCTTCCCTCTTCGGAGGATCGGCCCCTTTACTATAACAGCCAGCAGCCTGTGGTCACGCCCCGGGGTGCTGCCAACAGCGGCGGCGCAAAAACGCCGGAAAAACAGAGTGCTCCCAAAAGCGAGAAGCCCAGAAGAAAGAAAAAGGGCAGCAAGCTGCCTCTGGTGCTGAGCCTGGTTGCGGCTGTGGCAGTGATCGTCACCTGCGTTATCGGCTACTTCCTTCTGAAGGATGACGGCCTGATTGCAGATAATATTTATGTTGCAGGTATCGATCTCAGCGGCATGACTCCGGAAGAAGCCACTGCCGCTTTACAGGCACTTTCCTTTACAGAGACCATGAACATCCGTCTCTACACCCGTGGCGATATTTTTGACACCTACACCACCACCTACGATCCCAAGACCGAGGTGGAACTGGATATCTTCGGCAATCCTCTGGAGAATCCTCAGCAGTCCGACCCCATTGTGGAGCCGGAGAAGCCCGAGACCGATGCCGATGCCCCTCTGGACGAGAACGGCAACCCCTATCTGCGGGATATGCTGCTGTGCCTCCCCGGTGACAAGGTAAATGTATCTCTGGACGTGCAGAAAGCCGTTGACAAGGCCATGACCTACGGCCGTGGCTTCGCCGCCAAGAAGAACGAGACCCGTGTGGACATCGACGTGGTGCCGTACCTGACCCTGGACGAGGCCTATATCCGGGACGTGCTGGAGAGCACCCTGGGTCAGTCCAATCTGGAGGGCTCTGAGACCGAGATCCGCAAGACCACCGTCATTCTCAACGATGCGGACGGCAACCCCGTGGAAACCGAAGCCGTGGAGATCACCCTGGGCACCCTGCGCCGTCAGGTTAACATTGACGAGCTCTTTGAGATAATCGTCAGCGGCTATATGTCCGGCAATTACGATCTGCAGTACGTCTACGACGAGACCGTTCCCTCTCCCGTGGATCTGGATGCCCTGTATCAAGAGTATGACTGCACAAAGCCCGTAGGTGCCTTCTGTGACAAGAACACCTATGAAATCACCGACGAGGTCAATGGCTACGGTTTCACCATGGCCGAGGCTTATAGGGCCTTCCTTCCCGCCAAGGCCGGCGACACTGTGACCTTGCCCCTCCGGGAGTTGGTTCCCGATATTACCAGAGCCTCCCTGGAGGCAGAGCTGTTCCGCGACGTGCTCAGCTCCTATGACAGCCCTCACGTCTGGAATCCCACCCGTACCCACAATCTGGAGCTGGCCTGCGAAGCCATTGACGGCACCATTGTCAAGCCCGGCGAGGTCTTCTCCTTTAATGAGACCGTAGGCGAGCGTACCGCTGAAAAGGGCTACGGCGAAGCCGGTGTCTATGTGGGCGGCAGAACGGAAAATCAGCTGGGCGGCGGTGTCTGCCAGGTTGCCTCTACCCTTTTCTACTGCACCATAAAGGCTGACCTGGAGGTGGTGGAGCGCTGGGAGCATCAGTTCCTGCCCACCTATATTCCCTACGGCATGGATGCCACCGTTTACTGGGGCTCCCTGGACTACCAGTTCCGCAATAACACCAAGTTCCCCATCCGCATTGAAGCCTCGGTCTATGACGGCTATGTCCACGTCCGTTTTGTGGGCACCAATACCAAGAACTACACCGTCAAGCTGGACTATTCCGTCACCAAGTGGTACGAATATGAGGAAGTGACCATCAATATCCATCCCGAAATGGACGATTACGAAAAGTATCAGAAGTATGAAGAGGGCGAGGTCATCACCACTCCCTACACCGGCGCTGACGTGACCACCTATATGTATAAGTACGACCTGGACGGCAATCTGATCTCCTCGGAAGCCATTTTCTACTCCGAGTACGACAAGCGTGACAAGGAGATCGCCCATATCGGCACCGGCGAAGAAGAGGAGAGCACCGATCCCTCCGAGTCCACCGACCCCAGCGACAGCAGCAGCGAATCCACCACAGAATCCACCGAGACTCCCACGGAAAGCACTGAAACCCCCACGGAGTCCACGGAAACGCCCACAGAATCTACCGAGCCTCCCACGGAGAGCACAGAGCCTCCCACCGAGTCCACCGATCCCCCCACAGAAAGCAGCTCGGACGGCAGCGGAGAATAAACAGAATACAACGAATACAAATAGCAGCAGCACCCGGAAAACCCCGGGTGCTGCTTTTTTTGGAAAGAAATGAGAAAAAGTTGTATATTAATGACGAATAGTGAATAACTGAGGTATGGGCTCCGCCCATGAAATTATAATCCGTGCCGAAGAAACTTGAAATAAAGTCAAATAGATGTTTATCGAACTGTTTTCTTTCCGTCCAAAGCCTCGTTGTCGATAGAGGTACAGGCTGCCGAAAAGCCATGTCATTGCGAGGAGGCATTTTTGCCGACGTGGCAATCTGTTTTCTAAATGTTTCAATTA
>JAFUPG010000087.1 GCA_017481325.1 Oscillospiraceae bacterium
GGTACAAACTTACAACTTTGCTCCACTGCGTGGGGCGTCGCTTTCTTGCTTCGCCAAGAAAGTGACCAAAGAAGGCGACTTGGGGGAGGCGCTCAGATTGTGCTGTGGTAACACTTCTACATTTCGGCACTACCCCCGACAGCCCAAATTCGCCCTCCCCCAAGACCCCCTTCCCTGCTTCGCAAAGTCGTAATATTGCACAAATCGAATTATCAACTGCTCGACATATTTCTGTTTGACGGGCTAAATATTCAAAATCCGTGCCGGAGGCACACCTCGGTTTTTTGTCCTTAGCTCTTAGTTGTTAGTTCCAAAACAGACCGGCAAATTTCCTTTTTCGTACAATCATAGATAAAAGAACCAAGCGCCTTTTGGGCGCTTGGCTCGGAAGTATTTGCGAATCAGACCAGCAGGTTGATCTCGGTTTCGGGATCGAAGAAGTGCATGACCTTGCCTTCGAAGGTGACATTCAGGGTCTTGCCGTAAGCCATGCTCTTGCGCTGGCTGTCCTCCAGGGAGACAGTGGGGATACGGACGATGAGCTTATCGCCGTTGTCCTCTTCCACGTGGAGGTGGAGCTCGCTGCCCATCATCTCGTTGACCAGGATGGTGCAACCGATGGCGGCGGGATCCTTGGCATCAGCCAGAGTCATATGCTCGGGACGGACACCCAGGATGATCTCCTGAGACCTGATGCCGTTGGCCTTCAGCATTTCTGCCTTCTGGCCGGTGACTTCGATCTTGGCGCCGTAGGGAGTGACATAGTACTTGCCGTTCTCCAGAATCAGGTTGGTCTTGAAGGTGTTCATCTTGGGAGCGCCGATAAACTCAGCAACGAAGAGGTTGACAGGCATATCGAACACTTCGGTGGGGGTACCCACCTGCTGGATGAAGCCGTCCTTCATGATGACGATACGATCGCCCAGGGTCATAGCTTCGGTCTGGTCGTGAGTAACATAGATGAAGGTGGTGTCGATCTTCTTGCGGAGCAGGATGATCTCAGCACGCATCTGGTTTCTCAGCTTGGCGTCCAGGTTGGACAGAGGCTCGTCCATGAGGAAGACCTTGCTGTCACGAACCATTGCACGGCCGATGGCAACACGCTGACGCTGACCGCCGGACAGAGCACGGGGCTTTCTGGTGAGGTACTCGGTGATGCCAAGGGTCTCGGCAGCTTCGGTAACTCTCTTATAGACCTCGTCCTGAGGAACCTTCTTCAGGCGGAGGGAGAAAGCCATGTTCTCAAATACGGACAGATGGGGATACAGCGCATAGTTCTGGAAAACCATGGCGATGTTACGGTCACGGGGCTGCAGATCGTTGACAACAACGCCATCGATCTCAACAGTGCCTTCAGAGATGTCTTCCAGACCTGCGATCATACGCAGGGTGGTGGACTTGCCGCAGCCGGAGGGGCCGACGAATACGATAAATTCCTTATCAGCGATCTCCAGGTTAAACTCCTGGACTGCTACGGTATCCTTACCGTAGATCTTCTTAACGTTGGTTAATTTTACACTTGCCATAATATATCCCTCTTATCCTTTCACAGCGCCGCCGGTAACGCCTTCAACATAGTACTTCTGCAGGGCAAGGAACACTGCGGTAACAGGCACCGCAACAATCACGCCTGCGGCGCAGAACATGGTGTAGTTAGTATTTACCATAGTCTTGGACAGCCACTCGTAGACACCCACGGCCACGCTCATACCGGCGGAGTTCTCGTGGATGATGTAGCTTGCCAGCATGAAGTCGCCCCAGGGAGCCATGAAGCCCATGAGGACGGTATAAATGACGATGGGCTTTGCCAGGGGCAGGATCACCTTGTAGAAGACCTGGAAACGGGTAGCGCCGTCCACACGGGCGGCCTCGTCCAGGCTCTTGGGAATGGTATCGAAGAAGCCCTTGGAGATGTAGTAGCCCATACCACTGCTGGCGCAGTAGACGATGATCAGTCCGACGGGAGCCATATTCATGGTCAGACCCAGCTCGGAGAAGACCTTGTAGATGAGGATCATGGTAAGGAAACCGGGGAACATACCCAGAACCAGCATCAGGTTCATGAGGCCCTTTCTGCCCTTGAAACGGAGTCTGGACAGAACGTAGCTCATTGCCAGGGTAAAGACGGTCTGGAGCACAGCGGTAGCCACGCCCATGATGGCAGTATTTTTGAACCATCTGAGGAAGTCGGTCTCGGTAAACAGACGCTTGTAGTTATCAAAACCGATTTCCTTCGGCCAGAGGTAGCTGACCTGCATGGGAGTCTCGCAGCGGAGGGACTCCAGCACGATGCCGAAGAAGGGGAAAAGCCAGATGGCGGAGATGATCACAAGAATGATATAGATGACGGTGTTGCCCAGTCGACGGCTGGCTCTTGCGCCCAGACCGGTCTTCCGGATCTGTGTATCATTGGTCTTATTCATTAGCTGTAATCCTCCTCGTTCTTAGTGGACGGAATTACATTGTAAACGATCAGGGACAGAGCTGCCACCACCACGAATACCAGAATACCGATGACGGAAGCCATGTAATACTTGGATTCCGCAGAGTTCAGGGTCATCTTGTACAGCCAGGTAATCAGCAGGTCCGTCGAACCGACGGATACGCCGCCTGCGGTACCGATCTCCGTATTGATGGGGTTACCACCGGTCAGGAGGTAGATGACGTTAAAGTTATTGAGGTTGCCGACGAAGCTGGTCAGCAGGTAGGGACCCATGACGAACATCATGTAGGGCAGGGTGATCTTGGTATACTGCTGGAAGCCGCTGGCGCCGTCGATCTTGGCAGATTCGTAGAGGTCAGAGGGGATGTTCATCAGAATACCGGTCGCCTGGAGCATGATGTAGGGAATACCGACCCAGATATTCAGGATGATAACCAGAATACGGGCGGAGGTGGGGTTCTGCCAGAAGGAAAGCTGATTCTTGGCAATCATGGAATCGGGTATCAGCCCCCATTCCAGGAAGAGCTTGCCGAGAATACCGGAAGAGTCAAAGAGCTTGGAGACATAAAGGAGGGAAACAAACTGGGGAATGGCGATGGTCATGACCAGGATGGTTCTCCAGAACTTCTTGATCTTGATTCCCTTCTTGTTGATCATAATGGCAACGAACATACCCAGGAAGAAGTTGGTAAAGGTGGCGAAGAAGGCCCACATTAAGGTCCAACCCAGGATCTCGCCAAAGGCCAGACCCAGGCCGCCGTTACCGAAGTTGGTCAATTCATTGAAATGCTCCCAGCCGACCCAGGTAAAGAGGTTGGAATAACCGTCGTGGGCTGCGTCATAGCTGGTGAAAGCAATGATCACCATGTAGATGATGGGGATGATGGTGAAGATGATGATACCGCCCAGAGGCAGAGCCAGCAGGGTCTTGTGGAACTGATCATCCACCATGGAGCGCAAGTCATCCTTGCCGCTCTTGATCTTTCTGCCGGAGGCAACAATGTCCATATTGGTACGGCACTGCTTGATCTGCATCCGCCAGGTCACAAAGAAAGCAAAAATAAAAACAACAGTCAGAAGGCCATAAAGTAAAACTTTGACAGAGTCGTCACCATATACAGTGGTATAGGAATCGTAAATGGCATTATATTCCTCGACGGGACCGACGGTACCGACAGTTGCTCCATGCTGGAACCAGTTACATTTTCCTAGCCAATAGGCACCGCCGCTGGGCAGACACATATAGACGATGAAGATGACCTCAAAGAGCAGGAACAGAATGCCACGGGCGATCTGTCCATAGAAGAAGTTGCCAAAGCCAAAGATGAAGAAGGAAGTCTTGACCGCCCAGTTACCCTTGGTAAAGGTGGTGAAATAGCTTACGAACTCATCCTTGATACCGGTCCAGCAGGACTTGAAGAACTTGAGAATCTTGGAGCCAAGTCCTACGAACCAGAGGGGGATTGCGCAAAAGAACAGTTTCAGCTTGTATAAAATCTTTTGAAATTTATTGAGCTTTAAGTACTCAAGATCAGTTAATCTTTTCATAACCCTATATATAAACTGTGTTTATACTATCCTCCTTTTTTCATAATAAGAAACAAGAAAGCATTGCTTGCCGGTAGACAAGACAAATGTCGTCCTTGCATACCGGCTAACAATGCCTTAGGTCTGAGGGTGGTGGGGGAGCAGATGCTCCCCCACCTCTCAGTGAAGTATTTTATTATTCTACGGGGATCAGGGTGATGGTACCGGTCTGAGCGCCGTCCCATACCAGCTGGACGTAGTAGGTGCCGTCAGCCTCAACGACAACGTTAGCGCCGTTGAACTCAACACCGAAGTTAACGTCCCATGCAGCGCCCTGGCGGCACTTGAACTCTTCGCCAGCGTGCAGCTCGAGAGCCTCGGAGGTGTAGGTGCCAGCGGGATCCTCAGTCATGGGGAAGTCGGTATCCCAGGAGGTGCCGCAGATGCCGCCGATGACGGACCAAGCGTTCTTCTGCTCTTCGGTCATCTGGAACAGAGCGTCGATAGCAGCCTTGTAGTTGTCCAGAGCGGTCTGGAGGTCAGCATCGGAGGTAGCAGCCTTAGCGTCTGCACCGAGAACCTTAGCGATATCCCACCAAGCGCCGTGGATCTGGCCCTGGGGCTGGCCGAAGTTGTTCTGCTTAGCCAGAGCAGCCAGAGAAGCGTTGGACTGGACAGCCTCGGAAGCCTGAGCGTTGATGTTGGAGGGACCCCACTGGAAGGTCTCGTAGCGCTGAGTCTGGCACTCCTCGCCGGTCAGGTACTGAGCCAGCAGGGACAGAACAGCAGCCTTCTTGGGATCGTTCTGGGGCTTAACACCCATCAGCTTGTTGCCGGTGTAGGAGCCGAGGTGGTAGGAAGTGCCGTCAACCTCGAAGGAGGGCAGGTCGGTAGCGCCCAGGTTCTCGCCGAAGTGCTCAGCAGCAGCGCCGGCGTTCCAGATACCGGTGATAACAACACCAGCGTCGGTGAAGATGTCAGCGTTGGAGTCGTAGCAGGGGGAGGTAGCCAGCTTCTGCATGCCCTTCATGGCAGCGATACCGGCAGCGGAGTTGAAGTCGTCGTCCACGGAGGTGAACTCGCCGTCAGCGTTCATGGTCCAGTTGCTGTGGCAGCCGGTAGCGAAGAAGAAGGAAGCGGTGTACCATGCATTCTCCAGAGCATAGCGGAACTTAACGTTGTTGGCCTCGCAAGCAGCGATGATGGCTTCCAGGCTCTCAGCGTCTTCCTCGGAGATGATGCTGGTGTTGTAGTACATGTAGTAGCCGTTGTCAGAGGTCATGGGGTAAGCATAGAGCTCGCCAGCAACGGAAGCAGCGGCGACAGCGCCGGCGTCGTTGTTAGCCTTGATGGTCTCGGAAGCACCCTTGCCGGGCTGTGCCAGAGCAGCAGCCTGAACCAGACGGGCCAGCTGGTCCTGTGCGAAGCAGTAGATGTCGGGAGCGGAAGCAACGTCAGCAACAACCTTGGAGCCGACGTCAGCCTCGGTAACACCCTCGATAGTAGCGTTGATCACGATGCCGGGGTTAGCAGCTTCGAAAGCATCGATCTGAGTCTCGAACTGAGCGGCAACGCCGTCCATTTCGGAAACCCACATGGTGATGTCGTAGGTGCCAGCCAGTTCGTTGGTATCGGCGCCCTTGTTGGTGTCGTCGGTGGGGGTGACGTCGCCCTGAGTGCCATCGGTGGGATCAGCAACAGCAGCGTCGTCCTTGCAACCTGCGAACAGGCTCAGAACCATAACGAGAGCCAGAAGCAGTGCAAACAGTTTCTTCATTTTGTTTTCCTCCTAAAAATTTTGTTTTACGCATAATGCGTCCGTCTAATATTGTAAACGTTTTGAATTGCTAAGTCAATAGAAAAATGAATAATTTTTTATTATTTTCCCGAATTTTTTCCTTACTTTTTTGCTTTAAAGCAATTCAGGGCAGGAAGTTTCTGTCCATTGTAGTCAAAGAGGCACTGATTGGCCCATTCGTTGGTCGTCGTCTTGCCTTCCTCATGAATGTAAGCCTGACCGGCCTCGGAGGCCCAGGAGATTCCCTCCCCGGGGAGCCACAGGGGTTCCCAGTAGAAAACGCCGTCAATGCCCTCTTTTTCTGCCCGTGCCAGGAAGTCAGAGATGAAGCTCGCCTGTCCTTCGGGTGTCAGAGGGTAATGCTCGGAAACGCCGGGAACAGCTGCCATTTTCTCGTCGATGACCAGGCGCTGGGGTACGCCGCCCTGGAGATAGGGCTTGGTGGTGAAGCCGTAGGCCAGCTCCATGACCATGCGCTCCTTGCCGAAGACACGGCAGGCTTCCAAGTTGGCAAAGAGGGCATCGGGCGTGCCGTGCCAGTAGGGATAATAGGAGGCACCGATGATATCATAGTCGATGCCGTGGGCGGCCATTTCGCTGAAGAACTCCTGATATACCTGCTGATCCCAGCTGCGCTCTAAGTGGAGGATGATCTTAGCCTCGGGGCAGATCTCCCGGCAGGCCTTGCAGCCTGCCGCCACAAAGCGGCAGAAGGTGTCGTAATTGCTGCGACTGCCGTCGGAGTTCATCAGCTTGCCCGTGGGCCAGAGCATGCCGTTGGTGATCTCGTTGCCCACCTGGATCATTTGGGGCGCTACGCCGTTGTCCACCGCCTGCTGCAGGCAGGCTTTTGTATATTCATACACTGCCTGCTCCAGTTGGTCTGCATTGTAGCCGCCCCAGGCCTTGGGGGTGGGCTGCTTATTAGGGTCAGCCCAGAAATCGGAGTAGTGGAAGTCTAAGAGCAGCTTGTAGCCCTTGGCTTTGACCGCCTTTGCCAGACGGACATAGTGGTCGATATCGCAGTTGCCTGCCTCGTAGGGCAGACCCTCGGGGCTCTTGGGGTCGTTCCAGACACGGATGCGCTGGTATTCCACACCGTTGGCACGGAACAGCTCCATGGGGTCCACTTCCCTGCCCCCGTCGTAGAATTTTTTGCCGTTTTCAATAACGGACAGGTAGGAAGAAGCATCAATTCCAAGGATCATAGTACTACCTCCTGTATTATTGGACAATGACACTGGTCTGGCCGGCGATGGTGAGGATCGTACCCTCCAAGGTGGCCTCGCCCACACCGATGACCTCGCAGAGTTGGGTAAAATCGCAGCCCTCGATCTTGCTCAGGTCGTAGGACAGGGGCTCGGTGCCGTTGTTGTGGAAGATGCCCAGCTTCTGCCCTTCGTAGTCCACCACGAAGCCGCCGTAGTTCTTCTCGGCGCAGTCGACGGAGGTGTAGTAGCCACGGGCAATGGCGGGATAGCGGTGGCGGATGGTGAGCAGACGGCAGTAGTAGCGGTAGAGGCTGTTTTCGTCTGCCATCTGGTCGGCTACTGTGGTCTGGATCTGGTTATTTTGATCATAGGTGGTACCTTCGGGATTGCGAACGCTGTCATCATCGCCCCAGAGCATGGCCAGACGGCGGTTGGCATCGGTCATCTCGCCGCCACGGGAGCCACGCATACCGATCTCCTCGCCGTAGTAGATCACAGGAGAGCCGGGGCCCAGCAGGTAGAGATTGGCAGCCATACGCATGTTGTTCTCCAGAATGAAGGCGCCGCCGATGCGGTCCATATCATGGTTGGAGAGGAAGGACATGGCCATGCCCTCCGGGTTGGCATCCAGGATCTTATCCTGGTAGGCCTCCACATAATTGGTGAACTTGGCGATGGAGAAGCCCTTGGCAGCGCTGGCAGCCACGCCCTCGGCCTGTGCCATGGCGAAATTGAAGCAGTTCATGGCGCTGTAGTACTGCAGGATTTCGGTCTCGCCGGACCAGCACTCGCCCACGCAGTAGATCTCGGGGGCATAAGCCTTCAGATCCGCCATGTAGCGCTCCCAGAATTCCACGGAGCGGGCGGTATCACCGTAGTATATGTACTTGACGGCATCGAAGCGGAAGCCGTCAATGCCCAGATCCAGATAGTACTTTGCCACGTCCAGCATGGCATTGTAGACCTCGGGGTTGTCGTAGTTCAGCTCGGGCATATCGCCGGAGAAGTTGCACTCCACCCAGCAGTCCACGCCGGCGATCTTCTGATAGCTGATGCCGCCGACCTTTTCGGCCTCGGTGACGCAGGAGTAGTAGTCGTAGTAGGGATTGGCGGTGTCGCCGTTCTTGCGGGCTTCCTTGAACTGCAGATACCACTCATGCTGGGAGGAGGAGTGGTTGATGGCCAGATCCAGAATGATCTTCACATTCCGCTCATGGCAGAGGTCGATGAGCTGCTTCAGAGTCTCCTCCGTGCCGAAGCGCCAGTCTACCTGATAGTAGTCCTTGGCATCATACTTATGATAAGAGGGAGAGGAGAAAATGGGAGACAGCCAGATGCCCTGGACGCCCAGGCTGGTTTCGGAGTTCAGGTTGCCGTCGTTCAGGTAATCCATGCGGTTGATGATGCCCTGAAGGTCGCCGATGCCGTCGCCGTTGGAGTCGGAGAAGGAGCCCACGAAGACCTGATAAAAAGTGCGGTAGTTATCGTCCACGGGGTCTGCCACACCGGCGATCACAGGCACGGTGGGGTCGGTTTTGGAGGGCTGAGTCTCCTGCTCCTGAGGGTCGCAGGCGGCGAGGCTCAGCAGCATCACCAGCGCCAGCAGGAGGCAAAGAAGGGATTTCATTTGTTTTTTCATAGCGGTTCCTCTTTTCAGGCTGCGGAGCTGAGGCTGGCATCGTCGATCTTGCCCCAGGCATTGGGCCCGGCACACTTGACATAGATGCCCACCACGATGCTGTCGCCCTCGGTGTAGTCGATGCCTTCAACAGTGGCGGTGTGCCACTCGTTGTAGACGGTGATTTGGGTGGTTGCGGTGGAGACGATCTGGCCGTTGAGCTTCACATAGGCATAGATCTCGGTCTCGCCGCCGTCGCCGCCCATAATGGAGATGGTATAGTCATAGAGGCCTGATTTCAGCTCCTTGACCTCCTGCTCCAGGGTGAACTCCACGCAGTTGGCGGCAGCGCCCCAGAAATGGTAGTGGAAATTGCCGGTGAGGGAGTCGGTGACCTTATCCTCCACCTTCAGTTCGTCAAAGTCGGTGATCTGAGTGGCAACCCAGCCCAGCTCGCCCTCTTCGAAGCTGCCGTTTTGAAGGAAGTTGTAGTTGACCATGGACACATAGCACACAGCCTCCATGCCGCCTGCAGTGCCGTAAACGGTGTACTTGGCAACGCCGCCGGATTTCATGGCTGCCTCGTCCACGTCCTGCCACTGAACGGGGATCTCCTCACGGGTGTTATCCAGCATAATGGCGTTGACGGTCTCGGGCAGGGTGATCTCACCCTTGAGATCCAGAACCACATTGGCATCCTCAATGGCATCGGGGCGATTCTCGATCACATTGCCCTCTCTCACCAGAGAGAAGACCTTCAGGGACTCCAGCACCTTGCCCTGGGCATCGAAGAAGGCCTGATTATCCACGGCGCAGCCGCCGTAGTACTTGCCTGCGTCATCGGGATCGTAGCCGGAGGCGTAGGAGGAGGCCCAGCCGGAGCCGTACTGCTCCCAGAGGGCAGAGTTTTTCTCGTAGCTCTCGGTGCCGACGGAGATCCAGGTGCCCTCCCAGTAGAAGACACCGATGCCGTTGACGGTGCGATTGGCCACGGTGTCGATGACATCCCGTACCAGATTGGCCTGACCCTGCTGGGAGAAGGGGTAGCTTTTGACAATACCGCCGCCCTCACCGATGGTATTACCGGAGAAGTCCGTATCCTCTGCGGTGAAGGCGTAGGAGGTCTCAGCCACCATGACCTTTTTATTGTATGTGGTGGCAATATTGCTCAGAACCTGCGAGAGGTTCTCCAGGGTGCCGTGCCAGAAGGGGTAGTAGGAGGAGGCGAAGACATCGTAGTCCACCTGATAGTAGTCCAGATTCTTGCCGTAGCTGGCATAGCTGTCGGTATTTTCGGGGTTGGCGAAGTGGATGGCCACCAGGGCATCGGGGCAGACCTCACGGACAGCCTTGCTGCCGGCCTGCATGAGACGGGTGATCCGCTCCCAGCCGCCCAGGGCGCTGCTCTTCTCGCCGCAGAGGGCGCCGTTGGTCTCGTTGCCCACCTGCACCATACCCACAGCCACACCGGCATCCACCAGCTGCTGCAGGCAGTCCTTGGTGTAGGCATAGAGGGCGACTTCTTTCTCATCGATGGCCATGTTTTTCCAGGCTTTGGGGGTCATCTGCTTGCCGGGGTCTGCCCAGAAGTCGGAGTAGTGGAAATTCACCAGCAGCTTCATGCCGTACTGTGTGGCACGCTTGCCGATGGCGATGGCATTGGCGATATCGCAGTTGCCGCCGCCGTAGCCATTTCCGTTCTCGTCAAAGGGCTCGTTCCAGATGCGGACACGGATATAGTTGATGCCGTTGGCGCTGAGGATCTCATAGACATCCTTCTCGCTGCCGTCGTAATCGTAATACTTCACACCGCTGGCCTCCAGCGCAGGGACGCAGGAGGCATCCATGCCCATGATGAAGTCCTCGGGGAGGTTCTCCACCTTCTGAACATAGAGGCTGTCGGAGGTCACGGGTTCTGCAGGGGTCTCAGGGGGCTGCGACTCCTCCGAAGAGGAGCCGCAGGCGGTAAAGGTTAAGATCATAGCAAGAAGCAGAGCCAAAAAACGAATGGTTTTTTTCATTGTCCGCTCCTCCGGGGATCAGTCCAGAGCTTCGTCGTTGAGGTAGACCAGGATGCCGATGCCGTCGACGGTGACGGAGCCGGTCTCCTTGGCAATGACGGAAGCGCCTGCCACGGAGGCATTGGCAACCAGGTTCCACTCCCCTTCCAGAGTGTAGGGCAGAGCGGTCTTGTTGGGGTTCAGAACCACCAGAGCCTGGCCGCCTTCGCCGTCGTCAAAGACTACGACCACGATGCCGCTGCCCAGGGTCTCGGAGCTGATGACACGGACTTCGGGATCGGTGAAGATGTCATACTCCTGACGCATGGCGATGAGGCCCTTGTAGTAGAGCATGGTCTCGTACTGGATGGTGCCCTCGTGGAGGACGGACCAGTCGATATTGTTGATGGCATCGGAGGACATATAGCTGTTCTCGTCGCCGTCCTTGGTGCGGAGCATTTCCTCGCCGGCCTGCCAGAAGGGCGTGCCCTTGGCTACCATGACGATGGCTGCGCCCAGCTTGTTCATGCGGATGCGGTCAGCCTCGGAGTCCTCGGGGTTGGAGAGGAGGAGCTTATCCCAGAGGGTGTTGTTATCGTGGGCGCTCATGTAGTTGATGACCATGTCATTGTCTACTGTCCAGCCCTGGCTGACACCACGGCCGCCGGAGAGGCTGAATACCACGTCAGCGATGGTGGCTGCATTGGCTGCGCCGCTGATGAAGCCCTGGGCGGTCTTCTCAAAGACGCTGCCCTTCAGGCCGTCACGGATGACGTCATTGAAGACGGCAACTGCGCCGATGCCCTCGCCGGTGGGCTTGATCTGGCTGATGTTGGTCTGGTTGGCCTGTGCGCTGCCGTCGATGGTGGCGCCCATGGTCCAGCCTTCGCCGTAGATAATGGCGTTGGGGTTGATGGCGTGGACAGCGGTCTCCACTTCCTGCATCGTCTGCACATCATGCAGACCCATCAGGTCGAAGCGCAGGCCGTCCAGGTTGTACTCCTTGATCCAGTAGGAGGTGGAGTCTACCATGAACTTGCCGTACATGTAGCGCTCGGAGGCGGTGTCGTTGCCGCAGCCGCTGGCGGAGGAGTTGGCACCGGTGGAGGTGTAGCGGTAGTAGTAATAGGGAACGATCTTATTGAAGGAGGAGTTGGCATCGTGGGTGTGGTTATAGACCACGTCCATGATCACGCAGATACCGGCCTCGTGGAGGGCCATGACCATCTGCTTGAACTCGTTGATACGGACTTCGCCGTGGTAGGGATCGGTGGAGTAGCTGCCTTCGGGGACATTGTAGTTCTTGGGATCGTAGCCCCAGTTGAACTCGTCCTCGGGGGTGGACTCGTCCACGGTAGCGTAGTCATAGACAGGCAGGAGATGGACGTGGGTGATGCCCAGCTCCTTCAGGTAGTCCACACCCACGGCTACGCCGTGCTCGTTGACCAGGCCGGTCTCGGTGAAGGCCAGGTACTTGCCCTTGTACTGGGAGGACTCGATGCGGTTGGAGAAGTCACGGACATGGACTTCCCAGATCACAGCCTCGGAGTAGTGGTCGATAGCTTCCGGCTCCTTGTGGCCTTCCCAGCCCTCGGGGTTGGTCAGGGAGAGATCCACAACCATGCCACGGTTGCCGTTGAGGCCCGCTGCCTTGGCATAGGGGTCAACCGCTTCCTGGGTGCCAACAGAGGTGGTGACGGTGTAGGTGTAGTAGGTGCCGTGGCCGCAGGCCTCGGTATGCTCCCAGACACCCTTGTCGCCACGGGTCATCTCGACGGACTTATAAGCCTCCACGCCGTCACCGGCCTCGAAGAGGTTCAGGACTACCATGGAAGCGGTGGGAGCCCAGACCTTGAAGGTGGTCTCGCCGCCGTGGATCACAGCGCCCAGATCGTCGCCGTCGTAGTGATAGTTGTCGGCGAAATACTGGCTGTCGAAAATATCGGTGGGGACAACGGCCTTCTCGCCATAGCCCTCGATGGTGATGCGGTAGTTCTTGGACAGATCCAGGCTCTCAGCCACTTCTACATAGCCGGAGGTGGACTCCTTGCCCAGAGTGGAAACGCTGAGGACTTCCACTTCACGGTCGCCCTCGTAGACCTTGACCTGGCTCAGGTCGGTGATGGTGGTCTTGGGGGTGATAGAATACTTGATCTGATTTTCGTCGGTCATGCCGGCAAGTGCGAATTTCTTTGCCATATCCAGGGTTTTTCCTCCATCATTGCTGAAATACTGTGCGGGGTCGCCGGGCTGCAGGTAGATCACGGTCTCCTTGCCCTCGATCACGGCGAAGCGATCCTGCTCATAGTCCTTGGTGGCAGAGCCCCAGGAGCTGCCGCCGGGTTCGGAGCAGTCTCTGCGGACGATGAAGCCGATCTCGTCGATGCCTTCGGGGACATTGACAATGACCTTTGCGCCGTAGTCACATTCGTGGAACAGGTAGCCCTTACCGGCCACATCGCCCCACCAGATCCACATATCGCAGTTCTCGTAGGTGCCGTCGTAGTACCAGTAGAAGGTGACCTGATTGTGGCCATCGGGAATGGGCTCGGTGTATTCCTCGGTGGCAGGCTCGGTGGACGGCTCCGTTACGGGCTCCGTCTCGGTGGGCTGGGTGCTGCTGGGTTCGATCTCGGTGGGCTCCGTGTCACCGCCGCAGGCTGTGAGGATCAGGGAAAACAGCATTACGGCTGCCAGGAGCAATGCGATGAGTTTCTTTGCGTTCTTCATGGCTTTTCTCCTTGTATGTAAATTTTATTACTTTCTGTCGGTTCTCTCCGTCAGGGAGAGGATGATGCTGCGGAGCTCGGGGGTATCGAAGTGCAGATCGGCCCTCCAGCCCCAGTTGCCCTCGGCGGCGCCGGGGATGTTCATGCGACCCTGGTTGTTATCCAGCAGCAGGTAGTCCTGCAGAGGCACCATGGCCAGGTTGGCACGGCTGCGGAAGGCGAACTCAATGAGGTCATAGACCCGATGCTGACCCTCGGTGTGGGGGCACTCACGCCGGAAGCGCTCGGCGGCCTCGCCGTAGATCTCCTGCACCCAGGAGCAGCTGCAGTCGGAGTCGTGAGAGGCGGAGTAGACCACGCAGTTGTCGGTGGTGTACATACGGGGCAGGTTGTCGCTGTCCTCTTCGTAGAAGGCGAAGTGGAGCATCTTCATGCCGGGGAAGCCGGTGTCCTCCATGAGCTCCAGCACGTCGGGGGTGATAAAGCCCAGATCCTCAGCGATGACCTTGGCATCGGGGCAGGCCTGACGGAGGGTGCGGAAGAGGGCGATGCCGGGTGCGGAGTCCCACTTGCCGTTGCGGGCCGTTGCCTCGCCGTAGGGTACGTTGAAATAACCGGCAAAGCCACGGAAGTGGTCAATGCGGAGAATGTCGAAGAGGCGGTAAGCCAGCTGGGTGCGGCGGAGCCACCAGCTAAATCCCTGCTGCTCCATGAGCTGCCAGTTGTAGATGGGGTTGCCCCAGAGCTGGCCGTCGGGAGAGAAGCCGTCGGGAGGACAGCCTGCCACCACGGTGGGGTTGTAGTTGCCGTCTAAGAGGAACTGCTCCGGTGCGGACCAGACATCCACGCTGTCGTGTGCCACATAGATGGGCATATCGCCGATGATCAGGATGCCCTTCTCGGCGGCATGCTTGCGCACCAGATTCCACTGACGGGAGAACTCATACTGATTCCAGCGCCAGAAGTTCATCTCGCCGTCAAACTCGCCCTTGTGGTTGAGGGCCTTGTGGTAATTGCGGTGCTCCTCGTCCCAGAGGGTCCACTGGCAGTTGTTGTAGTGACCCTTCAGAGCCATAAAGAGGGCATAGTCCTCCAGCCAATGACCTTCGGCATTGAGGAAGGCATAATAGTCCTCATTGGGGGTGAAGCGGCTGAAGGCCAGACGCAAGAGGGTATAACGGGTATGGAACAGCCAGCCGTAGTCCACACGGTTGGAAACGTTTCGATGGGAGTTTAATTCCTCTTCCGTTACCAGACCCTGCTCCATGAGCAGCTCGGGGTCGATGAAATAGGGGTTGCCTGCGGCAGAGGCAGGAGACTGATAGGGGCTGTCGCCAAAGGAGGTGGGGTTCAGAGGCAGAACCTGCCAGACCTTCTGACCGGTGGCAGCAAGGAAATCAATAAAATCATGGGCTCCCTTGCCGAAATTGCCGATGCCGTAAACGCCGGGCAGGCTGCTCACGGGCATAATGATGCCGGCCTTATGCCGGAAGCCGAAATTCTTGTACTGATCCACGGAAAAAAGTCCTTTCTCTATGCTGTAGGATAGAAGCGCCCCAATTTCCGGGGCACATTTTACTCCACTATTAAATCTATCACAAGCCCCGAAAAATTACAACTAAAATCTGCGGGAAATTTTCGGAAATCTCTCACCCCTTCCGGTTTCTGTCTATATAGAGATGTTTCTGCTGCATTTCGCAGGGGACGGGTTGCCCATCCCGGAGAGGCGCTTCCGTTGCATTCCGTAGGGGACGGGTTGCCCGTCCCGGCGTACCGTCTGCGTTGAAACCATCGTTCTGCGGCATCCGCTGCCGCAGCGGGAGGCGGAACGCCTCCCCTACAATTTCTTTCAGGGTGGCAGCAAAAAACCGCTCCCCGGGTGGGGAGCGGTGGAGTGGATTGCTTATTCCACGGTCACGGACTTTGCCAGGTTGCGGGGCTTGTCGACGTCGCAGCCACGCTTTAAGGCAACGTAGTAGGAGAAGATCTGCAGGGGGATCACGCTGAGGCTGGGCTGCAGCAGGGGGTGGGTCTTGGGAACCAGAATCACCCGATCGGCGGCCTTTTTCAGCTTGCCTGCGGTCTCCTCGGTGGTGACGGCCAGAACATGAGCGCCACGGGCCTTGACCTCTTCCATATTGGACAGGGTCTTCTCAAAGAGGGCCTCCATGGTGGCCAGGGCAATGACCAGGGTATCCTGCTCAATGAGGGAGATGGGGCCGTGCTTCAATTCGCCGGCAGCATAAGCCTCGGAGTGGACATAGGCGATCTCCTTGAGCTTCAGACTGCCCTCCAGGCAGGTGGCGGAGTCGGTATTTCTGCCGATGAAGAACACATCGTGCTTCTCACACAGGGCCTCGGCATAGTCCTCGATATGCTTCAGATAGTCGCAGGAGAGCATCTGCTCCATGGCCTCGGGCAGCTGCGCCAGCGCCTCGTACATCCGGTCATAATTCTCACCCATCCAGGTGCCCAGCAGCTGACCCATATACAGGGCAATGAGATACAGCACGGAGAGCTGGGTGGAGTAGGCCTTGGTGGTAGCCACGGCGATCTCGGGGCCTGCCCAGGTGTAGATCACATCGTCGGCTTCCTTGGAGATGGCGCTGCCCACCACATTGACAATGGCCAGGGTACGGGCACCCAGGCTTCTGGACTCACGGAGGGCGGCCAGGGTATCGGCGGTCTCGCCGGACTGGCTGATGATGATCACCAGGGTGTCATCCCCCAGCACGGGCTCGCAGTAGCGGAACTCGGAGGCCAGCACAGGCTCTACGGGGATGCGGCAGGTCTTCTCCAGAATATACTTGCCCACGCAGCCCACGTAGTAGGCAGAGCCGCAGGCCACGATATAGATACGGCGGATATTGCGGAGGTAGTCCTCCGTGAGACTCAGACCCTCCAGGCAGACCTTGCCGTCCTTCATACGGGGATTCAGGGTATCACGGAGCGCCTTGGGCTGCTCGTGGATCTCCTTGAGCATAAAGTGGGGATAGCCGCCCTTTTCCGCAGCGGTCATCTCCCAGGTGATGAGCTCCGGCTCACGGACACATTCCTCACCCAGAGCGTTATAGAACACGGCGGAATCCTTGGTGAAGCGCACCATGTCGCCGTTGTTCAGATAGACCACCTTACGGGTGTACTTCAAAATGGCGGGGGCATCGGAGGCGATGAAGTTCTCACCCTCACCGAAGCCGAAGATCAGGGGGCTCTCCTTCTTCATAGCCAGGATGCTGTCGGGCTGATCAATGCACAGGATGCCCAGGGCGTAGCTGCCCACTAAGGTCTCTCTGGCACGGCAGGCGGCCTTCAGCAGGTCGCCCTCCTCCTCGTAGTACAGCTCCAGCAGGTTGGCGGCGACTTCCGTATCCGTCTCGGAGACGAAGGTCTTGCCCTGCTCCATGAGGTAGGACTTCAGGCTCTGGTAGTTCTCGATAATGCCGTTATGTACCAGGCAGATCTTGCCGTTGGCAGAAACATGGGGATGGGAGTTGATCTGAGAGGGAGCGCCGTGGGTGGCCCAACGGGTATGGCCGATGCCCATATTGCCGGGGAGGGTGGCGCCTGCCTCGGTCAGATCGCTGAGGGCGGCGAGTCTGCCCTTGGTCTTTTCTACACAAAAACGGTTCTCGGCAAAAACGCAGATGCCTGCAGAGTCATAGCCTCTGTACTCCAGCTTGGACAGACCGTCCAGCAAAATGGGTGCAGCCTGCTGCTTGCCGAGATAACCAACGATTCCACACATAATAAAAAAACCTCCGTATGCTTTACGGGTTGTAATAACATACGGAGATTATAGCTGATTCATAGGTCAAAATCAACTCATAATTTATATTTTTCGCCGATTCAGAAAAAGACAGTAGATTTTGGCTAATCCAGCAGGAGAGAACGAAGTTCCTCCGGAGGATGGCGCAGCAGTTTTGCGCCCTGTCGTTGCAGTGCTTTGCAGCCCTCGCTGCCGTCGTCGAAGATATACAGGGGGCTGCGGCCGTGGCGCAGGTTATCTGTAGCGCCCTGCCAGGTACCGCCTGCGGTTTTGGCACATTGCGCCACGAAACAGAGCCTGCCCAGGGCGTGAATGTAGTGATTACGGCGCAAAGCACGCTGGGCGGTGAAGAAGCAATCATAGCCTTCATCGCTGACATAGAGGACGTTTTTCCGTTGCGGATGCTCCCGCAAGTCATCGGGAACGAAGGCAATGACCTTGCCTCCGGCGGCAAGGCAAGCCTCCTGGGCAATGGTGTCAATGCCACGGGCATTGCCCGACACCAGCGCAAAGCCCTCCCGGGCGATCTGCTCACCCACAGCACAGGCGAAAGCGGCATTCTCCGCCGCAGGCTCCCGGGAACCCACCACCGCAATGGCAGGCAGCTGCAGCAGATCCGGGTCACCCTGACAGAAGAGCACCGGCGGTGTCTCCTCCTGCATCCGCTCCAGATAGTGAGGATACTGCTCGTGTCCCTGCCAGAGGGGAATAATCTCCGGCGCTGCATTGATATAGTCCATGAGCCGATCCTCCCGATCCAGCAGCCGTAGGACACGCCGCCGAGGCTCCGAACCGTAGCCCAGAGCCCCCAGGCTCTCCCAGCTCAGAGGGACATCGGGGAAAAGACGCAGCACCTGTGAAAAGGCATAGAACTCCTGTGGGCTCAAAGGCTGTACCGTCTGTCCCAGCCGACAGCAGAGCATCAGTCGCTGGGCAATCTCGATCTCCGCCATCAGAATTTCTTACGGGGACGGGGCTTTTCCTGTACCGGTGCAGGTACCAGGCAGCCATACTCGTCAAAGATCATGGGCGTGATGTCAAATTCGGAGAATTTGGCGATCTCATCCAGCTTGGCCTGCTCCGGGAAGGAGCCGATGATGGTAAAGGAGATGCCCTTTTTCCGGGCTCGGCCGGTTCTGCCGATGCGGTGGATGTAATACTCGTTCTCATCGGGGACATCGTAGTTGATCACGCCGTCCACATCGTCCACGTCAATGCCACGTGAGGCCACATCCGTGGCGATGAGCACGGGGAGCTTGCCCTTGCGGAAGGCGGCCATGGTCTTTTCACGGGTGGCCTGCTTGATATCGCCGTGGAGGCAGTCCGCCTGAATGCCCGCCCGACGGAGATCGTCGGAGAGATTCTGGCACATGACCTTGGTATTGCAGAAAATGATCACCCGTTCAAAGGCACCGGAGCGCAGAATGCGCAGCACCGCCTCCTCCTTCTCCAGCCGGGGTACGGTGATGGAGTACTGGTCGATATCGGGCTTACTCTCCTGAGTGGGGGCTACGGTGATCTCCACCTCATCACGCTGGTACATCCAGCTGACGGTCATGACCTCCTGAGAAATGGTGGCGGAGAACAGACCCAGATTCTTGCGGTTCTTGATCTTATTGAGGATCTTGGTCACGTCGTCGAAGAAGCCCATGTCCAGCATGCGGTCGGCCTCGTCCAGAACCACGGTTTTGATCTGGTCCAGGCGCAGGTTCTTGCGGTTGTAGTGATCCATGAGGCGGCCGGGGGTGGCCACCAGAATATGGGGATGCGCCTTCAGCGCCTTGATCTGGGGCTCCATGCGCTGGCCGCCGTAGACCACGCTGACACGCACATCTTTCTTTTGTATGAGCAGACCCTTCAGCTCGTCGGCGATCTGCAGCGCCAGCTCACGGGTGGGCGCCAGGATCAGACCCTGTAGCGCCTCGCTCTTGGGGTCCACATGCTCGATCATGGGAATGCCGAAGGCGAAGGTCTTGCCCGTGCCGGTGGGGGCTTTGGCGATCACGTCCCGCCAGGCCAGGAGGGGTTCAATGGCCAGCGCCTGCACCTGGGTGGGAGCCTCTACGCCCTGGGCCTGCAGTGCGGCCAGGATCTCCTGGCTGACACCCATGTCCCGAAAATTCTTGATTTCTTCCATAATGCGATTTCCTTTGCTGATACTATATTATTATAAGGGATTTTCCAGAATGTACTGATCCAAAACGGCGGCTGCGTCGTGGCATAGTTGGGCACAGGGACGCTTTTTGTAATACTGCTCTGTCCGCACCTCGGGAGCGCCGCCGGGGGTGGTGGAAACGCCCTCCAAAAGCTCACGGCAGATATAAGAGCCGTGCAGCGCCTTAAAACGGCCTGCCAGTTCCCGAATTCGGGCATAATGCGCCGCCTTGTCCTCCTGAGAAGCGCCTTCCTCCGTGCCGTAGAGCAGTCCTGCGGCCATAAACATACCGCTGACCGCACCGCAGACCTCACGCAGCCGTCCCATGCCGCCCCCAAAGGAGGAGGACAGCTTCAAGGCGGTGGACTGATCCAGCCCGGTCAGGTCGGAAAAGGCCAGAAAAACCGCCTGGGCGCAGTTGTAGCCCTGTTCAAAATAGGCTTTCGCCAGTTCGGGATGGGTCATAGCTCTACCGCTCCTTTCGGGAAAGAGATGCCGTTGAATTTCATCATATAGCGCAGGGGGTAATAGCCCTGCAGATAGTTTTTCTCATACCACGCAAAGGTGGCATCGGGCAGCTGCCGCAGCTCCGGCGCTTCGCAGCGGAACAGCTCAAAGGTGGTCTGATCCCCACTGATGAGGGCGGCAATCAGTTCTACCTCTTTCTGGGCGGCCAGACGGTCGAAGCAGGCATCCATCAGGGTAACGCAAATCAGCTCCTCCCGATGGCTCCGCTGCTCTTTTGTGCCGAACCAGTAGAGAAAATCTGCTCGGGTGAAAGCCTTTCTGGCCGTGACCAGCGCCAGCTTCTGGAACTCCTCCTCTGCTTCACGCTTCAGCACGTCGATGAGATATTGCAGCAGCTTCTCGTCCAGGCAGCAGCAGTCCAGCAGCACCTCATAGGCGCTGCGAGGGCCGTCGGGCTCGTCAATTTGGGGCGGCGCATTGGGGTCTTCTTCTGCCGCAGGCTCTTGCTCCATGGCAGCAAAGAGATCCGCCGGATCAAAATGCTCAAAAAGTCCCTCGGGCAGAGCCGTCCCCTCCTGCCGGGCGCAGGCACGGACAAAAGCCTCAATGCCCCTCTGAGCGATCTTCTCCTGCAGCTGCGCCGCACGGCGGAGAGGCTCCTCCTCTGTCAGCTCGAAGCCCTCGGGGGCTTCCAGTTTCCCCTCGCCCACGGCCTCTAAATATCGAAAATAGTAATCGGTCCATTTCATTTTCCCTCACCTCTCAGGGAAATTATAGCGCATCGGGACACAAAATGCAACTATCTTGACAGATTGCTTCCTTTGCGCTATAATAGGTTCGTATTTTTATAAAGGTAAGGGTGAAACATATGAAAATCCGTATCACTTCCGACAGTACCTGTGATCTTTCCAAGCAGCAGATTGAAGAAAATAACATCCGTATCATCCCCCTCGTCGTCAGCAAGGACGGTCAGAGCTACTATGACTGCGTGACCATCCAGCCTGCGGAGATCTTCGCCCACGTGGCAAAGGGCGGCGGTCTCTGCTCCACCTCTGCGGTTTCCGTTGGCGATTATCAGGATATTTTTACAGAAGAGCTGAAGAATTACGATGCCGTGATCCACGTCTCTCTGGGCTCCGGCTTCTCTGTGACCCATCATAATGCGGTTCTGGCGGCAGAGGATATGCCCAATGTCCGTGTCATCGACTCCCGTAACCTCTCCACCGGCCACGGCCACGTGGTGCTGCAGGCCTGCAAGCTGGCCAAGACCATGGAGGATCTGGATGCCATCGAGGCAGAGCTGAAGGCTTTTGCCCCCCGTGTGGATGCCAGCTTCCTCCTGGATCGTCTGGACTATATGGTCAAGGGTGGCCGCTGCTCCATGGTCGCTGCGCTGGGTGCCAACCTGCTGAAGCTGAAGCCCTGTATCGAGGTCGTTGACAACAAGATGGTAGTGGGCAAAAAGTACCGTGGCAACTACGCCAAGAGCATGGGCAACTACGTCCGTGCCCGTCTGGAGGGCGCAACGGATCTGGAAGACGATCTGATCTTCGTCACCCACACCCCCGTCAGCCAGGAGATCCTGGATACCGTCCACGGCGCTGTGAAGGAGTACGGCAACTTCAAGAACGTGGTAGATACCACCGCAGGCTGCACCGTCTCCTGCCACTGCGGCGAGGGCTGCCTGGGCATCCTTTACGTCCATAAGGCTTAAATAACCCAATAAAAACCCCGCAGAAGCACAGGCTTCTGCGGGATTGTTTTATTTATGCCCAGGGATCTGCTGCCACGGGCTTTCGGATGTCAGACAGCAGGAACTGCTCCCAGAGGAACCACTGGCCGGTGGAGGGCTTTTTCCGCAGCTTGATCTGACGGGGAGCGTCTGCGCCGCCGGAGCGGATATGCAGTGTTATATAGCCCTCGGAAAGCTGGTCACGGCTGTAGGGGTTCTCAAAGAAATCCAGGGTATAGGGCTGAGAAGGCTCGTAGTTATTCTCCGGGGTAGCGCCACGGAAATAAGAACGGGGCACATAGTCCTTGTCACGGAAGCGATCTGCCAGGAACTGCCGCTCATAGGCAGACATCCCCTTGGGCCCCTGAAGGAAGGTCAGCATTTTCAGTGCACCCTCCCGATTCACGGGATAGACGCACAAGGCTGCAATGGCAAGGGCTGCGGCATACTCCGGACGGGAGAGAGATGACTGCGGCATCTGCTGCAGTTCGTCAAGATCCGTGGGGATCTGCGACAAAACAATGCTGTAAGAATCGCTGCCCTCCGAAGGGGCGGTGGATGTAGACCGATTTTTCAAAGAATCCATAAAAGACATATTGCATCCTCCTTTGATAATTCCGTCCACGCAGCGCAATCGTGCAGGACGTAATGAGACAGTACCCCATGATACTTCTACGATTTTATTATACCGAATTCTCCTCCATTGTCCCCACCCTTTTCCCTTATTTGGGGTGGGAAGGGCGCATCTTTTCCGCAGCCGCAACAATGGCGGTGTGGGAAAAAGTGTGGGATTGCCGCCGTCGCCTGCCTGCCGAAAGGGAAAGCGCCGCAAAAACACGAGGCATTTCTTTTACGTTTGTCGTATTGACATCTTTTCTTTACTGTGGTAAATTTAAGAAAATGCCTTTGCGGAACGGAGGGGAAACTCCGGGCAGGCCGCTTCGAAAAAGGCCAATACATCGGCCCGGAGGAGGAATGATCCGCCTCCATTGCGAGGAGTACAGAATTGAACGTAGGGATAAGGAGAGAACCATGGACAAAAGAGCATTGCGAAAGCTGATATCCGACTGTGCAGCGGAGCGTGGATTTGTGAAGGTCGCCACGGGCGTATTCTCCCGAGCTTCGGCAGACGGAGATACTGTGATACTCCTGCGCATCCCGGATATGATACGGGGCTTTTTGCTCGGGGTACAGTTTCGCAGTCTCGGTCTCGGGGACTGGAAGGACAATTTGCTGACGAGCTACCGGTTTGAAGCACTCCTCTCCTTCGCTGATCGTCGGGACTATACGAAGGAGGAAGTCATTACTGCAGCGGAAACCGTTTTTTGCGGAGTGGAGCCCTATTTATCAAGGGGAAAGCAACAGATTTGCGAGGATATTGATTGCTGGATGATCCGTCCCCAGGACTTTCAGCGGCAGAATGAAGTACGTGCTCATCTGGGACTACAGGCAGATGCCCCCTATTCGGAGGCGCATTTGCAGTACCTTCTGGATACTCTCTCCGGCGGTGGAGGGATGCGAGTGCAAAAAGAGGCGTATTTTGCCCACGCTGACTTTTTCGGCAAACTGATGGAGAAGGGCTTTCGTATCATTGATGAGGATCACAACCGGATCCACCTTGTCTATCACAGCGCCAACCGGAGGTAAAGCCATGAAGCAGCAAAAGCAGGCAGCGCCTTCTATGGAGCGATTGGAGCGTTTTCTTCATTCCGGCTTGCAGATCGATTATCCCCTCTATATGCGCAATCCCCGGTGCGGAGTCAAGCTCGACTTCGAGGCATTGGATGATGCAAAGGCAAAAGCAGCTGCAAAAAGTGTACTTTCTTCGCTTTTGCGGGAGGAAGGTTTTTGGCTTTGTGAATACGGCAGTGATTCCGGAACGGCCTTGCAGGAAAAAGGCTTTCTCTGCGCCCCTCCCCTGATCACGGAGATCCTCCCCCACAAATGCACTACCCTTGACCCGGATTGGTTTTCCTATGATGCGGAAGCCATCTCCTGCAATTATGTGAAAAAATCCGACTTTTCTTTGGATACCTATATTCAATACGCTTTTCGCCTGGACTTCTTATCCAATACCATATTGATCATTGACGAGGTGCAGGGATTTGCCCTTCATATCTATGACCGGCGGGGAATGGACATTGTAGCAACAGATCCCGGCATCACAGAACGCATACGCACGGATTTCAGGAAATACATCATGTACTTTCGAGGATCACCCCTTTACGGATAAAGGGGTATTTATCGGCTGTACGACCGGCTGCATAGGGCGCACCCATGTGCGCAATATTTCAACATATCAAACTTCCGCACAGGATCAGAGGAGCACTCTGCATACTGTGCGGATTGTTATTTATTGATAATCAAAGAAAGAATTCAATTCCTTCTTTTAATTCTTTCTTTATTTATTATTTATTATATATTGCGGACAGAAAACTGTCCATGTCACAGACAGAATCCTGTCCATCTTAGTGCTCACGAACGATCACTCTTGAGTGCGCACGAATGATCACTCTTGAGTGCGCACAAATGATCACTCTTGGGTGCTCACGAATGATCACTCTAAGCGCAAGAGGCCGTTCGCCCTGTCTTTCCCTATTGGCAGAGCCATCTGAAGCTTGGGCGGAAAGCCGGACGGCTCCATATCTTTTTGCCATGTCTTGCAGCAGGATCGCCTTTTTATAAGGCAAACAGAACTTTGTCGAGCTGTTTATGAACTAATAACTAAGAGCTAAGGGCTAAAAACTGAGGTGTGCCTCCGGCACGGATTTGGAATATTTCGTCCGTCAAACAGAAATTTGACGAACTGTTTTCCACTGCCAAAGCCGCCCGTATTAGGATGATTTTTAGGCTATGAGCAAGGTTTCATATTACGCAATGTCATTGCGAGGAGCGTAGCGACGTGGCAATCTGTATTCTTAAATCCTCCGTTTTGCACCAAATTCCCATATATTCGGAACATTTAGAGAACAGATTGCCACGTCGGGCTTACGCCCTCCTCGCAATGACATGGCTTTTCGGTAGCCTGTACCTCTATTGGCAATGGGGTTTTGGGCGGAAGTAAACAGTTCGATAAACATCAATTTAGGCTATCGGCTTAAAACAGCACGAACCTAGATGTTGTATAAGTCCGAAATA
>JAFUPG010000088.1 GCA_017481325.1 Oscillospiraceae bacterium
ATCGCCTTTCAGGCGATCCGGGGGGATTCGTGCAGGCAGTACGAATTCGCCGAAAATCTTGCAGAATAACGGTGTTGCGGCGTGCGGAATCCCTCCGAGTCGCCTTTTCAAGGCGACCCACCTCCCTTTGACAAGGGAGGCATTGGATGCATCCAACAGACCGACAAATTCCTGTTTGACGGGATATATATTCCAAATCCCGTGCCGTAGGCACACCTCAGTTTTTAGTCCTTAGCTCTTAGTTATTAGTTATTCGTTATTCGCTCCCTGAGCGATTCGCCTATGAAAAACAAGATCCCGCCTTGGGTTTGGGCGGGATCTTTATGATTCTGCTTTATAGACCCAAAAGGGTCTTTGTCCTTGCCATAATGGCATCGTAGTCGCCCTTCAGGCGCTTTTTCGCCTGGGCGAACTCCTTGTAGCCCGTGGCGGTGCCGTGGATGTCGCTGCCCAGAGCCACCACGCAATCCCCCGATGCCCACTGCAGAGAGCGCCGTCTGGTGCGCAGATGGCACAGGGAGGACACGTTCAGCTGGGCAAGGCAGCCCATATCCAGCAGCAGGTCGATGGTATTGGTATCGTAGCGGTCAATATGGGCCAGCACCACCTGCATTTTTCTGCCGTAGATCAGGGATTCCACGGTCTGCTCATGGCGGTGCATGGAGAAATTGACCGGCAGCTCCAGCAGCAGCACATTGGTTCCCTGGACACAGAGCTGATCCAGCTCCGGCATATTGTCCAGGTTGCGGCAGAGCTGCACCTCTGCGCCTAACAGGATCTTGGGCGCTCTCCGCTCCCCCCCGGCCAGAGCCTGAAACAGCTCCTCGGAACAGGCCTTCCGGCGGCGCAGAAATTCCGCCGCTGAGTCGTAGCGGGGGTAAAAATGGGAGGTGGCGATCATCAGGTCCATGCCGAACTCCGCCGCCAGGGACACTTGCTTCAGAGAGGTCTCCAAGCCGTCGCTGCCGTGATCCGCTGCGGGTAGAATATGGGAATGAAAATCGATCTGCATGGTCTCGCCTCCTGGCTGCCTTACTTGCGCTTGCCCTCGCCGCCGTTTTCGCCGTAGTAGTTGTAGCGGTCGTAGCGGTAGTACTTGCGATAGGAATAGCTGTAATGGGCATCGGCACGGTTATAGGGGTCGTTGAGCACCAGACCCACCACAGTGCCGTTCATCTCCTCTACCTTCTGGATGGCATCCTTCAGGTCACGGACATGGTTCTTGCCGCTCTGGGCGATGAAAATATAGCCGGTGATCTTTTCAGAGACGATGGTAGCGTCGGTGACGATGTTCACGGGGGGCATATCGATGATCACATAGTCAAAATACTGCTTTACATACTCCAGCAGGCTGTCCATCTGCTTGGAGCCCAGGAGCTCGGCGGGGTTGGGAGGGATCTGACCGGCGGTGAGAATGCTCAGATTGGGGCAATCCGTGGGGCGGAGATTGATCTCGTTGGTCAGGTCGGCCAGCACCTCGCTGAGACCGTTCTTGGCCTCGGTGCCAAAGTGGCGGTGGACGGAGGGCTTACGCATATCGGCATCGATGAGCAGCACCTTCTGCTCCGCCATGGCGATGGAAACCGCCAGGGAGACCGCATTGGTGGTCTTGCCGTCGCCGGCCAGGGAGCTGGTCACGGCGAAAACGGGGCATTTTTCGCCCTTGCCCACGAACATCAGCTTGGTACGGATGGCGTTATAGGCTTCTTTAATGGCGAAATTGCTGTTGGGGGTGAGACGGGGACGCTCGCTGCTGCGCTGGGAGCTGCGCTTTTTGTTCTTTCTGTTAAAAAGTCCCATGGCTTACCTCCTGCTCTTCTGGACTCTGGGCTGCTCGTGGGTGAACATGCTGGGAACAGAGCCCAGCACGGGGATATCGAAAGCACGCTCCAGATCCTCTTCTCTCCAGATGGTGGTGTCCAGCATGGCGATGACCACCACAATGGCGCAGGACAGCAGCAGTCCGATGAGGATGCCGTAGGTGATATTGGTGGACATATTGGGAGAGATCTTGGCAGCGGAACGGGCGGAGTTGACCGGGGTCATCTCGCCGGCGCCCATGATCCTGGACATCTCGGCAGGTGCCACCTCCAGGAGGGCATTGCCCACGTCCATGATCAGCTGGGGATCGGAGCCCTTGAGGGTGACGTTGATGATCTGGGTGTTGGTGGGACGGCTGGTGGTGATCATGCCGGCCACAGTGCCGGGAGACACCAGGCCGCCCAGCTTCTCGCTGACGGCGGTGGTGACCGGCTCGGAGGTCAGCAAAATGGCATAGGTATTGGCAATGGTGTTGTTGGCCACCAGTTCGCTGTTATCGGCCTCGCCGGTCTCGCTGTGGCTCTTGGCGAAGGCGCAGAAGGACACCTTGGTGGAGTACACCGGAGTGGAGAAAAACCGGGTCATGCAATAGGCCGCCAGGGCACCGATGAGGGTGGCCATGATGATCCAGACAATATATTTCTTCAGGGACCATAAGATATCCTGAATGGAGATCTCAATTGAGTTCACGGCAAAATACGCTCCTTTACTGGTATAGAAATCAATCTCCCTTATCATATCATCAAAACATTAAAATTGCAATAAAATTCCGAAAAAAAGGCACTCGACTTCTTGAAAATATGCCTTGGATATGGTATACTGCATCCGTTACAGCCTGCGCTCTGCGCAGTAAAATGGAGGATATAATTATGAATAACACCAAAGCTCTTGTAGGTGCTGCGATCATCGGCCAGTCCGGCGGCCCCTCTGCCGTTATCAACGCCAGTGCTTACGGCGTCATCAAGACCGCTCTGGAAGCCGAGTGCATCACCAATGTCTACGGCGCTCACCACGGCATCATGGGCGTTCTGAACGATCAGCTGCTGGTCATGGAGAAGGAAGACCCCGCTGAGCTGGAGCTGCTGCTGCATACCCCCTCTTCCGCTCTGGGCTCCTGCCGCTATAAGATCGCCGATCCCGAAGCGGACGACACCGACTACAAGCGCATTTTAGAGATTTTTAAGAAGTACAATGTCCGTTACTTCTTCTACAACGGCGGCAACGATTCTATGGACACCTGCAACAAGATCAGCCGCTACATGGCCAAGGTCGGCTACGAGTGCCGTGTGTTCGGCGTGCCCAAGACCATCGACAACGACCTCTACGGCACCGACCACTGCCCCGGCTTCGCCTCTGCCGCCAAGTACATCGCCACCTCCATCGTGGAGGTCTCCCGTGACTGCCATGTCTACGACAAGGGCATGATCACCATCGTGGAGTGCATGGGTCGCCATGCCGGTTGGCTCACCGCCGCCGCAAAGCTGGCCTGCACCGTGGGCGACGGCCCCGACCTGATCTACCTGCCCGAGGTGGACTTTGATATGGACAAGTTCCTGGCCGACGTGGAGCGCATCTATAAGGAGAAGAACAGCTGCCTGGTCGCTGTCTCCGAGGGTGTCCACTATGCCGACGGCTCCTTCGTCTCCGAGGCCAAGACCTCCGGCACCGACGGCTTCGGCCATGCCCAGCTGGGCGGTCTGGCAGCCCGTCTGGCAGAGGCTGTCAAGTCCCGTACCGGTGCCAAGGTTCGTGGCATCGAGCTGAGCCTGCTGCAGCGCTGCGCCGCTCACTGCGCCTCCGCCACCGATATCAAGGAGTCCTTCAACTCCGGCAAGACCGCCGTGGAAGCCGCCATCGCAGGCGAGACCGGCAAGATGGTAGGCTTCAAGTGCAGCCGTGACAACGGCTACCACTGCGAGTACGTCCTCTTCGACCTGGACAAGGTCGCCAACTTCGAGCAGAAGGTTCCCGTCGAGTGGATCAACGCCGAGGGCAACGATGTCACCGAGGACTTCGTCCGCTACTGCGCTCCCCTGATCCAGGGCGAGACCGAGCTGAAGTACGAAAACGGCCTGCCCCGCTTCGCTCAGCTGAAGAAGATTTTCGCCTGATCTCAGATCAGCCGGAGAACCCCAACAGAACACACAAAACGGACTTCACTGCAGAAGTGAAGTCCGTTTTTTCGGTTTGTCAACATAGTATCCAATGATGCGCCGTCATTGCGGGGAAGGGCCTGACATGGCAAGCCCTTCCACCTTTCCCGGCGGTTCGGCCTTTACTGCACCGGGCTTTCTCTTGCCAGCAGCGCCTTGGTGGCTCTCAGGTTGACGATCATGCAGCGGAGCATATCCTCCGTCACGTCCAGACCCTTTTCGTTGCCCTTCAGGGCGCCCAGCGCCATCAGCTCCGCCGTTTCGTCAACCGCCCAGGCAGGCAGCTGCTCCGGGCGCTGATAACGGGTTTCCTCTGCCATTTCTTCCTCCTCCTTTTCCGCCACATAGGGCAGGCCGTAGTGGTCGCAGATGCCATGACAGATGGCCTCCGCAATGGCCAGGGTGTGCTCCGTGATCCAGGCTGCGCCCTCCGCCGTGTCGTGGAACTCCGTCTCGATATACACGCAGGGCGCATGACTGTTTTTCACCTCATACAGCCCGGGGTAAGGCTTGATGTTCTCCGAAGTGCCGGGCGTGATGGGTGCCAGCCGGTGAAATATCGCCTGCGCCGCCTCAAAGCCCTCCCCCTCCAGCTCGTAGCTGAAAATTCTCGTGCCCATGACCTGAGCGTTGAAGGCATTGGTGTGCAGACAGACATGGAGATCCGCTCCCCAGCGGTTGCTCTCCGCCACCCGTTCCGCCATGGAGGCCGTCAGATTGGCCGCCGCCTCAAAGCCGCAGCGCTCCAGCGCATCCGCCAGCGCCAGAGCAATGGCTCTGCACTGCACCGCCTCGTTGGTTTTTCCCCCGGCATAGATGTTTTTCACCTGATCCGAGGGGCTCAAATAGATTTTCTTCACGCCGATTTCACCTCCGGCAGACCGGCCAGACTGGTCAGCAGGGACGCCACACCGGCCAGTGCCGCCGTACCTGCCACCGTCAGCCAGTTGACCTCCGTAATGCTCACCGCCACGGGCAGCATGGCCACCGCCGTCTGCGCCATGGTTTTGACGGCTCTCACCGCCGCCGCCTTGAACCAGAGCTTGCTCATATTTCTATCTCCTCTCTGCTTTCAGATCCCGGATGTCATGGATGCATTCCGTGACCTGACCTTCTAATTTATAAGTACGTTCTATAATATGATTGTGTGCCTGTACCTTCTTCTCCAGCTGCTGGATGCGGTAGTTGGTCAGGCGGTTGGCGGCTAAAATGCCGCCCAAGGTTCCCAGGGCTGTCCCCGCCAGGGAGATCAGCGCCACCATCAGCTCCGAATCCATCACAGCCCCTCCATAAACGCCTCGATCCGGGGCGTAATGTACTCATAGCCTGCCAGGGTCAGATGCTGCCCATCGGTGTAGAAGCTGCCGTGGCAGGAGAGCAGGGGATTCAGGGGACACTCGTTCCATAGATCCAGCACCGGCACGCCCCACTTTTTGCAGATCTCCTTTGCCCGCTCAAAGTAGGTCACGTAGATCCGCCCGTTGAAGCTCGTGCCCCAGCCGCCCATCTTCTGGGGGATCACATAGGCCAGCTTTGCCTCGGGATAGGCCGTCAGCAGCCGCAGCATCAGCGCCTCCATCGCCCCGGAGAAGGTGCTCTCGTCAAAGTTGACATAGTCCGCCGAGATCTCCCCCAGACCCTCTGCATGGAGCTGATCCGCATCGTTGCAGCCGCCCTCCAAGACCAGATAATCCGCCTCGGGGTACTCCGCAATGGCGCTTGTCACCTGGGTGCTGATCCACAGATTGCTGTTCACATCCGCAATGTCCGTGACCGTGCCGCCGTCCTTGCCGTAGTTTTTCCAGTCCATGTAGTTCTTCACGCCGATGAGACCTGCCCAGCCGTAGCCCTTCTTTGCGTCCACCTCAATGGTGGTACCGGCGCAGATGCTGTCACCGAAGAACAGCGCCGTCTTCTCAAAGAGCCGCCCTGCTCCCACGGTGGTGGTCTTTTCGATCTCCCCAAAGGGAATGTAGACCTCCGGGTAGTCCCGGTTTTTCACGATCATGGCCTCGCCCAGCTTTTCGATGTCGCAATCAAAGCCGATGTAATATGCGCCGTTGTCCAGCATCTCCTGGGTCACCACGAAGCTGAGCCCATAGGCCTTTCTGTCCTCCGTGGCGGTGTAAGTGCCGGAGACCACCTGGGCAAGGCTCTTGTCCTCCTTCAGAAGGGCGATGTTGCCGCCGGTGTACTCGTGCTGGCTCCAGTTGAGAATGGTCTTGTAAATGCCTGCGCCCTTCAGAGGCACGTAGGCGTAATAGCTCCAAGCGTTGGAGATGACCTGAAAGCCCGAGGCCGAGGGATAAAACAGACCGCCCTTGATGGCAATGGAGGGGTCAAAGATGTTGTCCGACTCCACGGTCTCCGTCACCGTCCCCGTGCCGGAGCCGTTGCGGACAACGAACTCCGTCTTCTTGCCGTTGGTCAATGTGACGGTCAGTACATTCTCGCCGCCGCTCTCCTCCGAAGCCACGGTCTGCTCCACGGAGGCAATGCCCACACCGGGCGCTCCGCTCAGCGGCTGCCACTGGCCGTCCTTCTTAAACTTCAGTACCGCCATACCGCTCCTCCTCCTTTTTTCTCTCGTAATAGGCACGGCTGACCTCGCAGAACTCCTGCGCCGATCGGCCATCTTCCAAAAAGATCTTGGTGCCGTAGATCTCGCCGTCCGTCAGCAGCATCCCTTCGGAGGCGATCAAAACTTTGCGTTCCATATATTCTCCTCCTTAAACCAGTGAAATGGTCCAGTTGGACTTGGTGGCGATCAGCGCCGCCCAGGCTGCGGACTGAGAACCGTCGCCTGCTCCCTCTGCGGTCTCAAAGGCGGCATTTACCGCCGCCGCACTGAGGGTCAATGTCAGCCCGGAAGCGCTGCCGGAGAGGCAGGAAATGGCGCTCTCCATACTCGCCGCCGAGAGCACCGGAGCCTCGCTGAGATCCAGCGAAAGGCCGATGATCCCCTGAAAGCGGATCTCCCGAAGTGCGGTCATTTGCTGCATAAAATAGCCTACATTGGTTGCCGAGGACAGATCCAAAGGTGTCCCTGCAATCTCCTCCAAAGCGATAAAGTTTGCTAAGTGATTGGAAAAGCTTTTGGCTGTGCTCAAATCTGCGTTCAGGGTAAGCTTTCGCAGCGTTGTGTCCGGCATCGTCTTCGGGAAATATAAAAAATTGTTCGCCTGGGCGATCTTCTGGCTGCAGTTCACCGTCAGCTCTTCCACCATGGTGTTCAATCGCTGCGGTTGCTTGGTGCTGGTGCAGCAGCAGAAGTAAAACAGGCTGGTCACATTGGCCAGATTCAGCGTGCTGTTTGCCTGCCCCAGATCGTTCAGGGAGTACATTTGCAGCACCATGGCATTCTCCGCAACGGAATTGCCCGTGCCGTCGGAGGGCAGCTCCGTGATCCGCTGCGCCATCTGTGTGGTTGGGATCAGAGCCTCGCTGCCCTCCTTGCTGCGGATGGCATCTCCGATGGCACTCAGCGTAGCTTCGTCAATGAAGATCCTGCTCAATACGCTCCCTCCTCTGCTACGCCGATCCCGGCCAGCGCCGCCGCAATGGCCCCGTCGGTGTAGGCTTTCTGTGTCTCATCCGCTGTTTCCAGCGCAGCTGCCAGCACTTCCGTGGTCACATATCCGGCGCTCTCCGGCTCTGCATCGGTGTCGATCCAGAGCGCCCCGTCCTCGGCCTCCGGCTCCTCGTCCTGTGCCGGGATCTCGCAGCCGCCCTCATCGGGCAGCGCAAGGAAGCTCTGCAAGATCCAGCTGTAGCCGTCAAAGCGGAACACATACTCCGCACCACGCAGCAGCATTTCCGCCTCCAGAGGCATTCGAAGCTCCGGCCGGAGATAATTGCTGCCCGAGAAATAGCCGGGACGGTAGCACAGAGGATAGGCTTCGCCGCCATTAATGGCCAGATCGCAAGCCCCCTGATTGGTGCTTGCCACCGTCAGCAGGATCTCCAGCCCGGACTCCACCACCAGGCCCTCCACCGCAGCCTCATAATGCAAGCCATCCATGGGCGCCTCCCCATAGACCTCCACCGGTCGGCGGCACTGGGCGAGCAGCCCCTGCAGCTCGTTGACCGCCGCCACCAGATTCTCCTTCGCCGCCGTGTTCAGCGCCTCCGGCTCCCCCACAAATGCCGCCAACTCCTCCAGCGCCGCCTTGTCCGCAAAATTCTCTCCTGCCGCCAGCAGCGCCTTTGCCTGGGTCACCAGCGCCGTCAGAGCGGTAAACTCCGGAGAGCTGTCCATCACCGCCTCATCGTCGTAGACCGTGTCCTCCACCATAAGGCAGAAGGCCGGAGAGGTGAGCAGCTTGCCCCCAGCGTCATAGAGCCGCAGCTCGCAGCGCACCGCCCCGGGGCTGTTGGTCTCCTGCCCCGTCAGGCGGTAAAGCGCCAGTCCCTGTTCCACGATGCATTGGTTGTAGATCACCGTGTCATCGGGTTTTCGGGCCGTAAGCACCGCTGTGCAGTCCTCCTCCATGGCATAGTGCCTGCCGGACTGGGTCAGACGGAGCCGCAGGCAGCGTGCGGAATCCCCCCGTTTCACCGGCACTGTGGTCTGCATGCCCCGGCCCTGTACGTCCAGCGAAAGGTCGTACACCGAATCTTTCAACATAAAATCACTCCTTTCTTTTTCCCCATCATAGCAGAGTCCGTAAAAAAAGTGGAATCCCCCCTGAGAAGGGGGCGAATGGTGAATAACGGAGGTATCCATGGATTTGAAATGATTTGGTGCAGCCGGGTCGGAGCTGTGCTACGATGCGTCAAGGTCAAGGGGAAATATGAAGGTCTGTTTGGGAACTAATAACTAAGGGCTAAGGACTAATAACTGAGGTGTGCCTTCGGCACAGATTTTGAATATTTAGCCTGTCAAACAGAAATTTGTCGGGCTGTTTTGGAGCTAATAACTAAGAACTAAGGACTAAAAACTGAGGTGTGCCTTCGGCACGGATTTGGAATATTTGTTCCGTCAAACAGAGATTTGCCGAACAGTTTGCAGCAGCCAAAGCCTTCCATATTAGAAAGGATTTCAGGCTATGAGTAAGGCTTCAAATCACGCAATGTCATTGCGAGGAGCATAGCGACGTGGCAATCTGTATTCATAAAGCCTCCGTTTTGTACCAAATTTCCATATATTCGGAACATTTATAGAGGAGATTGCCACGTCGGCATAAATGCCTCCTCGCAATGACATGGCTTTTCGGTAGCCTGTACTTCTATTGGCAATGAGGTTTTGGGCGGAAGCATACAGTTCGATAAATATTAATTTGAATACTCATCGGCGGAGCCGATACCTCAGTTATTAGCTATTAGTTATTAGCCATTAGCTCAACCATAAACATCTATTTGACGGTAGTGCCACGGGTGAACACGTGGGTTCGCCCCTACGGGGTTCGACGGTGGTGCGTGGGTTCGCCCCTACGGGGTTCGACGGTGGGGGCGCCGGGGTCGACGCTATGACCTCTGTCGTTGCCTCCATCCGTTCTTGTCACATTCCACAAATTCCTCATGAAAAATTATGCAAATGGGCAAATTTTCCTGTTTTGTTCAAAATTTCATTGAAAATTCCCAAAAATGGGAGTATACTATATCCTGTAAGTTGGAAACGTTTCCAGCTTGATTACATCAACGTAAGGTTCATGGCCTTACAAAAATTACTATGGAGGAATGAAAATGAAGAAGATCATCGCAATGCTCCTCGTTCTGTGCATGGTAGCCTGCCTGTTTGCCGGCTGCTCCAAGGAAGAGGACAAGGGTTCTGTCTATTTCCTGAACTTCAAGCCCGAAGCTGACGAAGCTTGGCAGGAACTGGCAACTCTGTACACCGAGAAGACCGGCGTGGAAGTTAAGGTCGTTACCGCTGCTTCCGGCACCTACTCCGACACCCTCACCGCTGAGATGACCAAGGAAGATATGCCCACCCTGTTCCAGTGCGGCAACCTGGCCGGCCTGGAGACCTGGAAGGACTACTGCCTGGCTCTCGACGGCACCGACTTCCTGAACGAAATGACCACCGAGGACTTCAACCTGAAGGGCGAGGATGGCAAGACCTATGCTGCCGGCTACTGCTACGAAGCTTTTGGCATCATCGTCAACAACGACCTGCTGGCCAAGGCCGGCTACTCCGTTGCCGACATCAAGGACTTCGCTTCCCTGAAGACCATCGTGGAAGACATCACTGCCCGTAAGGACGAGCTGGGCTTCTCTGCCTTCACCTCTGCCGGTCTGGACAGCTCCTCTTCCTGGAGATTCTCCGGCCACCTGGCCAACATGCCTCTGTTCTACGAAGGCGTCAACGCTGACTCCGCCACCATCACCGGCGAAGCTCTGGGCTACTACAAGAACATTTGGGACCTGTACATCAACAACGCTACCGTCGCTCCCACCGAGCTGGCTGCTGCTACCGGCGACCAGTCCAAGGCTGAGTTCGTCAATGGCGAGGCTGTGTTCCATCAGCAGGGCACCTGGGAGTACGCCGGTCTGACCGAGGCCGGTGTCACCAACATGACCATGATCCCCATCTACTGCGGCGCCGAGGGCGAAGCTGATGCAGGTCTGTGCTGCGGCACCGAGAACTGCTGGGCTGTCAACGCCAAGGCTTCCGAGGCCGACCAGAAGGCTACCCTGGAGTTCCTGAAGTGGGTTGTCACCTCCGACGAGGGCACCAAGATGATGGCTGAGCAGTTCGGCCCCATCCCCTTCAAGGCTGCCAAGGAATCCTCCAACGTGTTCTTCAACGATGCCAACGCTCTGATGGCTGAGGGCAAGTACACCGTGACCTGGGCTTTCAACTACACTCCCAATGTCGACGCTTGGAGACAGGGTGTTGTTGACGCTCTGATCGCTTACTCCGCAGGCACCGGCGACTGGGCCGCTGTGGAGACCGCATTCGTAGACGGCTGGGCCACCCAGTGGGCTGCTCAGAACGGCTAATTTCTGAAAAACCTGTTCCATAGGGCGTGCGTCTAACGCACGCCCTATGCGTAGTTTCCGCCCTTTTACGCTTTATTCGACCAAGATCCGCCCTCTCCCTTTGCCGGAGTCTGAAAAAAGGAATTGCAGCCTATGAATAAGAACAACGATATCCAGAGCATCGATTCGATGCAGAATCTCCAACCCCTGGGCGACGTGGAGCCCCAGGCGCTGATGCCCAAGAAAAAGAAAAAAGTCCCCAAATACGACCCCACCGCTCTGAACAGTAAGCTGCTGCGCAGACCCATTCAGCGGTGCTTCCCCATTTTTGTCCTCCCGGCTCTCGTAGCCTTCTGTATCGGTTTCTTGTACCCCTTTATTATGGGTCTTTACCGCTCCTTCTGCAAATTCACCTCCCCTGTGGACTTCCACTGGGACGGTATCAATAACTACATCAAGGCCTTCCAGGACAAGGGCTTCCTCAATGCCTTCGGCTTTACCACCCTCTATGCGGTGGTGTCCATCGTCCTGATCAACGTGCTGGCCTTCGCCCTGGCCTACGCTCTGACCCAGAAGCTCAAGGGCAGCAACATCTTCCGTACGGTTTTCTTCATGCCCAACCTCATCGGCGGCATTGTTCTGGGCTATATCTGGAAGCTGATCTTCGATGCCATTCTCCGTGGCATCAACTGGGAGCCCATGCTCACCAATTCCAGCTATGGCTTCTGGGGTCTGGTGATCCTGGTAGCCTGGCAGCAGATCGGCTATATGATGATCATTTACATCGCCGGCCTGCAGGCCATTCCGGAGGACATGATGGAAGCCGCCACCATCGACGGCGCCGGCAGATGGCAGACCCTGTGGCATGTGACCATTCCCAACGTCATGCCCTCCATCACCATCTGCGTCTTCCTGACCCTGACCAACTCCTTCAAGCTCTTTGACCAGAACCTGGCCCTCACCGGCGGCTCTCCCATGGTCTACGAGGGCACCAGCCAGATCCTCAAAACCGAGATGCTGGCCCTGCACATCTACAACACCAACGCCATCAACAACAACTGGAAGGGCGTGGCACAGGCCGAGGCCGTGCTGTTCTTCCTGCTGGTTGGCACCCTGGCTGTCCTGCAGCTGGTCTCTACCCGTAAAAAGGAGGTGCAGCAATGAGCACGCCCCTGAAGAAAAAGAAAAAAACAGATGTATGGGGAATCGTGATCTCCGTTCTCTTTGCTCTGGTCTGCGTGATGTACATCATGCCCATCGTCATGGTTGCCATCAACTCCTTTAAGGAAAACGGCTCCATCAACACCGACACCTTCGCCCTGCCCAACGAGGATACCTTCATGGGCTTCGACAACTACCTCAAGGGCATGACCTTCGGTAACTATCCCTTCTGGAAGTCCCTGGTCTACAGCCTTTTGATCACCGTGGTCTCTGTGGTGCTGATCCTCCTGACCACCTCCATGGCTGCCTGGTATATCTCCCGTGTGGGCGGCAAGTTCTCCAAGATCTTCTACTTCGGCTGCGTCTTCTCCATGATCGTCCCCTTCCAGATGGTTATGTTCCCCCTGGTCACTGTGGCCACCCAGCTGAAGCTCAACACCCCCTGGACCATTCCCATTATCTATGTGGGCTTTGGCGCAGGTCTGGCTATTTTCATGTTCACCGGCTTTGTCAAGAGCCTGCCTCTGGAGATCGAAGAGGCTGCCGCCATCGACGGCTGCGGCCCTCTGCGCACCTTCTTCTCCGTGGTGCTGCCCATGCTGAAGCCCACCCTGATCTCCGTTGGCATTCTGGAAGTTATGTGGGTCTGGAACGACTACCTCCTGCCCTACCTGGTTCTGGATATCAATAAGTACAAGACCATCCCCATCCATGTGCAGTACCTCCAGGGCAGCTACGGCACCGTAGACCTGGGCGCTACCATGGCGGTCATGATGTTCAGCATCCTGCCCATTATCATCGTCTACCTCTTCTGCCAGAAGCATATCATCAAGGGCGTGGCTGCCGGTGCGGTAAAGGGCTAAACTTCTAAAAAAATTTATTATTTTCCTAAAAATTGTTGCAAATTGTCCGAAAAAGAGTTATACTATATCCTAATCTACATTGGAACGTTTCCAGCTGTAACATTAACTGGCTGTCCCCCTTTTTCGGGGGCAGGAAGGATACATTATGACCATTAAAGATCTGGCACGGGAGACCGGCTATTCCGTCGGCACCATCTCCCGTGTGCTCAACGACCAGCCCAATGTCAGCGACAAGGCCCGCAAGATCATCCTGGAGCACGTGAAAAAAAGCGGCTTCCAGCTCAACACCAACGCCAAGCACCTCAAGCAGCAGTACGGCGAGGGTATTCTGGTGATGGTCACCGGTACCTCCAACGAGCTCTTCGCCCATATGATCGAGCATATCCAGGGCGAGCTCTCCCTGACCCGCTACTCCCTGACCGTGGACTACGTGGACGAGAAGGAGGATGCGGTGCAGCGTGCCATCCGGCGTGTCCGGGAGGTAAAGCCCCAGGGCATTCTGTTCCTGGGCGGCGACGACCGTCTCTTTGCCCGCAGCTTTGAGAATATCCGCCTGCCCTCGGTGCTTCTGACCTCCGATGCCTCCGAGCTGGAATTCCACAACCTCTCCTCCGTCACCACCGATGACGCTGCGGCGGCTCAGTGCGCCATTGAGCATCTGTTCTCCATGGGACATGACCGCATCGGCATCATCAGCGGTGATATCACCTGCTCCGGCCCCAGCCGCCGCCGTTATGAGGGCTGCTGCCGTGCCTACGAAGAGCGGGGGCTGTCCCTGTGGGTGGACTACTGCGTCCGATCCCCCTTCTCCATGGAGGGCGGCTATCGGGCGGCCCAGGAGCTGCTGGAGCGCCACAACGTCAGCGCCATTTTCGCCATGTCCGACGTTATGGCCATCGGTGCCATCCGTGGTCTGACGGATCTGGGACTCCGTGTGCCTGAGGACGTGTCCGTCATCGGCTATGACGGTATCGAGATGGGCAATTATTACATCCCCAAGCTGACCACCATCGGTCAGCAGGCAGATCTTCTGGCAAAGCGTGGCCTGCGCCTCCTGTTGGAGGGCATCGAAAAGCACAGCCCCGCTTCCCACGAAAAAGTACCCTATGAGCTGGTGCTCAACGCCAGCGTTGCAAGGAAGGATTGAAAACTATGCGAGCAAGCGGCATTTTATTGCACATCTCCTCTCTGCCCTCGCCCTACGGCATCGGCACCCTGGGCAAGGCAGCTTACGATTTTGCGGATTTCCTGAAGGCGGCAGGCCAGAAATACTGGCAGATCCTGCCCATTGGCCCCACCAGCTACGGTGACAGCCCCTATCAATCCTTCAGCACCTGTGCCGGTAACCCCTACTTCATCGACCTGGATCTCCTGCGTGAGGACGGCCTTCTGGAGCAGAAGGAGCTGGATGCCATCGACTGGTCCTGCTCCGAAGAGCGTGTGGACTACGGTTTCCAGTTCTACGTCCGCTTTGACCTGCTGTACAAGGCCTACCTCCGTGGCAGAGACCGCTACGATGAGGCCGTGCAGACCTTCCGCCGGGAAAATTCCTGGCTGGAGGACTACGCCCTCTTTATGGCGCTGAAGCGCAGCCGCAATATGGAGTCCTGGGACAACTGGCCCGAGGAGATCCGTCTGCGCCACCCCGGCGCCTGCGACAGCTACGCCACCGTTCTGGCCGAGGATATGAATTTCTTCATCTTCCTCCAGTTCCTCTTCTACCGCCAGTGGAACGACCTGCGCAACTATGTTCACTCCCTGGGCATTCAGATCATCGGCGACCTGCCCATCTACGTGCCCTTTGACTCCTGCGACACCTGGGCAAATTCCCAGCTCTTCCAGCTGGATGAGAACCGCAAGCCCGTAGGCGTGGCAGGCTGTCCCCCCGATTGCTTCTCCGCCGACGGCCAGCTCTGGGGCAACCCCCTCTACGACTGGGAAAAAATGCGTCAGGACGGCTACAGCTGGTGGAAGAGCCGCATCGCCGCCGCCTCCAAGCTCTTTGACGTGATCCGCATCGACCATTTCCGTGGTCTGGAGAGCTACTGGTTCGTGCCCTACGGCGACACCACCGCCCGTAACGGCCACTGGGTTCCCGGCCCCTCCCATGACTTTATCAACGCCCTGAAGGGCAGCTTCTGGGATCTGAAGCTCATTGCGGAAGACCTGGGCTTCCTGACCCCCGAGGTTATCCAGCTGCAGAAGGCCTCCGGCTATCCCGGCATGAAGATCCTGGAGTTCGCCTTTGACCCCCGTGAGGCCAGCAACTATCTGCCCCACCGCTACGAGACCAATGCCATCTGCTACTCCGGCACCCACGACAATGAGACTCTGGTGCAGTGGCTTCAGGGTCAGGATGAGGAAATTTTGGCCTATGTCCGTGACTATCTGGGTCTGGAGCGCAATGACCAGATCCTCTGGGGCATCCTCCGTGCCGGTATGTCCAGCGTGGCCGATACCTTCATCGCCCAGATTCAGGACTATCTGGAGCTGGGAGCCGAGAGCCGCATGAACGAGCCCGGCCTCCTGAGCACCAGGAACTGGAGCTGGCGCCTGCAGCCCGGCCAGCTCACCGAAGAACTGGCCAAAAAGATCCGCCACCTGGCAGAGCTTTACGAAAGAGCGTAATGAAACAAGCATCTCCGCTGACCCAAAAGGTCGGCGGAGATTTTTCGTCCCCCGGGAACGGGGAGGAAGTTGAAAATTGAAAATTGATAATTGAAAATGAAAGAGCCTCCGGCACGGATTTTGAACATTTCGCCCGTCAAACAGAAATTTGTCGGGCTGTTTTCCACTGCCGAAGTCTCCCGTATTAGGAGGATTTTTTGGCTATGAGCAAGGTTTCATATTACGCAATGTCATTGCGAGGCTCCCCACGGGAGCCGTGGCAATCTCATGGGAGGAAGCGACGACTTGAAAAGACGCTCGATATAGGGACGAACCGC
>JAFUPG010000008.1 GCA_017481325.1 Oscillospiraceae bacterium
GACTTGGGGGAGGCGCTCAGATTGTGCTGTGGTAACACTTCTACGTTTCGACACTACCCCCGACAGCCCAAATTCGCCCTCCCCCAAGACCCCCTCCCCCGCTGCGCGTAAACGCTATGTTGCATAAATCGAATTATCAACAGTTCGATAAATTTCTGTTTGACGGACGAAACATTCCAAATCCGTGCCGTAGGCACACCTTAAGTTCTTCGTTTTTAGCGATTAGTTATTAGTTTCTACGATTCACTCACACTTCCATCTCGTCCAAAGGAGGTTTCCTATGAAACGTATCATTACCATCAGCCGGGAATTCGGCAGCGGCGGCCGCAGTATCGGCAAGCTGCTGGCAGAAAAATTAGGCTACGATTTCTACGACAAGGAGCTGACCAACGAGGTCGCCAAGCGCAGCGGTTTTTCTCCAGCCTTCATTGAGGAGAGCGGCGAGTACGCCAGCGCCAGAAGCAGCCTGCTCTTCGCTCTGGCCACCGCCGGACAGTACTCCGCCGAGAGCCTCAGCATGCCCGACAAGCTCTACATCGCCCAGACCAAGCTCATCGAGGAGCTGGCCGAAAAGGGTAACTGCGTCATCGTGGGGCGCTGCGCCGACTATGTGCTGCGGGATCGGAAGGACTGCCTCCATGTGTTCATCTATGCCGACAAGGAGAGCCGTGCCAAGCGCATTGTGGAGCGCTACGGCGAGACCGACCGCAGCCCCGAAAAGCGCCTGAACGAGAAGGATCAGAAGCGCAAGGTCTATTATAAAAACTACACCGGCCGCAACTGGGGTCAGACCCAGAACTACGACCTCTGCCTCAACAGCGCCGTTCTGGGCGAGGAACGCTGCGCCGAGCTCATCGCCGCCGCCTGCAAGTAAACAGCGTCAAAACGCCAAAAGAGCGTACCGAAAGATATCGGTACGCTCTTCATATTTGGGGCCTGCGCCCCATGAATTAGGGCATTCGCCTTAATCGCAGTACACGTCGTCTTTGCGGCGGCGGATGATCCACACGGGCAGGGCGATGAGGGCGGCCACACCCAGGGCGCCGCCGATGGCAATGCCGATCCAGCGCAGCATTTCGCCGGACTGGTTGTGGTTATCGGTGGCCACACTGAGATCCCGCATCTCGGTGGTGGCGATGGTGATGCGCTGGGAGAGATCCGCCTGCTCCTCCACAAAGTCGCAGACCAGCCGGTTCAGCTCGCCCAGAAGGCGGTCGCCGTCCACATCCGCACGGATGCTGCACACCAGACTGTAAGCCTCGGAGCCCCAGACCTTGGCCATGGCGGTGATCCAGCCGTCCTCCTCCCCACGGAGCTGGTAGATGGTAAAGCCCCGGCCATAGCCCGCCAGGGCATCGGCGGTCTGGAGGATGGTATAGTTGCGGTTCAGGTCGTCATAGGTCATGGGATGCTCTGTCAGCTCCCGGAAGCAGTTCATCCAGAAGGTGACATTAAAACAATTGCCCCCCAGGTAATCCCGGTTCAGGGCCTTCTCCGGGAGATGGCCAAAGGCCTCGTTGACCAGGATCTTATAGCTCTCGTGGCCGCCCAGATAGTCCCGCATGGCCAGAGCCACGTTCTCCCGGCCCAGGAGCAGCGACTCATAGCGGCACTCCTTCAGGGTCAGGCCGGCGATGGTAAACTCGTCCGCCGGGCGGTCAAAGGAGGGGTCATAGACACCCAGACTCTCCTGCTCGGAAAAATACATATGCAGCGGCAGCATCCAGAGGGAGCCGGCAGGGATCATCACGTCGGGATTGTAGGCGCAGGACTCGCCGGTGGTGGCATTATAATAGCTCAGAGAAAAATTCTCCGGAGAAAGCTTATTCTGTTCAATAAAAAGACCGATCTGCTGCTCGATGGTGCTTGCAGCCTCTGCCGAAGGGACGGGAAGCAGGCTCAGCAACAGAACCAGGCAGATCAAAACGCTCCACAGGCGGCGCATAAGTTCACTCCTTCGGGGATTTTAGACCATTATACCAATATTTTTTCAGAAAAGAAAGAGGGAAAACGCAAATTCCTCGAAAAAACTCGGATTGGTTTTGTATTGACAGAAATGAGCGGAGAGGGTATAATAGTAAATTAGAGAAATTCTGTTTTCGGAGGCAAAACTATGCTCAAAAATACTGAAAAAACCATGGAAAAAATCGTTGCTCTTTGCAAGGGCAGAGGCTTTGTGTTCGCAGGCTCCGAGATCTACGGCGGCCTGGCCAACACCTGGGACTACGGCCCTCTGGGCGCTGAGCTGAAGAACAACATCAAACGTGCCTGGTGGAAGAAGTTCGTCCAGGAGAACCCCTACAACGTGGGTCTGGACTCCGCCATCCTCATGAACCCCCAGACCTGGGTGGCATCCGGCCATCTGGGCGGCTTCTCCGACCCCCTCATGGACTGCCGTGAGTGCAAGGAGCGTTTCCGTGCCGATAAGCTCATCGAGGACTTCTGCGCCGAGCAGGGTCTGACGCTGCCCACGCCCATCGATGCCTTCTCCAACGAGGAGCTGAAGGCCTTTGTGGAGGAGCACAACATCCCCTGCCCCACCTGCGGCAAGCATAACTTCACCGACATCCGTCAGTTCAACCTGATGTTCAAGACCTTCCAGGGTGTCACCGAGGATGCCAAGAACACCGTCTATCTCCGTCCCGAGACCGCACAGGGCATCTTTGTCAACTTCACCAATGTCCAGCGTACCACCCGTCGGAAGCTGCCCTTCGGCATCGGCCAGATCGGCAAGTCCTTCCGTAACGAGATCACCCCGGGCAACTTCATCTTCCGTGTCCGTGAGTTCGAGCAGATGGAGCTGGAGTTCTTCTGCCAGCCCGGCACCGACCTGGAGTGGTTTGCCTACTGGCGTGGCTTCTGCAAGCAGTGGCTGCTGAACCTGGGCATCAAGGAGGAGAATCTCCGTCTCCGTGACCATGATCCCGACGAGCTGTGCTTCTACTCCAAGGCTACCACCGACTTTGAGTTCCTCTTCCCCTTCGGCTGGGGCGAGCTGTGGGGCGTGGCCGACCGTACCGACTACGACCTGAGCCAGCACCAGAATACCTCCGGCAAGGACATGACCTATTACGATCAGGAGAAGAACGAGCACTACATCCCCTATGTCATCGAGCCCTCTCTGGGTGTGGAGCGCAGCGTGCTGGCCTTCCTGGTAGATGCCTACGACGAGGAAGTGGTGGGTCAGGACAAGAAGGGCAACGACGATGTGCGTACCGTGCTGCGTCTGCACCCCGCTCTGGCTCCCTTCAAGGCCGCCGTGCTGCCCCTGAGCAAGAAGCTCTCCCCCGCCGCTGAGGAGATCTACCGTGAGCTCCAGAAGGACTTCATGGTGGACTTCGACGATGCCGGCTCCATCGGCAAGCGCTATCGCCGTGAGGACGAGATCGGCACTCCCTTCTGCATCACCGTGGACTTCGAGACCGTTGGCGACGAGAACACCCCCGCCGACAACGCTGTCACCGTCCGTGACCGTGACACCATGGAGCAGGTGCGTATCCCCATTGCCCAGCTGAAGAGCTACCTGGCTGAGAAGCTGGCCTTCTGATGAAAGAGAAGCTGAAAGCTTTTTGGCAGCGCCTCAGGAAGCCGCCGGAGTACTCCTCCGGCCTCTCCTGGGTCCTGACCCTGGGGCTGATGGTACTGGCAGCGGTGGGCATCACCTGCCTCTGCCTGATCATCGGCTCTATTACCTTTGAGCGTCGGCGCTTTTTTGCCTATCTGGACGATGCCGATGTGCTGTTGTTCAATTTTGCGCCGGTGCTGTTGGTAATGCTGCTGCTGTACGCCCTGACCAACCGGGCCTGGATCTCCTATCTGCTTACCGGCATTACCTTCCTGGGGCTCAGCTTTGTCAACTATTTCAAGATCGCCCTCCGGGGTGACCCCTTTACTTTCTCCGACTTCTCCGTGGCCAAGGAGGGCGTGGGGATCGCAGGCTCTTATGAGCTGATCCTGCCCAACTGGTTCTATATCTCTGTGTTCCTGCTGGTGGCGGGCAGCCTGGTGCTGCTGCGCTACGGCCGGGCCCGGGTGAAGGGGAAGCGCTGGTGGATCCGGGTGCTGAGCTTCTGCGCCGTGACGGCGGCGGGCTTCGGCCTCTGGCAGGGGGTCTACCGGGATACGGACCGCTATGACGAGATGCTCTATGTGAACCAGGAGGTCTTTAACGTCTGGAAGGATGCGGAGAACTACGCCTCCAAGGGCTTTATCTACTCCTTCCTGGACTCCGTGGCCGAGAGCTTCCCGGAGCTGCCCGAGGGCTACTCGGCCCAGCGGGCCCAGGAGCTGCTGGGCGCTTATGAGGACAAGCCCATCCCTCAGGAGCAGCAGGTGAATGTGGTGGTGACCATGCTGGAGAGCTTTGCGGATCTGTCGGTCTATGACAGCATCCACTTCACCTCCGACCCCTACGAGTCCTACCACGCCCTTTTGCAGGAGTGCTACCACGGCACCCTGATCTCCGACACCATCGGCGGCGGCACCAACAATGCCGAGCGCTCCTTCCTGACGGGATTTACCTTCCCCCAGCCCAACTACCGGGGCCAGACCAATTCCTTTGTCCATTACTTCGGGGCCAACGGCTACTATACCGATGGCTCCCATCCGGGCTATGAGTGGTTCTATGAGCGGGCGGATGTAAACCGCTGCCTGGGCTTTGACCGCTATCTCCTGACGGAGAACTACTGGTGGCAGGCCTCCCAGGTGGATCACGCCGACGATGCCTTCTTCTTCCCGGAGCTGCGGCGGATCTACGAGGAGCAGACCCGGGGGGATGCCCCCTACTTCTCCTACAGCATCAGCTATCAGAATCACAGCCCCTATAACACCACCGCCCTGGACGGGGCGGAGTACATCTCCCACGAGGGCCTTAATGACGAGGCCTACTATCTGATCAATAACTACCTCCACGGCATCAAGGACACCGGCGACCAGGTCAGCGCCTATGTGGATCAGTTCCGGGAGGACGAGGAACCTGTGGTGCTCCTCTTCTTCGGCGACCACAAGGCCAGCTTTGGCAACGCCAACTGCTACTACCCCCTCCTGGGGCTCAACGACTCCGTCTACACTCCCGACGGCTGCCGGGATATGTTCTCCGTACCCTACTTTATCTGGGCCAACGATGCGGCGAAAGAGGTGCTGGGTCGGGACTTCCGGGGCGAGGGGCACACCATCTCTCCCGCCTTCCTGATGACGGAGCTCTTCGATGCCTGCGGATGGGAGGGATCAAGCTGGATCCAGTACCAGCGCAGTGTGCGGGAGCATATCCCTGTGATGCACCGGGACTTCCTCTATATCGAGGACGGCGAGATGGTCTATGACCTGAGCGAAGAGGGTCAGCAGCTTTACACGGACTTCCTGATCGTGCAGCACTACTTGCGCAAGGAATTCTATACCTACGATTTTGCAGCAAATACGAATCAGTAATGAAATATAACGGAAAGGATGCAACCCATATGGAAAAACTCAGCAGCAAGCAGCTGGAAGTGATGGCCTACCGTGCCCGTCTTCTGGCGCTGGACGCAGTCCACACCGCAGCCTCCGGCCACATTGGCGGCAGCTTATCCGCCATTGATGCCATTACCGCACTCTATTTCAACGAGATGAACGTAGATCCCGCAGATTCCAAGAACCCCGACCGTGACCGCTTCGTGCTGTCCAAGGGTCACTGCTCCCCCGCTCTTTACTCTGTGCTGGCGCTGCGGGGCTTCTTCCCCGTGGAAGATATCAAGCTCTTCCGCTCCATTAAGGCACACTACTCCGGCCATGCGGAGATGAAGCATGTCAACGGCGTGGATATGTCCACCGGCTCTCTGGGTCAGGGCATCTCCGCCGCAGTGGGCATGGCTCTGGCAGGCAAGGTGGCAAAGAAGGACTACCGTGTCTACTGTGTCCTGGGCGACGGCGAGATCGCCGAGGGTCAGGTCTGGGAGGCCGCCATGTCCGCCGCCAAGTACGGCCTGGATAATTTCTGCGCCATGGTGGACGTCAACGGTCTGCAGATCGACGGCGCTACCAAGGATGTCATGCCCTCCGAGCCTCTGGATAAGAAGTTCGAGGCCTTTAACTGGAACGTGATCAAGGTCTGCGGCCACGATTTCGAGGCCCTGCTGGATGCCTTTGCCCGGGCCAGAGCCTGCAAGGGCAAGCCCACCATGATCCTGCTTCAGACCGTCAAGGGCAAGGGCGTCTCCTTTATGGAGGGCAACTTTGGCTGGCACGGTAAAGCACCCAACGACGAGCAGTACGAACAGGCCAAGGCAGAGGTCGAGGCCAAGTTAGCAGAATTGGAGGGCAAGTAATATGGCAGGCAAAATCGCAACCCGTGGCGCCTACGGTGAGGCGCTGGTAGAGCTGGCAGAGAAGTATCCCGAGCTGGTGGTGTTTGATGCCGACCTGGCCAATGCCACCATGACCAAGGGCTTTGCCGCCAAGTACCCCGAGCGTTTCTTCGACATGGGCATCGCCGAGTGCAATATGACCGGCGTGGCTGCCGGCATGGCTGCCTGCGGCTTCAAGCCCTTTACCAATACCTTTGCCATCTTCGCCTCCGGCAGAGCCTGGGAGCAGGTGCGCAACTCCATCGCCTACCCCGGCCTGAATGTAAAGGTCGTGGGCTCTCACGGCGGTCTGTCCGTGGGCGAGGACGGCGCAACCCACCAGAGCGTGGAGGATCTGGCCCTGATGCGTGCCATTCCCGGCATGACCGTGGTCAACCCCTGCGACGGCAACGAGATGAAGCAGGCCGTTGAGGCTCTCTTGAACTACGACGGTCCCGCCTACCTCCGTCTGGGCAGAGCCGCCGTGGAGACCGTCACCGACGAGATCGAGGGCTACAAGTTTGAGCTGGGCAAGGGCGCTACCCTGAAGGACGGCTCCGATGTCACCGTCATCGCCACCGGCATGATGGTGCAGCTGGCCCTGAAGGCCGCCGATGTTCTGGCAGGCGAAGGCGTTTCCGTCCGTGTCATCGATATGCACACCATCAAGCCCCTGGATGAGGCGCTGGTTCTGAAGGCAGCCCAGGAGACCGGCTGCATCGTCACCACCGAGGAGCATTCCGTTATCGGCGGTCTGGGCGGCGCAGTGGCAGAGTTCCTCAGCGAAAACTGCCCCACCCCCCTGGTTCGCCACGGTGTCAACGACGAATTCGGCCGCAGCGGCACCGCCGCCGCCGTCTTAGAGGCATACGGCCTCACCACCGAGGGCCTCTGCACAAAGATCCGTGAGGCTCTGAAGAAGAAATAAAGCATCGAAAAGAGGGAGATGCAATGCATCTCCCTCTTTGCCTGTAAAACGATGATAGCCGAACTCCCCTACCATGTCCTTGCGAGGCTCCCCACGGGAGCCGTGGCAATCTCACGGGAGGAAGCGACAACATGAAAAGACCCTCGACACAGGAACGAACCGACAATCCACCTTCCCATGTCATTGCGAGGCTCCCCACGGGAGCCGTGGCAATCTCACGGGAGGAAGCGACGACATGAAAAGACCCTCGACACAGGAACGAGCCGCCGCCCACCCTTCGAATTCGCCGAAGCAGCTTCTATATGGCAGGGAAAGCGTGCAAGATTGCCACGTCAGGGCTTCGCCCCTTCCTCGCAATGACAAAGAAGATACTGCGATTCTTATGTTCGAAAGATAAAATATATGGGCATTTTAGATGCTTCCAAAGAAAAAGGGGATTAACAGAATGCAGTACTACGTATATTTTTTGACGAACAAGCATAATACTGTCCTTTATGTTGGGGTAACAAATAATTTGTATCGGCGATTATCGGAGCATAAGCAGGAATTGGTGGAGGGCTTTACGAAGAGATATCATGTCCATAAACTGATTTACTTTGAGACAACGACAGATGTGACAGCTGCGATCGAAAGGGAAAAGCAAATCAAAAGCTGGTCGAGAATAAGAAAAGAGCAGCTGATTGCCACGGCAAATCCCACATGGAGAGACTTATCAGAAGACTGGTAAATCGCCAAACCGACCGCCTGTGTCATCGCAAAACACAGCACAACCACCCCCATGTCATTGCGAGGCTCCCCACGGGAGCCGTGGCAATCTCATGGGAGGAAGCGACGACATGAAAAGGCCCTCGGTATAGGCACGAACCGCCGCCCACCCCCCCCATGTCATTGCGAGGCTCCCCACGGGAGCCGTGGCAATCTCATGGGAGGAAGCAACGACATGAAAAGACCCTCGGTATAGGCACGAACCGCCACCCACCCCCCATGTCATTGCGAGGCTCCCCACGGGAGCCGTGGCAATCTCACGGGAGGCAGCGACAACTTGAAAAGGATCCTCAGTATAGGAACGAACC
>JAFUPG010000089.1 GCA_017481325.1 Oscillospiraceae bacterium
GAGGTGGGTCGCCTTGAAAAGGCGACTCGGAGGGATTCCGCACGCCGCAACACCGTTATTTCGTACGGCTTTCGGCGAATTCGTACTGCCTGCACGAATCCCCCCGGATCGCCTGAAAGGCGATCCGACCCCCTTTAACAAGGGGGTCTTTGGTGCAGGCAAACTGTTCGGCAAATTTCTGTTTGACGGCATCAATATCCCAAATCCACACCTTTCATCTTTCCTCTTTTTTCCTGCGGAAAAGCCGCCGGGCGAGGGGGCTCTCCCCTCCTCCGGCGGCTTGCATTCCACTTATCCCTCTACTACATTATAAATATAGCGCATCAGAATGGTAGCCACCTGGGCTCGGGTGGCGCTGCCCTGGGGATCCAGGTAGACCTGACCGCCCTTTTGGGTGCCGGTGATCAGGCCCTCCGCCACTGCCCAGGCCAGGGGCGACATGGCATAGCCGCTGACCTTGCCGCTGTCGGGGAAGCTGCTCAGATCTGCCTGTTGGGAGGCATCAATGCCCAGGGACAGAGAATAGCGGTAGAGAATGGTGGCCATCTGCTCACGGGTCACGGTGCCGTCGGGGTCGAAGCGGCCACCGCCTACGCCGTTGACCACGCCCTCCGAGGAGGCCCAGGCCACGGCGGTGCTGTACCAGATGCCGCCGGGTACATCACTAAAGCTGCCGTTTCCGCCCGCAGGACTTCCGGCATAGCGCCACAGCACCGTCACCAGCATGGCACGGGTCATGGGGCTGTCGGGGGCAAAGGTGGTGGCGCTCATGCCGTTAAAGAAGCCGTTGTTCAGGGCAAAATCAATGCCCTCATGGTACCAAATGGCAGGATTTACATCCGTAAAGACCCGACAGGGGCAATTTTCGCCGCCGTCACAGGGCTCCCTGTCAGCGCTTTGCAGCACCGTCACCCCGTCCTCGCCGTAGAGGGCCACACAGGCCGCCTCCACATTCCGGGGCAGCTGCCAGCGGACCGTCAGGGTACCGTCGGCATAGGAGACCAGCTGCTCCGCATAGATCAGATTCTCCCGGGTCAGCAGCGGCTCCTCCAGGCTGTGGGCAACGACCAGCAGATAACGGGCGCTGTTGGAAAGGCCGCTGACCGACATTTCGCCGGCCTTCTCCCCCTGACGACGGGCAGGAGCGCTTTGGCTTGCGGCAGGTGCTTCAAAGGGGATCCAGGTGACCGTTCCCTCGTAGTCCTGCAGCACCTCTGCCGTCCAGCCGCTGCGGTTGGAGGGATAGTAGGCCACGGTCTCCGTCTCCGAGAAGGTCTGTCTGCCGAAGCTGGGGGCATCGCCCATGAAGGTCACGGTATCCAGCAGCTCGCACTCCGCAAAGGCGCAGTTGCCCACGGTGGTCACGGTGGCAGGCACGGTGACGGAGCGCACCGCCGTACCCTTCAGCGACCAGCCGCCCAGAATTTCCAGGGACTGTCCCAGATCGATCTCGCTGAGGGCTTCGCAGGCCTGGAAGGCATAGGCACCCAGCTCTGTCAGGCCGTCGGGCAGGTCTACGGAGGTGAGCTTTCCGCAGAACCAGAAGGAGCCATCCCCAATGGTCTCCAGCACGGGGCTGAAGCGGATACGCTCCAGAGCCTCGCAGCCATAGAAGCTGGCATTTTCCAGAGTGGTAACCCCGTCGCCCAGATCCACCGTGACAATGCCTGTGCAGTAGGCGAAGGCATCTTCTTCCACGGTGGTCACGCTGTCGGGCAGGTCTACGGACTCCAAAGCGCTGCACTCATAGAAGCTCATGCGCCCCACGGCTTCCAGACTTTCCGAGAAGCGCACGGTTCTCAGGCTGCCGCAGGCCTCAAAGGCCCGGAGGGACACGGTGGTGACCGTGTGAGGCATATACACCGCCTGCAGACTGCTGCAATTGCGGAAGGCCTCTCCCCGGATCTCCTCCAGGCCGCTGTTCAGACCAATATTTTCCAAATTTTCACAGCTCATAAAGGCGTATTTTTCCAGAATTTTCACAGAACCCGGAATATTTACCGTAATCAGGCTGTCGCAATCCCAGAAGGCCGCCTGACCGATGGCCGTAATGCCCTCGGCCAGCTCCAGACGGGTCAACGCCTGACAGGCATAGAATGTACTGTCCGGCAGATCCCCGATGCTGTCGCCCACATAGGCATCGGTGAGAGAGGTGCAGAAGTAGAAGCACTCCTCGCCCATGTTCTCCAGGCGGTCGGGCAGGTAGATCTCCTCCAGGGCGCTGCACCGGGTAAAGGCCCCGTCCCCCAGATTGACCAGAGTCATGGGCAGACCCACAGAGCGCAGGGAGGTGCATTCCTCAAAGGCTCGTGTGCCGATGGTCTCCAGACCGGTGGGGAAGCTGATGTCCGTCAGGGCATAGCAGCGGCGGAAGGCGCAGTTGCCCACGCTCTCCAGCTGGCTGCCCACGGTGACGGAGGCCAGGCTGTCGCAGTGGCCGAAGGCATAGGCTCCCAGGCTCACAAGGCCGTCGGGCAGCTCCACCTCCATGAGGTTTTCGCAGCCGCAGAAGGCATATTCGTCAATAAGCTCCACGGTCTCCGGCAGCTCCACGGTGTCCAGCTTGCTGAAGCCGTAGAAGGCTTTTTCGGAGATATTTTCCGCACCGCTCTCCACGATCACGTAGATCACCTGCTCTGCCAGATCCTCCCATTCGTCGGGGGTCTTCATGGTGCCGGTGCCACGGATGTAGAGAGTGCCGTTATCGTAGAAGAACCAGTTCAGATCGCCGCAGTTACCGGCCTGCAGGCACTCCTGGCCGGAGATCAGGCTGTGGGCAGAGCCCTTGTCATTGGGGCAGATGCCAAAACCGAACTCATTTAAGTCAAAGGAATAGTAGAAATCCGCCAGATAGCGCTCGTATTTCAGCAGATTCACGTCCAGATAGAACACATAGAGCATCCGCAGATTGATATCGATCTGGGCTCGCACCCTGAGCACGCCGTCGATGCACAGCTGGCATTGGTGCTTGTCGTTGCTTGGGTCGCATTTTAGTCCCACGGTTTTGGCGTTCAGCTCCACGCCCGCCGTAAATTCCATGGACACATCCGCCAGGCCCTCCGTTACGATGCTGATGGCCGGAACCATTCTCAGACCCACGAATACCGTGCCCTCGGCCTCGATCTTGCTCTCGGTCTTGGGCTTGGAATAGAGCTTCTGGCCGTCGATCTTTCCTCCACGGACGCTGACCACATAGCCGCCGCTGCTGGAATAGGTGAGGGAGGCGGTGATTTTCGCCTTGGCAGAGATGACAAAATAGGGTCGCACCAGGAATTTCACGCCGAAAATAGGCACCACGGCGATCTCCGCCAGCTTAATGGCCTTCTCAGCCAGCTCCGCCTCTACGGAGAACTCCGCTCCCAGCTTATAGGACAGCTCCAGACGGACAAAGGAGTTCTCCCCCACCGCCAGATAGTACTCCAGCTGCGCCCCGAAGGTAAGACCCACCGTAAAGCTCAGCTTTAAGCCGTCCACGATCTCAAAATCCTTCATGCCGAACTTGAAGGTGGACTCATGCTCCCACTGGCCGTGGTTGGCACGGGTGTCGGGGCCTTCCACGCCCTCGAAGGTGACGCCCTCGTCCATGTCGCTGTCGTCCACCACCGCCTGATCCGTGGGCATGTCGGTGTTGATCTTCACATAGTCAAAGACCTCTTCGATCTTCAGCTCCTCCGTGGCGGCCTCCACGGTTAAGATTCTTCCGACGCCGGACACATCGGCCACCTTGATGATCAGAAGCTCCCCCTCCAGGGTGGTAAAGGCCAGCACCTGCCCCACCTCCAGATTTTGCATGGTATAGGAGGGGTCACGGAACTCATAGACTCCGTTTTCCTGTCTGGCCAATCTGTTTTGGTGAAGCGATTCCGCCGCCTGCACCGTGCCGGTGGCAAAGACGGCGAAGTTGGTGGTGTCGCTCTCCTCCAGCTTCAGCACCTGCTCCTGGGGGAAGTCCGCCACGGTCTTGCTCATGAGCGCCTGCATGGCGGAGGTGTAATAAGTAGAGGTATATGCGCCGCAGAGGGGCTCATAGCTCTCCGGCTCCAGCACAAAGACCTTCAGTTCATAAAAGGCCGGCAGCTCCGGAAGAGCAACGGACACCTCGGAGTCCAGGCTGCCTGCACTGACCGTGGCAGAGGTCAGCAGCGCACCGCTGTTTTCGTCATAGGCGCCGATGAGCAGCAGCACATCCCGCTCCGCATTGACGGTCACATGGGCAATGCCCTCTTCTACCTTAATATCACTGACCCAGGTGGGATCTTCCTGATCGAAGTCCCCCTGTAATTCCGCCGCCAGCAGCCGACCGAAGTCGTTGGTGCCCTCGTAGCGGCCGCTCATGCCCTCCAGACGGGCGGTTTCCTCCTCCTGCGCCGCCGCCATAGGCACACAGCCCACGCAGATGGCCAGGGTCAAAAGCAATGCAATCAGTCTTGTTACCGGTTTCATATGCGTCCCTCCTTTTTCTGCTTTCATTATATCTGAAAATCTTGCCTTTTTCAAGATTGACACTGCCAATTCCGGCGGCTATAATGGACGTATAGAAAAAAGGAGGAAAAACCAATGAAATGGATCTATCGTGCAGCCCTGCTGCTGCTTTGCCTGAGTCTGCTGCTGGCCAGCGTTGGTGCCGTCAAGGGGCTCCCCTTCTACGACGTGCCGGAAAACGCCTGGTACTTTGACTCTGTGGAATATTGCTACTCCCGTGGCCTCATGAACGGTGTCACCGCCAGCCAGTTCTCCCCGGATACCGGCCTGAGCCGTGCCATGTTCGTCACCACGCTGTACCGTGCCGCCGGTGCTCCCAGCGTGTCCCAGTGGACGCCCTTCTACGACGTTCCCAGTGGGATCTGGTACTCTTCCGCCGTGGCCTGGGCCTATAACGAGGGCATTGTCAACGGCATGACCGCCAACAGCTTTGCCCCCGATGCCAGTCTGACCCGTCAGCAGCTGGTGACCCTGCTGTACCGCTATGCCCAATACCGTGGCATGTCCACCGGCGCCTGGGCCAGCCTGAGTTATTTCTACGATGCCGGCCGCATCGCCCCCTATGCCAAGGATGCCTTCCACTGGGCCTACGGCAGCGGCCTGATCAAGGGTACCGACGACCGCCATCTGAGCCCCGAAGGCACCTGTACCCGAGCCCAGTGCGCCACCTTCCTGTACCGCTTCCTGGATGGCGGCAACAACAATTTCGGCAATTCCCTGTCCCGTCCCTCCTATGACCTGGGCTCCAACCGCCAGCTGCGAGGCCAGCGCCCCGTTATCCTGTTCTTCATGGACGACTATGAGAGCAACTGGACAGAGTCTGAGATCAGCACCTTCTGGTACGACGTGGCAGTTCCCGGCCTGGACTATCTGGAGGCGCAGGCATCCTCCCGCTCCATCTATCTGGATTTCACCCTGGGCTATTTTGCCAACGGTGTCAACGGTGTGACCATGAAATACAACGGCTACATCGACAATGATCTTATGGATGGCACCCTCAACACAGACCTGCTGACCACCGCCGCCTCCTGCCTGGGCTACAGCTCCGCCGAGCAGCTGAACGAGGGCATGAAGCAGTACTACGGCACCGACGAGGTGCTCATGATGGTGGTCATCGACAAGCCCGGCCGTTCCTTCTGCCTGACGGATCAGTATTACGACAACATCCCCTACATGGAGCACTGCGTGGTCTACAGCCGCTACGACAGCACCGGCGAGCCCACCATTCCCGCCACCGTCGCCCACGAGACGCTGCACCTCTTCGGCGCCGAGGATTATTATGATCCCTACGGTCTCTACCCCAACCGTCTGGCGCTGGCAAAGCAGATCTATCCCAACGACATTATGATCGCCGTTTATTACGACATCTACGACAACACCCTGGGCAATTTCACCGCCTACACCATCGGCTGGACGGACATCATCCCCGAGGAATGCCGCAACCTCGCCTGGTGGAGCTAACCTGAATCCATAAGCAAAGGGACACCGAACCGGTGTCCCTTCGTTCTTTTTCAGAAGAAAATAAACCATACCGCCACAAGCAGGAGGATCGATATGATCAGATGCCGCCAGTATTTGTCCTCCTCGGCGGACATGATGCCGAAGGAGGCGTAGGCCAGCCCGTAAAAGGCGAACAGCCACTCCATTCCGCCGAAAATCAGGGTAAAGAGGAATTCCATGATGCCGCTGAAATTGCCGGTTCCGTAGGCCTCCACCAGCCAGCGGAAAAATTCATGGGATTTGAAGCCCGCCAGGGTGTAGGCGACCACAGTGATCAGGACAATGGAGGCTTTTTTCAGCCAGCCCTTGGCCTCGGCGGCGAAGCAGAGCACCAGAGATGCGATGCTCAGAGCGCCGAAGAGCACCCAGAAAATGATCTCAATGACGGGGAGCGCCTGTGCAAGCTCCCCGGCCAAAGCCAGAATCAGCAGAAAAATCCCCACGATAATGGGTGTAAAATTGAAAAACACAACAACGTACATACATTCTCCCTCCTGCGTGAAAGATTTAATTAACGTCGGGCAGCATCCAGCACTTTCTTTGCCTCCCGCAGCTCCTTGATCCACTTGACGATCTTAATGGGCAGGGCAACCAGACCGATGATGTAGGCGATCACCAGCTTGACCAGGAAATAAATGATCCAGCCGACCCAGGACAGCCACAGGAACATGGAGGGCTGAATGCGGTTCAGAATAGTCCAGCCGTAGGGAATGCCGGCCAGCAGGATGCCGCTGATGTCTCCGATGGCGAAAATACCCACGAACATAAGGATCACGCTGAGAATAATACTGGTAATCATCTCCTTTTTTACATTTCCGGCGCTCTCTTTGGCGCAGGAGCGACAGGTGGGCGGCTGGAACAGACCGCCGCATTCGCTGCACAGCCCCTTTCCGCAGGTGTTGCAGGTGACCGTTGCCTCACGGTCGGGATGATAAAAACAACGCATTTTTCATTTCTCCTTTTCTTTAATTCACTCCCCAAATCCCCGGGGGTGTTTATATTAGGGGTATCGGCGGCAGCGTTAAAAATCCGAGCAAAAAGAGAAAAAATATTTTCCGGACGATAAGTGTCGTGATTTTATGACAGTTAAAGGATTTGGGACAAAAACAAGTCGGAAAAGATTGACACTTGTCTTAAGAAGGGGTATATTGAAAGCAGCAACTCTACAGAAAAAGGAGGAAGATAAATGTTTAACAACATCGGCGGAAAAATCAAAGGCTGGGCGGTGGGAACCTTCATTCTGGAGTCCATCGCAGCGATAGTCACAGGCTTGGGGATCTTTATCGAGGCGGACGACGGTGCCTTCTGGATCGGAACCCTGGTGATCCTCGGCGGAATTTTGGTGGCATACGTTTCGGTGCTCCTGATCTACGGTCTGGGCGAGCTGATCGAGAACTCTGCCGCCTCCAGGGAGGAGCTGCGGGAAATTCACTGGGAGCTGTCCAAGCTCTCGGCCTCCCCGAAAAATGGGGCAGTGAGCTCCAAAGCCCAGCCTGCTGCCGGGTCTTCTTCCCGGCCTGCGGCGAAGTCCGGCCACCGTCCCAATGTGCAACCCTCCGCAGTGCCGAAGCGCCCCCTTCCCGGCGGAGAGGGAAAGATTATCTGCCCCACCTGCGGCACGGCGCAGAGGGAAAGCCGGACAAGCTGCTTCGATTGCGGGCAGGAATTCTGCCGTCCCAGCGTGCCGTCCACCGAAACAGCGAGGGAACCGTCTCCCGGCGGAGATGAAAAAGTGATCTGCTCCCACTGCGGCACAGCCCAGAGAGGAAGCAGAACGATCTGCTTCAATTGCAGACAGGAATTACGCTAAGGGCACAAGCTTGAGAACATCACACGGCGGTACACCGGACTTAGCACTTTTCCGAGGGGCATCTGAAAAGGGCAAGCCCGGAGGAACGGCGAAGCCCCGGCCGGAGCCAAGCTCCGCCCGGGGCAATTTTTATCAGGCATACAGATGAATATCGGCACTATTGTGAAAGGCAAAGCGGCTGCGCAGCTGTCAACGACGAAAGAGCGTTACAGCTGCGCAGCCACGGCCACAGGTGGCCTCGCAATGACATAGCGGAATATGAACCTTTGCTCATAGCCTAAAAATCATCCTAATACGGGCGGCTTTGGCTGCTGCAAACTGTTCGACAAATTTCTTTTTATCGAACTGTTGGATGCACCACCAAGAACCGTATTGCCGATAGACGCAGAGGCTACCGAAAAGCCCTGTCATTGCGAGGAGGGCGTAAGCCCGACGTGGCAATCTGTTCTCTAAATGTTTCAAATATGTGGGAATTTGGTGC
>JAFUPG010000090.1 GCA_017481325.1 Oscillospiraceae bacterium
ACGGCCAGCCCGAGCAGCCCGTCTATACCCAGCCCGAGCAGCCCATCTATACCCAGCCCGAGCAGCCGGCATACGGCCAGCCCGAGCAGCCCGTCTATACCCAGCCCGAGCAGCCCATCTATACCCAGCCCGAGCAGCCGGTATACGGCCAGCCTGAGCAGCCTGTATATCCTCAGCCCGAGCAGCCCAAGAAGAAAAAGACCTGGCTTCTTTTGGCCATCATCGGCGGCGTGGTGCTGGTGGCAGCCATTGTGCTGCTGTGGATTCTGGTGTTCAGCAAGACCCACGTGGAGCTGATCGAGATCCAGGGCGAGTCTGAGATCGTCCTGAAGCCGGACGAGACCTACGAGCTGACCTATGAGGTCTATCCTGAGGACTACACCGACGAAATCTTCGTGGAGAGCAGCGATGAGGAAGTTGTTTCGGTACGCAGAGGCAAGCTCAAGGCCGAGGGTGTCGGCAGCTGCACCATCACTGTTCGTGCGGACAGCGGCGCTACTGCAGAGCTTGAGGTTGAGGTCAAGGTGCCTGTAGAGAGCCTTTATCTGGATATCTCCACCGTGACACTGAAGCCGGAGGAGACCTATACCGTCTCCTGGAGCGCTACCCCCTCTGATTACACAGAAGAACTGACCTGGAGCAGTACCGCTCCCCAGGTTGCTACTGTGAGCAGTGACGGTGTGATCACCGCCGTAGGCGAAGGCAGCTGCGATATCGTGCTGCAGTCGGAGAGTGGCGTTTCGGAGTCGATCCTCGTATACGTGGATGCCACGGTCTATGTTGAGAGCATTGAGCTGGATTCCTATTACCTGAGCCTGAAGCCCGGCGAGTCCTATACCGTCTCCTGGGTTGTCACGCCCTCCGATGCCACAGAGGAACTGACCTGGAGCAGCTCCGATTCCTCGGTCGCCACCGTAAGCGACAGCGGCAAGATCACCGCTGTGGCAAGCGGCTCCTGCTCCATCACCCTCAGCAGCGAGAGCGGTGTCAGCGAGTACGTCTATGTGGACGTCCTTGAAGATACCTACTTCACCGATTCGGAAGCAGAGCTTGCGGCCTGCGGTACCTGGACCAGCTACGGCGCTTACGTAAACGACGAGGGCGTGGAATATTTCGGCGTAGAGATGTATCTTTACAGCGACAACACCGGCACGCTGTACTATGACGGCGATAGCATCGAATTTGAGTGGTACTACGACTTCTCCGACGAAGAGGTTCACTTCTACGATGCATATACCGATGACGGCGGCTATTTCTGGTTCGACTACTATTACACCGGTGCCTATGAAGGCGATCTGGACGTGTGCCTGGAAGAGGACTTCTGGATTCTGTTTGAGAGATAATACTTACGGGAGAAACCCACCGGGGTTTCTCCCGTTCTCTTATGAAAAGAGCTTTGCGGTCACAGCGGCAGAGAGGAAGCCTGCCAGGTCTGCCACCAGTGCCGCCGGAATGGCATAACGGGTCTTTTTGATCCCCACAGAGCCGAAATAGACAGAGATGGTGTAAAAGGTGGTTTCGGAGCTGCCCAGCATCACGGCGGCGGTGCGGCCGATGGGGGAGTCAGCCCCATAGGTCTGCATCAGATCTGCCCCCACTGCCAGGGCGGCACTGCCGGAAAAGGGACGGATCAGCATGAGAGGCAGGGTCTCCGCCGGAATTCCCACGGCCTCGCAAAAGGGGGCGAGCCAATGGCTCAGCTGCTCCATGGCACCGGAGGCACGGAGCATATGTACCGCTGTCAGCAGCACCACCAGAGCAGGTGCAATGGAAAAAACCAGCTTCAGCCCCTCTTTGCCACCCTGTAGCAGCGCCCCGTAAAGATCCTGCTTCTTGGCGAGGGCATAGAGACTGACCCCGATCATCCACAGGGGCAGCAGCAGATCAAAGCCCATACTTCCTCCTTGCAAAGAGCTTCGCTGCCAGGAGTCCTGCGGAAAGAGAGAGCACCGAGCTGATCCACACCGCCGGCAGGATATCAAAGGGCGTTTTCGCCCCCAGCGATGCCCGCAGCGATGCCACAGTGGTGGGCAGCAGCTGGATGGATGCGGTGTTCATGACGATCAGGCGGCACATCTCGTCGCTGGCGGTGCTGCTGCCTGAAATGGCCTTCATCCGCTGCGCTGCGGCGATGCCCATGGGCGTGGCCGCATTTCCCAGCCCCAGCACATTGGCGGCTACATTGGCGCTCAGATAACCCAGCGCCTCCTCGTCGGCAGCGGTACGGGGGAACAGACGGCGAAAAATCGGCCGCAGAAGCCGCCCCAGCTTCTTCATCAGACCGCTTTGCTCCATGGCTTTGCCCAGAGCGCCGAAGAGACACAGCGAGCCCGTCAGCTTCACGCACAGCTCCACCGCTGCCGCCGCTCCCTCCATAGCCGCAGGCAGCAGCGCCCCGGTTTTTCCACCCAGCAGCGCCGCAACCAGGGAAACCAGCAGCATCGCGGCCCAAATTCCGCCCATAAGCATGACCCCATCCCCCTTCTCAAGACAGGCTATGCAGAGCGCAGACAGGCTATGCGACGAAAATTTAGAAGAAATTTTACAAAAAGCGGTAGCCAATTTGTTTCTCATATGATATAATTTATTTGGTGGACATTGGCTTTCACCAAAACCGTATGAAATATGCCGCCTCTGCGGCAAAAAGTATAGGAGGAAACACTATGGAAACCTACGGTCTCGAAAAGTACGGCATCCTGGCTCCCAAGGCTGTTTACCGCAACCTGACCCCCGCCCAGCTGACCGAAGCTGCGCTGCGTCGTGGCGAGGGCAAGCTGTCCAACACCGGCGCTCTGGTGGTCACCACCGGTAAGTACACCGGTCGCTCGCCTAACGACAAGTTCATCGTCGATACCCCCGCTGTCCATGACGACATCGCCTGGGGCAAGGTGAACCGTCCCATCTCCAAGGAGAAGTTTGACGCCATCAAGGGCAAGCTCTGCGCCTATCTGCAGGGCCGTGAGGTGTTCATTTTTGACGGCTTCGCAGGCGCTGATAAGGCTCACACCAAGAAGTTCCGCATCGTCAACGAGCTGGCTTCTCAGAACCTCTTCATCCACCAGCTGCTGATCCGTCCCACCGCTGAGGAACTGGAAGCTTACGGCGATGCCGACTATACCGTCCTCTGCGCCCCCGGCTTCAAGTGCATCCCTGAGGTTGACGGTGTCAACTCCGAGGCTGCAATTATGATCGACTACGAGGCTCATATCATCGTTATCTGCGGCTCTCAGTACGCAGGCGAGATCAAGAAGTCCGTGTTCTCCACCATGAACTACGTTCTGACCAAGGAGAACATCCTGCCCATGCACTGCTCTGCCAACATGGATCCCGAGACCCATGAGACCGCCGTATTCTTCGGCCTCTCCGGCACCGGCAAGACCACCCTGTCCGCTGACCCCAAGCGTAAGCTCATCGGCGACGACGAGCACGGCTGGGCTGACGACGGCATCTTCAACCTGGAAGGCGGCTGCTACGCCAAGTGCATCAACCTGAAGGCTGAGAACGAGCCTGAGATCTGGGGCGCTATCCGCTTTGGCTCTCTGGTTGAGAACGTTGTCATGGATGACGAGACCCGTGAGTTCGACTTCGACGACGGCTCCCTCACCGAAAATACCCGTGTGGGCTACCCCGTTGAGTACATCTCCAACTCCGCTATCCCCGGTGTTGGCGGCATTCCCAAGGTCGTCATCTTCCTGACTGCCGATGCTTTCGGCGTTCTGCCTCCCATCAGCCGTCTGTCTGAGGACGCTGCCATGTACCACTTCGTCACCGGCTTCACCTCCAAGCTGGCCGGCACCGAGCGTGGCATCACCGAGCCTCAGCCCACCTTCTCCACCCTCTTCGGCGAGCCCTTCATGCCCATGGATCCCTCTGTCTATGCAGAGATGCTGGGCAAGCGCATCCGTGAGTCCGGCGCCAAGGTCTACCTGGTCAATACCGGCTGGGCAGGCGGCTCCGCTGCCGACGGCGCAAAGCGCATGAAGCTGGCCTACACCCGTGCCATGGTCTCCGCTGCTCTCAACGGCGACTTCGACACCGTGGAGTTCAAGCATCACGATGTGTTCAACGTGGACTTCCCCATCTCCTGCCCCGGTGTTCCCGCTGAGATGCTGGATGCCCGTGGTCTGTGGGCCGACAAGGAAGCCTACGACAAGCAGGCCAACAAGCTGGCTACCATGTTCTCCGAGAACTTCGCCAAGAAGTACCCCAACATGCCCGCTCACATCGTAGAAGCAGGCCCCAAGGCCAAGTAATTACCTCAAACGCAATCAAAACCGCCGATGGAGTTTTCCATCGGCGGTTTTTACTGCGAAGTGATCGTCTCCGAAATGATGGGCAGCGCCTACCTGGATTATGCCTTTTCACAGCGGACAAGGAAACAGCTCCCGTCTGCAAGGGTAATCTGAAAAGATCCTTCTTTGTCGTTGGCATCTATTTTACTGATATCCAAGTCGTTGCTTTCGTTAATCAGGTCGAAAAGAATATCCTTAAAGTAATCTATATCCATTTCTCCTACCTCCTTTCCTGTCTATCATACCATAAATTTTGCAATTAGTACAGCAAAATGTACTAATCAAATTGAATTGGTAGATATACTAAGCAAAGAAATTGGAGAGGAGGATGCGCATATGCGACTGAACGAGGCACTTAGTCTGCGCTTGCGTCAACTGCTGGACAAAGCGGATATGACCCAGTATCAGCTTTATATGAAAAGCGGTGTACCAAAGTCGACGATCAGTAATTTGATCCGCTGCACCTATACCGCTGTAAATCTGCGTATCCTCCATGAACTGTGTCAGGGGATGGGGATCAGCCTGGCAGAATTTTTTGCCTCTCCATTATTTGAGGAAGATAATCTGGAACCGTAAATCACAAACAGCTGCCGCACAGATCTGTGCGGCAGCTGTTTTTCGGTGCGGAAGCTTTATGTTGTCATTATTTCCGACTTAACAGGAACTCTGCCCTGGTCTTCATTTCCGGATCGGGGCAGCTGTTGGTCAGGCGCAGTTTCCCTTCGCCTTCGCTGCGCAGCAGATCTGCCTCTGCCAGACGGCGGCGGCATTCCCGTGCGGTGCCGTCAGCCCCGTCAAAAATCTCCGTGTCTTCCCCAACAATTTTAACAATGCTTTTTTTCAGGAAAGGGTAGTGAGTGCAGCCCAGCACCACCGCCTGGGGTCTCTGCGCAAGGTGGGGGGAGAGGAGCTTTTTCAGGCTGGTCTCGACCTTTTCGCCCTCCAGCTGACCTTGTTCCACAAGCTCCACAAGACCGGGGCAGGGGCACTTCAAAATATGTACATTTTGGGCATAGCGCTCCAAAAGAGCGGCAAATTTCTGCTCCCGCAAGGTAGCATCTGTGGCCATGACCAGCACAGTCCCTCCGGGAAAACGGTCTGCCGCCGGCTTTAGAGCCGGCTCAATGCCGATGATGATCCGATGAGGATAGCGGCGGCGCAGTTCGTCAATGGCGGCAGCGGTGGCGGTGTTACAGGCAACTACCAGAGCTTTCGCACCCTCCGCCAGAAGCCGTTCTCCGTGTTTCAAACTCAGGTCACGGATCTCTTCCGTAGGCCGGGAGCCGTAGGGTGCATTGGCGGAGTCACCGAAATAGAGAAAATCCTCCCGGGGCATCTCCTGCATCAGGCGCCGCAGCACGCTCAGGCCGCCCATGCCGGAGTCAAACACCGCAATGGGGGCGTTTTTTGTGATCTCCATACTCAGGGCCCTTTCTCCAGGCTGTAGGCGTAGACTTTGTAATTGCTGACATCTTCCCACTTTAGATAGCTGGGAAGCATGAAGCTCTCAAAAGAGAATTCGGCGCTTTTGCCGGGCTCCAGAGGATCCTCCAGATAACCGCAGATGAAACCTGCAGGTGCCTTGTCCTTGTCGTAGAGAATGGCGCTGACACAGACCAGACCGCTGGTCTCCTCTGTGGAATTGGTGACTACACCCTCCAGCAGCATTCCGCCGAACTCGGTATCGGTCAGTTCCAGCTCGGAGGTGCTGTAGCGCTGGGCGGATTTTTGCGTTTCCTCAATGGGTGCAGAGAATTCCACATTCAGATGCTGCACTTCCCCAATATCCAGGGCGATCACATCGCAGTAGTAGCCAACCTTGCCCGGTGCCAGGATCTGAGGATAGGCGCTGACACTGTCGATTTTGCCTACCGTTCTGCCGTTGTCATCGGTGAGCACTATGCTGCCGTAATCCAGGAACAGATTTTCGCTGCCGGTGTTTTCTACAATGCTGAAGGCCAGTGCCCAGATGGTGCCGGAGGTGGCGGGATAAACCCAGGCGAAGGAGTCCCGAACCACATAGGGCTCCGGAGGTCCCGTGGTAGGGGGTTCGGTGGTGGTCGGTTCCGTAGCTTCGGTGGTGGAAGGTTCTGTGGTAGGGGGCTCGGTGCTGGGCTCGGCAGTGGAGGAGGGCACAGCGGGCTTTACGGTACAGGCGCAAAGCCCCAGCAGTAAAACGGCCGCACAGAGTACGGCAATCATTCGTCTCATAGTGAAATCCTTTCGGAGTCTGTGATGTAATAAGGTGACAAAATCCCATGTACCCTTTATCATATCACAGATTTGTACAAAAAGAAAGCCAAAATACGGTACATTCCGGCTTTTTTCCGATTCTCATGGGAGGAGCGCCGGAGGACAGCAGTTTTTCGTTGACAGAAAAGCGTTCTGCTGTTATACTTAAAAGATAGAATCAAAGCTGTCGAAAGGCGTTGCAAATAGATGAGGAGCCCTATGAACCAGGATAATCTGACCCAAGAAGCTGTGGAAACCCCTGTTGAAGAAAAAACTCCCCAAAAGGAGAACAACAAAATACTCTGGATTTTGCTGGCAGCATTTACGTTGCTGCTGATGGTGGGTGGGATTGTCCTGCTCTGCCTCACTCGCCCAACACCCATTGAATCCATTCAATTTGCCGCCACGGAGCTGGTGCTGAAGGAGGGGCAGAGCGCTCTTCCGGCTTACACGGTTGCTCCCTTGGATGCTGCCGTGGAGGATCTGCAGTGGAAAACCACCAACCGCTCTGTAGCAACGGTGACCAATGGCCTGATCACCGCCCATTCTGAGGGAAGCTGTATGATCTCTGTCTCTTCTGACAGTGGCGCAAAGGATACCCTGACCGTCAAGGTTGAGGCGCCGATCCTGGAAGAGGAAGCACCGGCGGTGGGCAACTGGCAACTCTTTGCCATGGCAGAGGGAGAGCAGATCCGCTATTTTTACAGCATTGAGGACAGCCTCTTTGTCCGGGAGAACCGGACGGCTTCCTTTACCTATGAGGAAAGGGAATACATTATTGAGGACTGGCGATACGGCGGAAAAGAAGGGAGTTACACCCTGTTTACCTGCGAATCGGACGATTTACAGAGCGGTTTTTACTACTGCCGGGACGGCACATCTCCCTATGACCGCTGCTTGATCATTCCGCTTCCCGAGGGGAAAACACTGATTTTCCACCGGGAAAACGAATCATAAAGTAAAGGCTGCTGCAAGACTCGGGTCTTGCAGCAGCCTCTTTCATTTACAGTTCCTTGGGCGGCAGGGGCAGGGGAGCGGGGCGGAGTACAGTCTCCTCCGGCGAGACGAAACGCCCGCTGTGGATCTGGGGCAATTTAGGGTCGTGGAGCTCACTGTGCCGCTGTGGTGCTTTTTCCGGATGTTCCATGATGAATCCCTCCGACGGTAGTATGCGTCACCACGGCAGTGCTATACGTCAAAGGGGGCATCCTTTGCGCAAAAAGAAAAAAACATGCCATAGAAATTGTGCATTTCTACAAAGTTATTTTCGGCTATGGACAGGCAATCAAAGGAATGGTATAATGATCTTGAATGTATGACGTTTCGTCACACATATTATTAAAAAAGGAGATTTGCCTATGAAGAAGCTCATTTCCCTTCTGCTGGCTTTGGCTCTGGTGCTGTCTATTCTGCCTGCCACCCTTGCCGCTCCCGCAGAAAAAGGTGCAGAGGATATTGTCATTCTCTACACCAACGACGTCCACACTTATATCGACAAGCCCCTGTCCTATGACAATATTGCCGATATGAAGACCACCCTGGCGGCTGAAAATGCCGGTGTTCTGCTGGTTGATGCCGGCGACCACATCCAGGGTACTGCATTTGGCTCTATGGACAAGGGCGAGACCATCATCGAGCTCATGAACGCAGCCGGCTATGACCTGGCAACTCTGGGCAACCACGAGTTTGACTATGGCATGGAGCGTGCGCTGGAGCTGGTGGGTAAGGCTGAGTTCCCCTATGTCTCTGCCAACTTCTACCATGAGAAGGACGGCGTCAAGGGCGAGACCGTTCTCGATGCCTACAAGGTATTTGAGATCGGCGGCAAGAAGATCGCTCTGATCGGCATTACCACTCCCGAATCCTTCACCAAGTCCACCCCCGCCTACTTCCAGGATGAGAATGGCAACTACATCTACGGCATTGGCGGCGGCACTGACGGCGCTGCTCTGTACGCTGATGTGCAGGCTGCCATCGACGCTGCTTCTGCAGAGGCTGACTATGTCATCGCTCTGGGCCACTGCGGCGACGATCCCGCTTCCAAGCCCTGGACTTCCGAAGAAGTCATTGCCAATACCACCGGCCTGGATGCCTTCATCGACGGCCACTCCCATTCCACCGTTCCCGGTAAGGAAGTCACCGACAAGGGCGGCAAGACCGTCCTGCTGACCCAGACCGGCGAGTACTTCGGCGCCATCGGCAAGATGACCATTGGCGCAGAGGGCATCACCACCGAGCTGGTTACCGAGTGGACAGGCTCCAACGCTGATGTTGCTGCCATCAAGACCGCTTGGGTCGAAGAGGTCAACGGCCTCCTGGGCGAAGTCATCGGCTCCACCGAGCTGACCCTGGCCAACCACGATGCCGAGGGCAACCGTATGGTTCGTAAGTACGAGACCAACACCGGCGACTTCTGCGCCGATGCTCTGTACTGGCTCTTCGACAGCATGGATATGGATGTTGACGTTGCCATCATGAATGGCGGCGGCGTCCGTAACGGCGCTGTTACCGGCGAAATTTCCTACCTGACCTGCAAGACCATCCACACCTTCGGCAACGTCGCCTGCCTGCAGACCGTCACCGGCCAGCAGATCATCGACGCTCTGGAGTGGGGCGCTCGTCAGACTCCCATTGCGGAAGTCGGCGGCTTCCTCCATGTCTCCGGCATCACCTATAAGGTCGAGAGCAACACCGAGACCACCGTCCAGCAGGACGACAAGGGCGTATGGATCGGCGGCCCCACCGGCGAGTACCGTGTCTATGACGTCAAGGTCTACGACAAGGAAACCAATACCTATGTGGATATCGATCCCGAGGCCAAGTACAACATGGCCGGCTATAACTACACCCTCCGTGATCTGGGCGACGGCTTCGCCATGTTTGACGGCGCTGTGAACGTCCTGGACTATGTCTCCGAGGACTATCAGGTTCTGGCTACCTACGTCAAGGCCTTCGAGGATGGTAAGATCGAAGCCACCAACTCCCCCCTGCTTGCCAAGTACCCCGGTATGCTCTTGGACTACGGCACTGTCAATGGCTCCGGCCGTATCGAAGTGTCTGAGTACGAGGAAGTTTGGGATGGCGTTATCACCATCGGCGGCCTGGAGCCCAACCTCTGGACCACCAAGTACGGCAACGTCTACACCGACTGCTCTGCTGAGCATTTCACCGAGGATCTGGGTCTGGCCTGGGGCGACCTGGCAACCGTCAAGTTCCTGGATAAGGAACTGGTTCTGCCCGTAGTACCCGACTACTCCTATGTTGACTCCGGCAAGCCCGCTCTGCTGCTTGGCAAGAATGAGCAGGGCAATCCCACCGGCTATGCCTTCATGGCTATCAACATGGGCAACTTCCTGGAGACCTACGGCATCGCCTACAAGGGTACCGATGCTGACGGCAACTGGTACTGGACCGCCTACGAAGGCGTGGAATTCCCCATTGTTGTTACCTTCGAGCTCTACGAGAAGGAAGGCTACATGGCCGAGTACCTGCTCCACGAGCTGAACCGCACCAACAACCGTGAGGATTATCCCGACCTGACCGACGAGGAGTTCGCAAACTTCCGTGAGGTCACCACCAACGGCATGGGCGACGATACCCTGTATCGCTCCTCCAGCCCCATCAACCCCGAGATCGGCCGTAACACCTATGCCGATGCCGCCATGGAAGCTGCTGGTGTCAAGACCGTCATCAACCTGGCTGACAGCGAGACCTCCGCAGCCGCATATCCCGGCTTTGCAGAGACCTACTACTCCCAGCAGAATGTTATCTACCTGAACCTGGGCGTGGACTTCGCTGCTGAGGACTTCCAGGAGGGTCTGGCCAACGGCCTGCGCTTTATGATCGCTAATGAAGGCCCCTACCTGGTCCACTGCACCGAGGGCAAGGACCGTGCAGGCTTCGTCAATGCTGTTCTGGAGTGCCTGATGGGCGCTACCATTGATGAAGTCGTCGAAGACTATATGGTCACCTATTACAACTACTATGGCGTGGAGCCCGGCACCGAGAAGTACGATGCCATTGCGAACAGCAACATTCTCAAGTCTCTGGCAACCGCTTTCGAGAATGATAGCATTTCTTCCGATACGGACATGAGCGCTGAGGCAGAGGAATATCTGCTTGCCATCGGTCTGACGGAAGGCGAAATCGTTGCACTGCGTAGTGTGCTTGGCCCCCGTGTTGTTTTTGATTCTTACGTTGAAGAGGTCACTGTAGATTCTTCTATTCGTGAGGAAGGCAAGATTCCCGCATACATCACATTGCCCGGCTACTATACGCCTGGTGAAGAATGGCCTGTGGTCTTCATGATCCACGGCCATGGCGGCAACCACAACGAGTGGGGCGGCTATGACACCATTTCCGATGGCCTGGCTGAGAACGGCATCATTGCCGTCACCCTGGACTTCCCCGGCTGTGGCGCAAGCACCGAGTCCTTCACCCTGAACACTATGACCAATATGAAGCAGGATGTTCTGGATGTCATTGCTTATGTTTGCGAGAACTACAGCATTGACCAGGATCGAATCGGCGGCTTCGGCTATTCCATGGGCGGCCGTATCATCCTGGAGCTGACGGCTGAAGAGCTGTACGAGTTCGATACCATCGAGTTCGTCGCTCCTGCAGAAGATCTGGAAGACCTGAAGAACCTCTTCGGCGGAGCCGAGAACTGGGAGGTTCTGAAGGCCGAGGCCAACGAGAACGGCTTCGTTATGTACTCCACCATCTACTCCACCCTGCCTCTGAGCAAGGAGTGGTTCGCAGATCTGGAGAAGTATCCCGACGGTCTGATGGAGCTGGCTGCTGAGAAGTACACCGGCAACTCCATGGTCTTCTGGGCCACCGACGACGCCGCTGTCTC
>JAFUPG010000091.1 GCA_017481325.1 Oscillospiraceae bacterium
AATGTCATTGCGAGGAGCGTAGCGACGTGGCAATCTGTATTCATAAAGCCTCCGTTTTGCACCAAATTCCCATATATTCGAAACATTTTGGTACGGATTGCCACGTCGGCATAAATGCCTCCTCGCAATGACATGGCTTTTTGGTAGCCTCTGCGTCTATCGGCAATACGGTTCTTGGTGGTGCATCCAACAGTTCGATAAACATCTATTTGACTCTATTTCAAATCCCGTCGGCGGAGCCGACACCTCCATTATTCACTATTCACTTGTTCGTCCGTGTCTCCGTTTCGTGCGTGGACATAGTATAGCCTCTCGGGACGAAAAAACAGGTCGCTTTCCCGCTTGGGGAATGCGACCTGTTTTGTGGTAAAAGCCTTATTTTTCATTGGGAAATGTTTTGCTTTTTCTATTTCCCGATGGTTTTCTCTTTGCCTGGGTCGAAGAATTATTCCGGCCGTTTGACACAGCGGATATTCTTCTCGGCCTTGCTTCGGGGCAGCATGACCTCATGGTTGCAGCCGCAGCAGCGGAGCTTGAAATCCGCTCCTGTGCGGAGCACCAGCCACTCCTTACTGCCGCAAGGGTGGGGCTTTTTCATGGTCAGAATATCATTCAGACGGATGTCCATGGCTCAGACTCCCTTCTTGATCTCGTCCCAGTAGCGCTTGGCCGCCTGCTCGATCTTGTTATCGCCGTACTCATAGTAAACGGCATCCTTCACCACATCGGGCAGATACTGCTGGGGCACCCAGTGGCTGGGGTAATCGTGGGGGTAGAGATAGCCCTGCTCCCGCTGGTTATCGGAGCTGTCACAGTGGACATTCTGCAGGTGACGGGGGAACTCGCCTAATTTGCCTGCCTGCACATCCTGGGCAGCTCGGGCATAGGCCGTGTAGGCGGCATTGGACTTGGGGCAGGTGGCCAGGAAGATCACCGCATCGGACAGGGGCAGCCGTGCTTCGGGCATGCCCAACTGCAGAGCGGAGTCCACGCAGGCTTTGACAATGGGAATGGCCATGGGATAGGCCAGACCGATATCCTCGCAGGCAGAGCAGAGAATCCGGCGGCAGCAGGAGGGCAGATCCCCAGCCTCCAGGAAGCGTGCCAGATAGTAGATGGCAGCGTTGGGATCGGAGCCCCGGATGGACTTCATGAGAGCAGAGAGGCTGTCGTACTGGTTGTCACCGCCACGGTCATAGCGCATGGCGGAGCGTTGTGTCACGGCTTTGGCATCGGCCAGGGGGATGGTCAGGGCCGTATCTCCGGGACGGGCTGCCAGGAAGAGGGCCTCCACCGCATTGATGGCCTTGCGCACGTCGCCGCCGCAGCAGGAGGCGATATGCTCCAGAGCGCCTGCCTCGCAGGTGACGGTCAGTTCATTCTTCCGGGACATATAGTCCACCGCACGCTGCACCGCCTTCAAAACAGCCTCCGGGGTCAGGGGCTTGAACTCAAAGACGGTGGATCGGCTCAAAATTGCGTTGAAAATGTAAAAATAGGGGTTCTCCGTGGTGGAGGCGATGAGGGTGATCTTGCCGTTCTCGATGTGCTCCAGGAGGGACTGCTGCTGGCGCTTGTTGAAGGACTGGATCTCGTCCAGGTACAGCAGCACGCCATTGGGCGCCATGAAGGTATCCAGCTGCGCTACGATCTCCCGAATATCCGAGGTGGAGGCGGTGGTGGCATTGAGCTTATAGAGGGTGCGACGGGTGGCCTTGGCGATGATATTGGCCACGGTGGTCTTGCCGGTGCCGCTGGGGCCGTAGAAGATCAGGTTGGGCACTCTGCCGGACTCGATCATGCGGCGGAGCATCTTGCCCTCGCCCAGGATCTCCTCCTGACCGTAGACCTCATCGATGGTTTGGGGCCGAAGCTCGTCGGCCAGGGGCTGGTACATGGGGGATGCCTCCTTTCGCTGCGGTTTTTAGAAGGGCATGAGGGGGGCGGAGCCGTCGTCCTCGGCAGCTTCTACCTTTTGGATCACGGCATCGTAGCTGTAGCTGTCGTTTACACGGACGGTGACGGTGTCGCCCACTTTTTTGCCCAGGACAGCCTTGCCCAGAGGGGATTCCAGGCTGATGAAGCCACGGTCGGGCTCTACACGGACGGTGGTGACCACCTGGATCACCATGGTCTCCTCGTCCTCGGGGAGGTAGAGGGTGACACGGTCGTAAAGCTTCACGCCCTCTGCCTGCGCCGCAGGCTCGTCGTCGATGACCTGGGCGGTTTTGATCATATTCTGCAGGTAGCGCATGCGGCTGTCATTGCGGCGCTGGGCCTGCTTGGCGGCCTTGTATTCGTAGTTCTCGCTGAGGTCACCGAATTCACGGGTGCGCTTGACCTCCTCCATGATCTTGGGGCGCTGGTTCAGACGGCGATCCTCCAGCTCCGCCTCCATGAGGGCGATATCTTTTTTGGTGAGTTTATCGTACATTTCTTGCTCCTTTTAGGGGTTAAAGTCCTCAAAAATCAGGATAGATCCCTCCCGGCGGAGCTTTTTTGCCCGACGGGGAGAGGTGACTGTCCAGCTGAACTCCTGCACGCCCCAGATCTTACGGCTCAGGCGCAGGCAGAGGTTGCGGCGGTCGGAATAACGGTAGGCCACGAAGTGGGGCACCGTGAGGAAATTGCACATCAAATTGGTCAAAAGGAAGGCCAGAGGAGCGGCAAGGCCGCTGCGATCCTTCATGAAGTTGGAGGCCAGCTGGCCACGGATGATCTCCGGACGATGCTTTTTCAGCCAGAGAAGGACTCGGGGGTCAAAGGACTCGATGCAGTACTCCAGGTCGGGGTACTGATCCAGCATTTTGCAGGTGGCAGCTGCCAGAGCAGCATGGTTCTTGGCATGGGGCTTCAGCTCCACCACTAAGGGCGTCTTACCGGCGAAAATGGGCAGAACCTCTTCCAGGAAGGGGATGGGCTCCCCCGTCTCCTCCAGAAAATAACCACGGAGCTCCTTGGCGGTGCAGTCGCAGACCTTGCGATTGACACCGGCGGTGCGCAGAAGGCTCTCGTCGTGGATCACCACCAGACGGCCGTCCTTGCTGAGATGGACATCCAGCTCGGCGCCGTAGCCGTGCTCCACCGCCTTGCGGAAGGCCAGGAGGGAGTTCTCGGGAATACCGGAGGCGCTGTCGTGGAGGCCACGGTGGGCATAGTGATACTTGGCAAGGCCGTGGAAATCACCGCTGCTGCGCTTGCCACGGAAGGACAGAATCCACAGACCGACCAGAAGCACAAGGATCAGAAGGACAATCAGAATCCACATATGCCTCAATCCTCCACATCCAGGGTTTCCAGACCCTTCTTGGCGCTGGGCTTGTTATCGCCGTGGAATACGAAGAGCATGGTCACGAAGGCCAAACCTGCGAAGATGGCTGCATAGGGGAAGAGCACGGTCATGCCCAGCTTGTCCATCAGGAAGCCGGAGAGCATGGGGGTCAGGGTCTGGGCTGCCATGCTGGCGGTGTAGTAGATGCCGGTGTACTTGCCCACGTCGGAGCCCTTGCACATCTCTACCACCATGGGGAAGGAGTTGACATTGATGGTGGCCCAGCCGATGCCTGCCAGACAGAACATACAGTTCATGAGCCAGGTGGGGCTGCTCTGGCGCAGGAAGCCTGCCACGGCAAAGGAGGTGGTGAGCATGACGATACCGGCCAGGATGGTCTTCTTTCTGCCCACACGGGAGGCCACGAAGCCTACGGGCAGGTAGGAGACAATGGCAGCGCCCTGTGCCAGCATGAGGGTCAGGTTGTAGTCCTTGTTCAGGATATTGCCGGCATAGACGGAGTACTTGGATGTAACGGCATTGTAGCCGAAGAACCAGAGGACAATGGAGGCCAGCAGGAACACCAGGCTGCGGCGACGGGCACGGCTGAGGGCCTGCTTTTCGGATTTTTCCTCTTCCTTCTCCTCGATGCCCAGGCGCTTGGTCTCCGCCTCCATCTCTCGGACAAAGCGAGGCTCCTTGACCTGCCAGAGGAAGATGGCCAGAGCCAGAAGCATCAGTCCTGCCACCACGGCGAAGTAGAGGCGGTAGCTCATCATGGCGTTCTGCAGAGAACCGGTGGCAAAGACGATACCCAATCCCAGCACCAGCATGCCACCGGCGGTACCCATGAGGTTGATGACCGCATTGGCCTTGGAGCGCAGGGGCTTGATGGTCACGTCGGGCATCAGCGCCACGGCAGGAGAACGGAAAATTGCCATGCTCAGAAGCACCATCAGCAGCACGGCGATAAAGAGGATCAAAACGCCGGGGTTGGCATCGGTCTGGGCTGCGGCATAGGCCTGACGGGCGGGAATCACATAGTCCGTATACTGGGGGTTGGTAAAGACCTCGTTCTCCGCCTGCTTGGCCACGGTAGCGGCATGGTCATCGGAGAAAGCCAGGGTATAAGGTGCATCGGCAGAGACGCTGTAGAGTGTGCCGTCCCGTTTCTCCAGCTGGGAGCTGATGGAGGTGAACTCCTCACGGCTGAAAAGCTCCTGCAGCACAAAGCTGTCGCCATCGGGAGTCTGGAGGGTCTCGGTGCTCCGGCTGTCATAGATGGTCTGAAGAGCGACGGGAGAGTCCACCTCTGCCACAGCAGAGACATTCTTCAGCTGCGCCATGTCCACGAAGGACAAGGCCACTACCAACACAGCTGCCAGGACAGTACCGGTGACAATGAAGGGGGTACGGCGGCCATGGCGGCTGCGGCAACGGTCAGACAGGGTGCCAAAGAGCGGCAGCAGGAACAGAGCCAGAATGTTATCCAGGGCCATGATCACACCGGAGGCGGTCTGGGACAGGCCGAATTTGTTGGTCAGAGCCAGGGGGATGGCATTGTCATAGGCCTGCCAGAAGGCGCTGATGAGGAAAAAGGCAAAGCCGACGAAGATGGTACGCTTGTAATTGAGCTTCATAGTTCTATCTCTCCTGTCAGATCGTTGAGTACTGCCCGGATGTGGGGGTAGACCCAGGTGGGTTTCTCGGGGCTGGAGGCGATGTCCTCCCGGTGGCTCTCGCCGGAGAGGACTAAGATGGTTTCAATTCCTGCGTTGACGCCGCAGGCAATATCTGTATAGAGGCGGTCGCCTATGAGCAGGGTCTGGGCTTTGCTGTAGCCGTAGGCCTCCATGGCCAGGTATGCCATCTCCGGCTTGGGCTTGCCGATGAAGACCGGACGGCGGCCGGTGGCACGGAATAGCATCTCGCAGACTGAGCCGCAATCGGGGACGAAGCCGTACCAGGTGGGGCAGACCCAGTCGGGATTGGCGGCGATGAAGTCCACGCCACGGTTTAAGAGGATACAGGCATCTTCTAATTTTTGGAAGGTCATCTCCGTATCGAAGCCGCAGACCAGGGCATCGATGTTCTCCTCCAAACGGTCGGTGACACAAAAGCCCGCCCGGGAAAGCTGGCTGCGGAAGGAGGCCGTGCCAAAGGCATAGAGCTTTTTGGTGCCGTAGCCATTCTTTCGCAGGTAGACGATGAGGGCATCCACAGAGGTCAGGAAGTCCTCTTTGACGGCAGGTATGCCAAGACGCTGCATTTTTGCTATGTAAGCATCCACACTGCGGGAGGAATTGTTGGTCAAAAACAGGTACTTGCCGCCCGTGGCTTTCACATGGTTCAGAAAGTCCACGGTGCCGTCGAACAGCTCCTCATCTAAATAGATGGTGCCGTCCATATCCAGCAGGAAAAGCCGTTTCTCTTGAAGGGACAAGGCATGGCCTCCTCTCTTTTTCTTAATTGTATTATTATACCGTTTTTTGCACGCAATGGCAAGGAGGAAATGGGGAATCGATAGGCTCCAGAAATGGGGAATCGATAGGCTCCAACCATAAGATTTGAAATAAAGTCAAATCGATGTTTATCGAACTGTTTGCTTCCGCCCAAAACCTCATTGCCAATAGAGGTACAGGCTACCGAAAAGCCATGTCATTGCGAGGAGGGCGTAAGCCCGACGTGGCAATCTGTTCTCTAAATGTTTCGAATATGTGGGAATTTGGTGCAA
>JAFUPG010000092.1 GCA_017481325.1 Oscillospiraceae bacterium
ACGGGCGGCTTTGGCTGCGGTAAACTGTTCGACAAATTTCTGTTTGTCGGGCTAAATATTCAAAATCCGTGCCGAAGGCACACCTCAGTTTTTAGCCCTTAGCTCTTAGTTGTTAGCTCCAAAACAGACCGACAAATTTCTGTTTGACGGCATATATATTCCAAATCCGTGCCAAAGGCACACCTCAGTTTTTAGTCCTTAGCTCTTAGTTGTTAGCTCCAAAACAGACCGGCAAATTCCTGTTTGTCGGACGAAATATTCCAGATCCGTGCCGAAGGCACACCTCAGTTTTTAGCCCTTAGCTCTTAGTTGTTAGCTCCAAAACAGACCGACAACTCTCTGTTTGACGGTTTTAAGCCTGTGTCCAGGGGTGTATTGGGAGGTAATTTCTACATTTGGGGGATTATTCGATCTCTTCTTCCTCGTCTGCCTCCTCTATCTCCGTGTCCCGGCGTTGGACGAGGCTTTGCAGGAGGCCGTAGACATAACGGGCGTTGGGAATATTCTCTATCTCTGCATAGGGGAGAACCGGATGGTACTTCTGGACGCCCCAGTGCTCTTGAGGCACCATGCCGAAATCCCCAAAGGTGATGGTACCGTTTCCGTCGGAGAACTCCTCCAAAGTGAAGGGATAGAGATCCTCAAGGCGCATGTTTTTGGTATCGCCCCAGCTTTTCAGCAGGACTCGGCGCTCCGTGATCACATAGCGATAATTTTTTCGGCAACAGGGTGCCAAAATCAGCCGGTAAGCACTCCAGCCCACCGTCAGAATGCTGCTGACTATGCCGAAAAAGTGCACAAATCCATGCAGATCCCCCGGAATCCGGATGATGTCGGGATGGAGAAATTCCAGGGTCCAGCAGACCAGAGCGACGGCCAAAAGCAGCAGTAGCCAGCGGTCGATTTTGCGTAACAGATGCCCCTTTTGGGGTTTTCCCTGCCAGAGAACCCGCTCATCAGAGCTCATATAGGCTTTGCGAAAGCTGTAGTCATCCATATTTTCTCCTCCTAATGGCGCAAAAGCTCCATCGGGTGATGGAGCTTCTGGTTTTATTTTCCTCTGCGGAAATTGCCCATGGTCTCACGCACGGGGGTCAGGTAGGCAAAGGTGCCGGGGAAATCCGCAATGATCCGCTGGAATTTCACGATCTCACGCTTGTTGACCACGCAGATCAGAAGGGTCTTGTCCTTGCCGGTGAAGCTGCCCTTGGCCGGGAGCTCTGTGACACCGTGGTAGAGCTTAATGCGAATGGCTGCGGCCAACTCCTGGGGGTGATCCGTAATGACCTCGAATTTCACCGCCTCCTTAAAGCCCTTCAGCAGCATATCGCTGACCTGGCTGGTGAGGAAGCAGTAGACCAGGCACATGATCACCGGCTCAAAGTGGAAGCCGTAGACAAAATAAGAACAAACGGCAACGGAGGCATTGATGGTAAAGATGATCCAGACCATATTATACTCGGGACGGTAGCGGTTGACAATGGCAGCTACCAGATCCGTGCCGCCGGTGGAGCTGTTGCGGCGCATGACGATGCCGTAGCAGAAGCCGCTGATCACACCGCCGGCGATGGGCGCCATAATGGTGCTGGTGCCGTTTTCCGTATAGTAGGCGAAGCGATCCAGGGGTACATACTCCAAAACCACCAGCAGGCCGGAGAAAACCACCGTAAACAGCGCCGATTTCAGGGCATATTCCTTGCCCACCAGCAGGTAGGTGGCAATGATCAGGGGTACATTGATCACAAAGGTCAGGTAGCCGACATTGAGATGGAACAGGTACTGCAGCAGCGTAAAGAAGCCCGGCAGACCTGAGGGTGCAAACTCGTTGGGATAGACGAACAGATAATAGCTCACAGACAGGATCGTGGCGGAAAGCACGATCACCAGGCAGTCTACAATTCGGCGGCGAAGCATAGCACCCCTCCTTCTCATTTCAAATCATATATATCAATTTTTTGTCGAATTGTCAATGGAATTTTTACGGATTTCGGGGAACGTTTTTCCTGTATTTTCCGTCTTAGAAATAAAGGGGTGCGTTTTATGAAACGAAAACAGCAGCTTCTCTCCGCATTTCTCTTGGGCGGCAGTCATTTTGCCGTGGATTTTTGCTGCACGGCGCTGCTCAGCGCCTATGTGGGCGCAGGAACTGCGCTGCTCTGCGCCATTTTATATAACGGTCTGGCCTTCGCCTTTCAGTTACCCATCGGCGCTCTGGCGGACGGTTTGAAGAAAAACCGTCTCTTCGCCATTGTGGGCTGCCTGGTGGTGGCCTGCGGCGGCTTTGCCGTGAAAATTCCGCTGTTGCTGAGTATAATTCTGGGTTTGGGCAATGCCCTGTTCCACATCGGCGGTGGACGGGAGGCTCTGCTGCGGGGCGGCAAAAAAGCCGGCTTCGTGGGACATTTTGTGGCGCCGGGGGCTGTGGGCATTTTCCTGGGGCCCATCTGCGCCAAAAGCGGTTTGGAATTGAATTTATTGCTGCCCGCTCTGGCGCTGTTCTGCGCCATGCTGCTCCTGCTGCTGCGGCAATCTGACCGGCAGATTGAGGAACAGCTTCTCCCCGAAACCGGACAGCGCAAGCTGCTGATCCCTGTCTGCCTCTTTTTGACGGTGCTGCTGAGAGCCTATCTGGGCGGCGTGGTCAGCTACAGCTTCCGGAAGGAATGGCATTGGGCGGCGCTGTTTGTTCTCTGTATTTTCGGAGGCAAGTTCCTGGGCGGTCGCTTTGCAGACCGTTTTGGCGCTTTCCCCTTCCAATTGGTGGCGCAGACGGTGGCTACGGCGCTTTTTGTGCTGTCCCTTTGGTTCCCCTACTGCGCCTTCCCGGCGATTTTCCTCTTTAATACCACCATGGCGGTTACCGCCCACCGGCTCTATGTCTATACGCCTTCCCACGGCGGCATGATGTTCGGCCTGACCACTTTTGCCCTGTATCTTGGCACGCTGCCCAAGCTCCTGGGCTGGGCGAATCCCTTCTTTACCTGGTGGGGGCTGCTGATTTTGGGGCTGCTTTCCGGGGCGCTGCTTCTGCTGGGACTTCTGCCGAAGGGAGGCGCTGCCCTTGATTGAATCGCTGCTGCTCTCTTTGGGCTTGACGTTGCTTTTTGAGCTGGTTTTTGCCTTCCTTTTGGGAATTCGAAAGGGAAAGGATTTTCTCCTGGTGGCCCTGGTAAATGTGGTCACCAATCCCCCGCTGGTGCTGACCTTGAATCTGCTGCAGCGGCGCTCTCTGGTTAGCATTCCCGTAATTTTGGGGCTGGAGCTGGCAGCCATCGCCATAGAATGGCTGCTGTACCGCAAGCGGTTGGAATATGAGAAACTTCCGCCCCTGGTTTTTAGCCTGCTGCTCAATGCCATATCTTATACAGGAGGTCTGCTCTTATGAAAAAACTGTTACTGATCCTGCTTAGCTTCTGTCTGCTTTTCACTATGACTACAGCTGTTTTTGCCGATGTCTGGATCCCGGAGGATTATGAGAACGAGAACCTGATTGCCCTGACCCATACGGACGGCAAGTGCTATGCCCTGAATGCCTTCTTAACCTATGTTGCAGAAGCAAAGCTCGGCATGAATGACAGTGAGGATTTCACCTTTGAGGAGCAATGCGACTTTGCTCTGAAGCATCTGGAATTGAATCCCGGGCTCTACACCGATACCGTAACCGGCTACACCAACAGCCAGGGGGAGACCTTTATGGCAGTCAGCGGTGCGCAGTTTGAGCAGACCATGCGGGACTTTTTCGGTATCAGCGTTACGGCCGACCGCTGCAAGGGCTATTCCGATGGCATGATCTATGTGTCCGCTGAGAATTTCGCTGCGGAGAAGGATATCTTTGCCAGCGTGAGCGACTGTCATATCATGAGTCATTCCTCTTATTTTGTGAACTTTGAAGTCTACCGGGCAGAAAATGCGGCGGATTACCTGGAAATCGCCAATATCAACCTACCCAAGTCTGAACTAACGCTGCTGGGCGAGATTCGCTGCGTGATTGGGTATAGCGGCAGCGAAGATGCTACGGAATTCCAAGTCACGGATTTTTATCTGTATAGCAAGAGGGATTTCCATAACCCCGTGGAGCTGCCCTTTGGGAATGAAAACAAGCCCTTTGACCCCAAGATGGTCTCCCAAATGGAGGTGGTAGTACTCTCCCCCACCGGCACCAGAATTCCAAACAACGACCGCCTGATTTTGACCGTGGTGCTCTTTGTGGTAGGCTTGGCGATCATTGCCCTGGCCACCGTGTTGACCGTTTTCCGCAGGAAAAAAGAGGAAGAAAAATAAGGATCGTCATCTTCTGAAGCATCCGGAAAAATGGCAGGCAAAGTTGTTAACCTCAACAGGTTTCGTAGGGACGCAGCCGTCAAATAGATGTTTGTCGGTGAGACTAAGGGCTAATAACTAAGAACGAATAACTGAGGTATCGGCAGCGCAGCTGTCAGCGACGAAGGAGCGCTACAGATGCGGCGTACCCCTTGCGGGTGCTCCGCCGATGGAATTGAAATAAAGTCAAATAGATGTTTATCGAACAGTTGGATGTACCACCAAAACCTCATTGCCAAAAGAGGAACAGGCTACCGAAAAGCCATGTCATTGCGAGGAGGGCTAAGCCCGACGTGGCAATCTTGCACGCTTTCCCCGCCATATAGAAGCTGCTTCGGCGAAATCGAAGGGTGGTTGGCGGTTCGTCCCTATATCGAGCGTCTTTTCAAGTCGTCGCTTCCTCCCATGAGATTGCCACGGCTCC
>JAFUPG010000093.1 GCA_017481325.1 Oscillospiraceae bacterium
GCACCAAATTCCCACATATTTGAAACATTTAGAGAACAGATTGCCACGTCGGGCTTACGCCCTCCTCGCAATGACAGGGCTTTTCGGTAGCCTCTGCGTCTATCGGCAATACGGTTCTTGGTGGTGCATCCAACAGTTCGACAAACATCTATTTGACTCTTTTTAAATTCATCGGCGGATTGCACCCGCAAGGGGTACAACCCATCTGTAGCGCTCCTTCGTCGCTGACAGCTGCGCTGCCGATACCTCAGTTATTAGCTATTAGTCCTTAGCCATTCGTTCTTAGCTACTAGCCATTAGCCCTTACTCTCGCCGATCAACATCTATCTGACGGCAGTGCATTGGAAGCGCAGCGTGACACAGTGGGAAGCCCCAACTCCTGCCGCCGTTTTACTCAGTGGGCAAAGCCCTGACCCGTGCTGTTTTACAAAAAAAGCACCGCACCGTGGACCCGTGTCGGATCTGCGGTGCGGCACTGTATTCGTCCTTTTACAGCTCACGAAGGGCATCCAGGAGCAGGGTTTTTTCATTGGTTTTCTCGTCCCGGTACTTGATGATCCGGGCGGGAGCGCCTGCCACCACGGCATTTTCCGGCACGTCGGAGGTCACAATGGCACCGGCGGCCACCACGGCATGGTTGCCGATCTGCACACCCTCCAGCACCACCGCATTGGCACCCACCATGACGTGGTCACCCACCACAACGGGTTTAGCGCTGGGAGGCTCGATGACACCGGCCAAAACCGCACCGGCGCCGATATGGCTGTTCTTGCCGACGGTGGCTCTGCCGCCCAAAACGGCGCCCATGTCGATCATGGTGCCCTCGCCAACCCGGGCGCCGATGTTCAAAATGGCACCCATCATGATCACGGCGTTGTTGCCGATCTCCACGCCCTCCCGGATCACGGCACCGGGCTCCACTCTGGCGTGGAGGGGCTTCAGATCCAGCATGGGAATGGCGGAATTGCAGGCGGAATTGTCAATGCGCAGAGCGGAAATCTTCCCGGCGTTTTCCTGCAGCTGGGGCTCCAGCACCTTCCAGTCACCGAAGAGCAGCTTCAGGCCGTTGCCTCCGGTAAATTCCTGCACATCGTGGAATTCACAGGGCTCTTTTTCCTGCAGCACCACCTGCACGGGAGTCTTCTTCTGAGAAGTGCGGATCAGTTCAATGATTTCGTATGCTTCCATGGCATCTTACCTCACAGTGCGCTTGCGGCGCAGCATCTCACGCCAATCCAGGTCGCCCCGCTGCAGACCCATGATCAGCATCTCCGCAGAGGCCAGATTGGTGGCCACGGGGACGTTGTGGGTGTCGCAGAGGTGGATGGTCTGGACGATCTGCTGATCCTCCCAGGGGTCCAGATTGTTGGGGTCGGTGAACATGATCACCAGGTCGATCTCATTATAGGCGATCCGGGCATCCACCTGCTGGTGACCGCCCTGGTTGTGGGACAAAAACAGGGTGATGGGCAAACCCGTAGCGTCAGCCACCAGCCGTCCGGTGGTGGCGGTGGCGGAGAGATTATGCTTGGAGAGGATGCTCTTATAGGCGGTGCAGAGCTGCACCAGCAGTTCTTTTTTCTTATCGTGAGCCATGAGCGTAATATTCATAAACAGCACCTCGCTTATATTTTCATCAGGGGCATGGGGATGGAACGCAGGCGGCGGGAGATCCGCAAACAGGCCTCCGCAGCGCCGCCGTCGGTGGCGAAAATCAGGGCAGAGCCCTCGCTGGCGGCCAAAACCACATCCACATCCTCGGGCACAACGCCCAGCAGGGGCAGACCCACCTCATCTATCACATCGTCCACGGTGAGATCCATCCGCTTAAACAGCCGGGGATGGACACGGTTGACGATAAGATGCATCTCTTCTTTGCCGTCCAGGCTCAGCAGATCCGCAGCGCAGCCTGCATCCCGGAGGGAGGCCGGGTCGGGGGTGGAGACCACCAGGCAGCGGTCGGCATAGCGGCTGGCCAGACGGAAGCCCGTTCCCACACCGGCGGGGGCATCGATAAAGATGAAATCGTAACGTTCCCGAGCCTGACGGAGCAGCTGTTCCAGACCTTCCGTGTGGATCAGCTCCTCATTTTCCCGAACGGGAGCGGTCAAAAGCTGCAAAAGGGGCAGCCGGGGGTGGACAGCGGCGTCGTCGAAGCCGTAGTGGCCGTGGATCACATCGGTGAAGGCCACAATGGGCAGCTCCGCCATGCCCAGGGCGATATCCAGATTGCGCAGACCGATGTCCGCATCGATGCACAGCACGCTCTGTCCCTCCGCAGCCATACAGCTGGCCACGGCGGCGCAAACGCTGGTTTTGCCCGTGCCGCCCTTGCCGGACAGCACACAAATGACTTCGCCCACAAGCTTCACCTCTACTCCTACTTGTCCTATGATATTATAGTATACAGTATTTTGTCAACAATTTCAATACGATTTCCGCCGCAAGCCCGGAATTTTACAAAAAAGGGATTCAAAAAAGGTGTCACAGCGCCCAAAAGAAGGGTGGGGAAAGCCTCCCTCTGCCAGCGGGATCGGCAGCGCCCGGAAATGAGAAATTTGAAATGACAGCCCCCGAGCAGAGCGCCGCATCCGAAAGGGAACTGTAGGCCACGGGAAATGCGCAAAAACAAAAGGGAAATCAATGCCACGAGAATTTGCGGAAACAAAAGGCGAATACCATACAGTATTTGCACCGCCACAAAGAGGAAAAATCCGAACAGAGCCCCCGGGAAAGCCCCGTCAGAGTCACGCAAAGCCCCGACTAAGCCCCGGGAAAGCCCCGGCAGAGTCACGGAAAGCCCCGACGAAGCAAACCTGTCCGCTCCACGATTTGCGCAATTAACATAATAAAATTACGGTAAATCAAATGCGAGGGAGATCCATTTCGACGGCGAATTGCCACGTCAGGTCTCCGCCCTTCCTGGCAATAACAGACGTAAGATGGAAGTGCCTTCATCTGTCGAATTGTCGCCGGATTTCTCGGCTTTACACAATGACTTTGTGTGCAACGAGGAATTTTCCACAAACCGGAGCCCCGACGAAGCCCCCAGCGAAACAAACCTGTCAGCTCCATGATTTATGCGGTTTACATAATTAGATTATGGTAAAATGGGCTGCGAGTCGACCATGAAACGCACGTACCCCGGCTCCGAACCGCCAATAAGTGGCTGGTAAATCGCCCAAAACGCAGCTACAAACCGCCCATAACCCAACGGAGAACCGGCGCAAAGGGGCACCTTAAAACCGATCTGTTTCACGATTTATGCAGTATACATAAAATAATTATGGTAAAGCAAAATGAAGGCGATCTCTCTCGCCGTTCTGCATCAGCTGAAACGCCTTCCTCCGCTGCGACAGTAGCGGAGGAATCAGTTCCGCCCCCCTTATTTGCAGTCGACATAATATAATTACAGTAAAGCGAAATGCGTCAAGATACGTGGAAAAAGAATGCAGCGCACATATAGTAGACATAATACAATTATGGTCAACAAAAACAGCATCACAGGCACCCTTACCGATCCTGCGGCATCTCAAATACGCTCTTTACAAAAGGCCGGCGGCTGTGGTAAAATGATGAATTGGAAGGATGTGGAGCTTCGTATGGAATTTTTGACACACAGCCCCGAGGAGACCGAGCTTCTGGGCGAAACGCTGGCAAAAAAGCTGATGGGCGGCGAGATTTTGGCCTATCGGGGCGACCTGGGCGCCGGAAAAACCGCCTTTACCCGTGGTCTGGCCCGTGGTCTGGGCATCTCCGACCGGGTGACCAGCCCCACCTACACCATCGTCAACGAGTACGAGGGGGGCAGACTGCCCCTGTTCCATTTTGATATGTACCGCCTGGACAGCGCCGACGAGCTCTTCGACATCGGCTGGGAGGATTATCTGCTCCGGGGCGGCGTCTGCGCCGTGGAGTGGAGTGAAAACGTCCCCGAGGCCATGGAGGATGCCATCACCGTGGAGATCCGCAAAATTTCGGAAAACGACCGTCAAATTCTCATTGAGGGAGGGGACAGCCTTGCTGATCTTAGCCTTTGAAAGCTCTGCCAAAGCGGCCTCCGTGGCCCTTTTACGGGAGGACATGCTCCTGGGCGAGTATTATCAGAACTGCGGCCAGACCCACAGCCGCACCCTGCTGAAAATGGCAGAGGATCTTATGTCCAACTGCGGTGTCAGCCCTGCGGATATCACCGCCGTGGCCTGTTCTGCCGGTCCCGGCAGCTTTACGGGGGTGCGCATCGGCATGGCCGCCGCCAAGGGTTTTAGCTGGGCGAAGGAGCTGCCCTGTGTCGGCGTTTCCACCCTGGAGGCCATGGCTCATCAGGCCGGGGCCTTCAACGGCCTGGTGGTCTGCGCCATGGATGCCCGTCGGGATCAGATCTACCATGCGGTTTTCTCCTGTGAGGGCGGCGAACTGCGCCGAATCCGGGAGGATTGCGCCGTTTCTCTGGAAGAAGCGGCGGAAATGCTGAAAAATGAAAAAAAAGAGAAAATAATTGTTGGCGACGGCGCGGTTTTGTGCTATAATGTCCTGCAGAAATTCGTACCCTCCTGTATTTTGGCTTCGGAACAGCTGCGCCATCAGCGAGCCTCCGGCGTGGCTTTGGCGGCTCGGCAGCTCCTTTTGCGTGGAGAAACCGGCGATGCCGCCGCCCTCGCCCCCAACTACCTGCGCCTGTCCCAGGCAGAACGGGAGAGAAACGAACGACTCACAAAGAGCAAAGGAGAATAAATAATGGGTAAAGTAATCGTACTGGATCATCCGCTGCTGCACCACAAGCTGTCCATCCTCCGTGACAAGAACACCGGTGTCAAGGAATTCCGTGAGACCGTAGGCGAGATCGCCGGCCTGATGTGCTATGAGGCCACCCGCAATCTGCCCACCGAAGAGGTCGAGATCGAGACCCCCATCACCACCGACAAATTCCGTGTTCTCTCCGGCAAGAAGCTGGCTATCGTTCCCATCCTGCGTGCAGGTCTGGGCATGGTCGACGGCATGATCTCCCTGATCCCCTCTGCCAAGGTGGGCCACATCGGTCTGTACCGCAACGAGGAGACCCATGAGCCTGTGGAGTACTTCTGCAAGATGCCCCCCGATATCACCGAGCGCCAGATTTTCGTGGTTGACCCCATGCTGGCCACCGGCGGCAGCGCCATTGCGGCCATTGATATCATGAAGAAGAAGTACGGCTGCAAGTCCATCACCCTGATGAACATTCTGGCAGCGCCCGAAGGCATCGAGGCCGTCAGCAAGGCACACCCCGACATTGACGTGGTGGTAGCCGCTGTGGACAAGTGCCTCAACGAGAACGCCTACATCGTCCCCGGCCTGGGCGACTGCGGCGACCGCATCTTCGGCACCAAGTAAAAAAGGAAATTCAGCGCCCGATGGAAGGCATAAACCTGCCTTCCATCGGGCGTTTTTTAGAGTTCCGGCAAGCGGAGGATCTCCGCCAGCTTCTCGTCATAGCTTGGCATAGGGTACGGCAGCGGACCCTCGCAAGCCTTCAGATATAGCTCTTCACATTCCAACTGTGCGCTGACCAATAGCCGAATCGCCCGCTCAGTCGCCTTCGCCATACGGTAGTACATCTCCCTGTAGTCAATTTGATCGTTCATTGCAGTACGCTCCTAATTTAGATATATTTTAGATATACAATGCATCTAACAGAAACATAATAACATAAAATGTATCTAAAATGAATACATTAAATATTCATTTAGGAGTTAATTTATGGCGATCAAGAGTGTTTCTATTCGAATTGACAGCGCAATGCTGGACAAGCTGCATGTGGTTGCGGACTACGAGGGTCGCAGCGTCAACAGCCAGATCCTGATTCTCATACGGGATTGCCTGGAGGCCTATGAGGCCAAGCACGGCAAAATCGGCGACAAAGGCAAGCAAAACGGGATCGAATAACCGAAAAAACCACCCGATGGAAGGCATAAACCTGCCTTCCATCGGGTGTTTTTTATGAATTGCCCTGACGGGCATGAATTGGGGCCTTCGCCCCATGAATTGCGCCTCGGGGCGCATGAATTGCCCTGGCGGGCATGAATTGCGCCTTGGGGCGCATGAATTGCCCTATCGGGCATGAATTGGGGCATTCGCCCCATGAATTGCGCCTTGGGGCGCATGAATTGCCCTATCGGGCAAGAATTGGGGCATTCGCCCCATGAATTGCGCCTCGGGGCGCATGAATTGCCCTGACGGGCATGAATTGGGGCCTTCGCCCCATGAATTGCCTTCGGCAGAGGTTGCGGCTTGCAACGCAGACTCGGGCAATTCAATTCATGGAGCGCAGCGAGAAATCATGACGCAAAGCGTCAATTCATGACCCATAGGGTCAAATCATCAAAAGCCCATCCATATCGCCACCGCACTACCGACCAACCCCGTAGGGGCGCACTGTTATCAAATAGATGTTTATCGAACTGTTGGATGCACCACCAAGAACCGTATTGCCGATAGACGCAGAGGCTACCGAAAAGCCATGTCATTGCGAGGAGGCATTTATGCCGACGTGGCAATCCGTACCAAAATGTTCCGAATATATGGGAATTTGGTGCAAAACGGAGGCTTTATGAATACAGATTGCCACGTCGCTACGCTCCTCGCAATGACATTGCGTAATACGAAACCTTACTCATAGTACGAAATCCTTCATGATACGGGAGGCTTTGGCTACACCATACTGTTCGGCAAATTTCTGTTTGACGGTCGAAATATTCAAAATCCGTGCCGAAGGCACACCTCAGTTTTTAGTCCTTAGCTATTAGTTGTTAGTTCCTAAACAGACCGACATACTTCTGTTTGACAGATGAAATAATCCAAATCCGTGCCGACCCGTCCCTATTCTCCATCGGGCAACATACCAAGCAGGCAAATCCGCTCGGTTTGTCCGAACACCTGTGATTTCCCCGAAAAAGGCATATAATAAAGATGTCACGCATCGTGACATCTGAAATTTACATTTCGAGGAGGAACGCCAATGATTTACGGCTATATCCGGGTATCGACCCGAGAGCAGAACGAGGATCGCCAGCGCCTTGCCTTAGCGGAATTCGGGGTGGATCGGATCTATGATGACAAGCTCTCCGGCAAGGATTTTTCCCGCCCGGGCTATCAGAAGCTGCTGAAAAAGCTGAAGGCGGAGGATGTTCTTGTGATCAAGAGCATCGACCGCCTGGGCAGAAATTACGAGGAGATCCTGAAGCAGTGGCAGCACATCACCAAGGAGAAGCGAGCGGCCATTGTGGTGCTGGATATGCCCCTGCTGGACACCCGGCAGAACCGGGATCTGACGGGGACGCTCATTGCGGACATTGTTTTACAGCTGCTATCCTACGTGGCACAGACGGAGCGGGAATTCATCCGCCAGCGGCAGAAGGAGGGCATCGCTGCCGCCAAGGCCCGTGGCGTAAAATTCGGCAGAACCCCCATGGAAAAACCCCCGGAATTTGAAGAAGTAAAACGGCAATGGGAATGCAATCTAATCTCTGCCCGAGCCGCCGCCAGAAAACTGAAAATCTCCCACTACACCTTCAAAAAATGGATCGACCAAGAAAAAACTGCCTGAAAAAGTACACTTTTCCAAGCAGCCCAATTTTTCGATAATGACAGTTCAAATCTATTGTAATACATATGTCGAAGAAATGCAAGCCCTCCCGGATGAGAAGGTGTACTTTCCCAACCAAGCCCCCAATTTTCGGGAAAGAAGGAATGCTTATGTTTGTCCGAAAGAAGTTGCCTGTGTTGCTGCTTGTGCTGGCTTTGCTGTGCTGCCTTGCGGGCTGCGGTGCCGGGGAGGATGCGCTCTCCTATGACCGGGCTCGGGCTCTGGGCTACGGCGGTACGGCGGAGCAGTTTGCGGCAGCGTTGGTGGGAGAATGCGCCGAAAATGCCGGGGCATCCGCCTATGAGCTGGCCAAGGCACAGGGCTATACCGGGACAGAAGGGGAGTGGATCTCCTTTTTGACCGGTGCAGAACATCCCGTGGCCGGAAAATCCGCCTATGAGCAGGCTGTGGCAGCGGGATATACGGGAGACCTTGCCCAATGGGTGAGTGAGCAGGTCCCCGATCCCCAGTCCCTGGGGCGCTCCCGAGAGGGAGAGGCCCGCACCGAGTACGAGCTCGCCCTTGCCTACGGCTTTGAAGGGACCTTTATCCAGTGGTTGGTCTCTTTGATCAAAACACAATGAATCAGGAGGTTACAATGAAGGAAAAAAGAATGCTTCGGCGAATGATCGCCTTGGTGGCGGTGCTGGCATTAAGCCTGTCCCTCGGTCTTCCTGTCGCAGCGGCAGGCTATGTGGACGTACCGGCCGATGCCTGGTACTATGAAGCGGTCATGGATGTCTCGGCCCGTGGCCTGTTCTCCGGAACGGACAGCACTCATTTTAGCCCGGATCTAACCCTTACCAGAGGTATGTTTGTTACGGTTTTGTGGCGCTATGCCGGGAAGCCAACGGGCAGCGGAGCAAGCTTCTCTGATGTCAAAGGCGGAGACTACTTCTATGAGGCAGTGGGCTGGGCAAGCGGAGAGGGGCTGGTTAACGGTGTCAGCACCTCGAAGTTCGCACCTTACCAGGATGTAAGCCGGGAACAGATGGCAACGATGCTTTACCGATACGCTCAGTATCTTGAGCTGGATGTAGCTACCAGAGGTTCGTTGGATGCCTATAAGGACGGTACTTCCGTTTCCGGTTATGCCCGGGATGCGGTTCTCTGGGCGGTAGAACAGCAGTACCTCCGTGCCCCGGAGGCGGTTATCCGTCCGCAGGAGAGAGCGACCCGTGCAGAGGCGGCATTCCTCTGGTCGGGCTTTGCTACGGATTGCGAAAAGAGTGAAACACAGAACGGAATCAATGGCAAGTCTGCCTATGAGCTGGCCGTGGAGAACGGCTACGAGGGCACGGTGCAGGAGTGGCTCGCCTCTCTGGTGGGCGCTGCCGGTGCTGACGGCAAGTCCGCCTATGAGCTGGCCGTGGAGAACGGCTACGAGGGCACAGCACAGGAGTGGCTGCAGTCTTTGGTGGGTTCTGACGGTGCAGACGGTCTTTCTGCCTATGAAATTGCCGTGAACAACGGTTACAAGGGTACGGAGCAGGAATGGCTGAAGTCTCTGGCCGGTGTCAATGGCCTGTCTGCCTATGAGATCGCCGTAAAGAACGGCTACAAGGGTACTGAACTGGAATGGCTGGAGTCCTTGGTGGGCGAGACCGGTGCCGATGGCGCTTCCGCCTATGAGCTGGCTGTGGCCAAGGGCTACAAGGGCTCGGAGGAGGATTGGCTTCTGACCCTGGTGGGCCCTGCCGGTAAGGACGGAGCAGACGGTAAAGACGGTGCCGATGGCGCAAACGGAAAATCTGCCTATGAGCTGGCTGTAGCAAACGGCTTCAAGGGCGACCTGAGCCAGTGGCTGGATTCCCTGGTCGGCGCAGATGGAACAGATGGCGAAGACGGCCTGTCCGCCTATGAAGTTGCCCTGAAAAATGGCTACAAGGGCACAGAGGAAGAATGGCTGGCCTCTCTGCAGGGCAAGGACGGTGCTGACGGTAAGGACGGTGCTCCCGGTAAAGACGGCGAGGATGGCAAAGATGGTGCCGACGGTAAAGACGGTGTCGATGGTAAGGATGGCGCAGATGGCGCTCCCGGTGCCGACGGCAAGGATGGTGAGGACGGCAAAGACGGCGCTCCCGGTGCCGACGGCAAGGATGGCGAGGACGGCAAAGACGGCGCTCCCGGTGCTGATGGTAAGGACGGTGTCGATGGCAAGGACGGCGAGGACGGTGTCAGCGTAGTCAATGCCTATATCGATGAGAATCTGCACCTGATTCTGGAAATGAGCGACGGCTCTACCATCGATGCAGGCTATGTAGGCACTGCCCCTAGCCAGACCACCTATACCGTGACATTTGTGGATTATAACGGGACGACCCTGAAGACCGAGACCGTGATTTCCGGCGGCAGCGCAACGCCCCCTGCCGATCCTCAGCGAGAGGGCTATACCTTCGTAGGCTGGAGCGGCAGCTATACCAATATTACGTCCGACGTGGTTCTGGTGGCGCAGTATCAAGAGAATGCCGCTCCCACTGCAAGCTATACCGTGACCTTTGTGGACTACGACGGCACAGTTCTGAAGCTCCAGGTGGTAGAGGCGGGCAAGTCCGCAACGGCTCCTGCCGATCCTGTCCGTGCAGGCTACGCCTTCACCGGCTGGGACAAAGCCTTTACCAATGTGCAAAGCGACCTGACCGTCACGGCAAAATATGAGCTTACGCCCACCACAGAGCCTACGATCCTTGTAAGCGATGCAAACGCAACGGCTGGTGCCACTCAGGTGCAGGTGATCGTTTCCATCCGGAATAACCCCGGCATCGTGGGCATGACCCTGAAGCTGAACTTTGATGACTCTGTTCTGACCCTGACCTCTGTGGAGAAGGGCGAGGCGCTCAGCGAAATGACCTTTACCAAGCCCAAGAATCTGGTCAGCGGCTGCAATTTCCCCTGGGATGCGCAGGAAGTGCTGCCGGAGAATGCCACTAATGGTGAGATTCTGATTTTGACTTTCTCCGTGCAGTCCTCTGCTCCCGCAGGCCGTTATGCTATCACGCTGCGTTATGACGATGGTGCCATCATTGACAACGACCTGATGCCCGTGGATATGAACATCATCAACGGCTATATTACTGTAAAATAAGAAAGGGAGAATAACATGAAAGTGACGAAGCGATGTATTTCCCTGCTTCTGGCGCTGACGCTGATCCTCTCTGTGCTACCTATGGGTATGTTCACTGCCACAGCCCAGGAAATTGCCACAGATGCAGTGATTACCGTGAAAAACAGCTACGGCAAGGGCGGCGCAACCGTTGCAGTGGATGTGGTGATTCAAAACAACCCCGGTATTCTCGGCATGACCCTTACGCTGACTTATGACGAAAGTGCCCTGACCTTAACCGGCGTGACCAATGGTGATGCCATGAGTGCCCTGACCTTCACCGCTCCCAAGGAATTCAAAAGCGGTGTCAACCTCCCCTGGGACGCAGAGAGCATCTCTGAGGAGGATATCAAGGACGGCGTGATTGCCACCCTGACCTTTGAGATCTCCAAAACCGCTCAGTTGAATTCCAGAGTTCCTGTAGAGGTTTCCTATGATGCCGGCGCCATTGTGGATAATGACCTGAACTCCCTGTCTGTTCTTCTCAGCCCCGGCTATATCCAGGTGCTGGACTATACCCCCGGCGATCTGAATGATAACGGTATCGTCGATACGACCGACGTCGTTCTGCTGCGAAGATACATTGCCGGCGGCTACGGTGTCACCATCGTCGAAAACGCAGCGGATGTCAATGATGACGGAAAGCGTAATACCACGGATGCTGTTCTGATCCGCCGCTACATTGCCGGTGGCTACGGCGTGGAGCTGCTGCCGGTCTCCCCCAAGTGTGACCACACCATGGAACACACCCCTTATAAGGCTCCCACTTGTACCAAGGAGGGTAACTATGCCTACTGGTACTGCAGCACCTGCAAGAAATACTTCAACGACGAAGTCGGCACAAAAGAGCTGACCGAGGAGCAGTTGGTAATTCCCCTTGGAGACCATACCTATTCAACCGAGTGGAGCTATGACGCCACCTATCACTGGCATGGGGCAACCTGTGAACATACAGATCTTGTCTCGGATCGAGCCGAGCATAGCTTCGGCAGCGACAAGAGCTGCACCGTCTGCGGCTACTCCAGCGCAGAAGACCCCACCAAGCCCTACACCATTACCTACAAACTGGTGGAGTATAATAAGCACCTTGGAGATACTTATCTGCAGACTTTGAATATAGACAATTCGCGCAACCTCACTGCATTTTCCGCAACAGATAGCTTTGACTTGGAAGATCCAAATTGCGGTGAAGCATATACATTTACCGGATGGTATACAGAAAACGGCGTGAAAGTAACAAGAATTGCAGCCGGTACAACTGAGGATATTATCCTCTATGCAAGATGGAAGGAAAACACGTTTGATATCACATACAAACTGTATCAGACACCGCTTGGTGAAATCACTAACGAAAAATATCTGCATTACACACCGAGCAAGGGCTTGGTGGATTTGCCGAATCCTGAGCTGTATAATTACATTTTCTTGGGTTGGTATACGAGTGACGGAGAGGAAGTAAAAGAAATCCCGATTGGCACAACCGGAGATATTACCCTGAATGCATATTGGACCAGCAAGCGGAATCAGACGAAAGCTGTGAGAGAACTTGGCGACCCCATAATTATGGAAAATGTCACCGACGGTGTGTTCTATTTTGCATATGAAATCGGAACCATAGAGAATGTTCCCTTATCTGATGCGATTTGGACGATTCAGAGCGTAGCTGGATTAGCACAGCAGAAGTCGGAAACGGTTAGTACATCAATTAGTGAGGAACGTGCGTCAGAAATCGCTGAAACGATATCTTCTGCTACTGTTGATTCTGCCACATGGACATTGTCAAAGGATTGGAATGATGTGACAGAGGTAGACGAGGAGTGGGCAGTAACCCACGGCATGACGCAGGAGGAAGCAAATGAAATAACAAAAACAGAGTCCGGAACATACAGTTTCACCTCGTCCGATGGCGGATGCGATACAACCACCTCAACGGATGGCACAACGACCGTCGACTATAAGAGCCAGAATTACACCCATGGTAACAGCGCTGAGTTCAATGCGAAAATACATTCAAACTTTTCTGTAGAAGCTGGTGTAACAGCGGATATTCCGGGATTTGGAGGAGCTTCTGCCAAAACCAAAGTGGAGGTCGGCAGTGAAATCGGTGGCGGCTATAAACAGCAGAAGGAAACAAATGAACATACCGGCACAGATACGACAACGGTTGATACTACCGTCGAGGAAGATACAACAACCTGGAACAAGTCAACAACATCTTCAACAACAACAGCTGCAAGTGAAAGTGTTGCCGTAACCAAAGCTCTATCCGATACGATTAGTAACACAAAGGGATACGGAAAATCTTATTCTACAGGTGGCGAGAACAGCGAGTCTCAAGAGTTCAGTTCCACGGAAAGCAAGAGTTCAAACACTTCCTCTTCACTAACATACTTTTCTTCCGAGACCATAACGACTACGACAACCTATTCTACAGATGGAAAGAGTGAAGGCTGCTATAGACTGGTGATTGCAGGAACTGTCCATGTCTTTGCTGTGGTTGGTTACGATGTTGGAACACGCTCCTATTTCACTTATACGATCAATGTTTTGGATGAAAAAACGCACGAGTTCCTGGATTATTCTCCGGATCTGAACTTTAATGACTATGAGAACGGCGCAATTCCCTTTGAAATTCCTTATGCAGTACATCAGTATGTCGAGTCCAAAATTGTTATTACAGAAGGGCTGACTTTCAAGGTAAATACAGCTAATGGAACAGCAACGGTAATCGGATATAGCGGCGATGATAAGGATGTAATTATTCCGGCCTACATCTCCTCTGGAAATGAGGCATACCGTGTAACCAATATTTCTGCTGATGCATTTGCGGCAGAATCTGTAAAGACGTCTCTTGAATCGGTTGTGATCGGAGAGTACATTAAGGAAATTCCGGCGGGTGCCTTTAAGAATTGCACAAATCTGAAAGAAATATCCGGCGATTTTACCATCATTGGTGACGAAGCATTTTATGGTTGTGAGAATCTGGATCAGATGACGCTGCCTGCCTCGACAACCTCAATCGGAACGGATGCGTTTAAGGATGTTCCACTTTTGAAGGTTATGGTATTGCGTGAAGAGGACGCAATTGCTGAGGCACAGGAGGTCTATCCGGAAGAAGCGGAGAGCGTACAAAAGAATTATGCAGCGAAATATACACAGGATATTATGAATTCTGCTGTCAATTCCGGAGCGCATAATGTGATTTTGGATATTTCGGAGATTATGAATGTGGCGGGATATTCAATTGAGGTTCCGAGCATAGAATCCTTCGAATTGGTAGGAGATCAGGCGAGAACTTATCAAGATCTGCAAATCAAGTCTTCAGCCGAAAAAACGATACTGAGAAAACTGAATATCGCAGACTGTAATAGGACTCCCTTGGTGCTTTCGTCCAACAATTTGACGATGGAAGTTGTGAGCGTCGAAAGTGTGGGCTATACGATGCTCCTTTCTGCCGAGAATCCGAGTATTACATTAATTCGTGATAGCAGACTGACAGCATCGGGCGGAAATGCGGTAGTCTGTCGAATGCCTGAATTGATATCGAATGTTGTAGACCAGGCAGTCGGAACGCTAGTTGTCAGCGGAAACATGTATGTAAATGGTACGGAGGAAGAGATTGCACCGCTAAAAAGCTCTGCCTATTTGGACGTAATCAACGGCGAGATTATTCCTATCACTAATGGCCTGTTTGAACAGTATATTGAGGGATCATTCAAAGTAACATTTGATCCAAACGAAGGCAGTGTAGATGAGACAACGAGAACAGTCTTCTGCGGAGCAAAACTTGGAAGTCTCCCGGTGCCGGAAAGAGAGCACTATACCTTTATGGGGTGGTACTTAGAAGATGGCACTACGGTTACTGAGGACACCGTATTCTCTACCGGTATGGATGTTACAGTATACGCTAAGTGGACTCCGGTTCCTTACACTGTATCGTGGAATACCGGGGCAGGATACACCATTTCTGTAAGCAGAACCTCGTCCCCCAATGCAGGTGCTGCAACCGGTGCCCTAAATAATGGTGACGCTGTCTACTATGGTGATGTATTGAGCATTTCGTATTCTGCAGCTACCGGCTACACCCTGCGTAGTGCGGGCAGAACTTCTGTTACGGTCACCGGAAATGTCACTTCTTCCGAAATTTTCGCTTCTGCCACTGTAGCTTCCTACATGGTTAGTTGGAACACAGGAACCGGGTATACCATTACGGTCAAGCGCACAAGCTCTCCCTTACAGGGTGCTTCGATCGGTACACTGAGCAGCAAGGAAACGGTCTACTATGGCGATGTGCTGTCCATTACATATGCGGCGGCTACCGGCTATAGCCTGACTTCAAAGGGCAGCACCTCCATTACCGTTACCGGAGATGTAACCCCCGATATGATCTTTGCAAGTGCAAAGGTGAACAGCTATACCTATAAGGTCGTATACAGATCCAAGAATGGCACGGACCTGGGGAGCGCCACGGCAACCTATAACTACGGAACGACAAATACGATCTATCCGAAGTCCTTCCCCGGCTACGATACACCGCCCTCTCAGATCGTTAAGTGGGATTCTACTTCTGCTAAAACAATTACTTTTGTTTATACTCCCTCCTCTGTTTCAGCTTCGCAGAATGTAGCAAGTGGATGGTGGTGGAGTGCACCTTCTTCAGGGACAGGCATAACATATACCGCTACTGCAGAATACAGAAACAGAACCTCGAATAGTGTAGAGGTGCGGATTGTTTGGACACAAAGCATAATTCGTGCATGGTATGGATACAATCAGTATTTTAGCGTATCGTTTGCGCAGAATGGATCTGAGACAGTCAAAATTGCCTCTACTTCTACATGGCCGAAATCCGGTGGAACAAAATCAGAGAGTGTAACAGTATATTCTTCTTGGCAAACGGTGTACTTGTCTGCAACAGAAACCGGTGTGAGAGTTGACGCAGATTGGTGGGCGGAAGTAAGTGGCGAATCCGGAAGTTGGACAGCAACGATACAAGTTCCCGCATATTAAGTATAGTCACTGTCTACTACAAGATGTACCAATATGAAAAGGTAGAGAATAAAGAATCGTCCACAAATCCCACAGGACAGGCTGGCGTATTGAATGTGGTTGAATGGGTTCAGTACCGTGAAAAGTAAGTAATCTTATCCTGCTTCTTACAACATAACCCCGTGCGAAGAGGGCGCTTTTGGAGCTTTGCTCCAAAGGCGCCCTTGGGCTTTTTTATATGGCCGTTTTACCTGCGCAGCGCATTGCCTTCCGCCTCTGGGGGCGGTTTCCTTCGGAGCTTTGCTTCAAAATATTATGACAAAGTGTCGCTGATATTTCCGGTCTTCGGCAAGATTGCCAAAATCCTGAAGAAAACTGAAAAAATAACCGCCGGAATTCGTGGGGAATGCCCATTGCCAAAATCCGGAAAAGAGGGTACAATAGAATGGTAAATTGGAGTGGCGTGTCCGGCGGCAGAGTTGACCCGTGGCGGCTGATCCCAAAGGAGAGGGGATTGCCGCAATGGGGGCGTGCTGCGGCCGAAACAGGCTGCTCCGCAGGAATCTATATTCTTTAAGGAGGAGAACGATGAACAATCGGAAACACGGCAGAATTCTGGCGTGGCTGCTGACGGTGGCAATGGTACTTTCCCTGCTGCCCGTGGCGGCCTTTGCGGCAGAGTCCACTGCCACCGCCTGGACGCAGATCGCCTTTGCCGACATCACGGCGGAGGACACTGTGGCCATCACCATGACCGACGCTGAGGGCAACACCTACGTCCTGCCCACTGTTGCGGAGGGCAGCAACGGCCAGCCCATGGCCCAGACCGCTACGGTCACGGGCAATGTGCTGACCACCGACGGCGACGGCTACGGCTGGACCATCTCCGGCAGCGCCGCCGAGGGCTACACCATCAAAACCGGCGAGCTGTACCTCTACATCACCGCCACCAACAACGGCGTTCGCATCGGCGACACCGTCTCCCTGTGGCAGCTGGATGAGGGCGGCTATCTCAGCAGCGTGGACTCCAGCGAGGCCACCCGTTACCTGGGTGTCTACGTCAAGGGTCTGGACTGGAGATGCTACAAGGCCTATGCCTCCGGCAACATTGCAAACCAGACCCTGAACTTCTGGAAGCTGGATCCCAACGCCGAGCCCAGCGAACCCACCGATCCCAGTGAGCCCGAAACCCCCACCGAACCGGATACCCCCACCGAACCGGATACTCCCACCCAGCCCGACACGCCCGTGGTACCCGAAGGGGATGTGGCCCAGCTGACCACGGAGCTCACTGACGGCTCCAAGGTCTACATCTATAACCCCAAGAATGCCAAGGTTCTGACCACCGAAGTCAGCGGCACCCAGCTGGCCTCTGTGGACGGCACGGTGGAAAACGACCTGCTCACCCTGACGCCCGAGATGGCCGCTCTGACGGTGGTTATCGATGCCGACGGCTACTACAGCTTCCTCAACGAGAGCGGCGAGTACCTGACCTGCGGCACCTCCGCCAACAACCTGAGCTTCGAGGCCGCCGCCTCCGAGCTGAGCACCTGGATCGTAGAGCCTAAGACCAATGACGATGGCAGCATCGAGGGCTTCTTCGTCAAGAGCGTCAACGGCACCAACAACGGCAGCCAGATGGCCCTGGAATACTATAAGAATAACTATACCGTCTATTCCTTCCAGAGCTACAATACCGGCGCTTTCCTGCTGCAGTTCTTCACCACCGGCAGCGCCGCCGGCGGCTTTACCGACACCATCGCCAACGGCGACCGTGTGATCCTCTACAACCCCACCAACAGCGTTGCCCTGTCCAACATCATCCTGGATACGGAAAAGAACCAGGATCTGGCAGGCACGGCTCTGGTGTTGGACGGCTCTGAGCAGCTCTCCGGCTACACCGATGCCGATATCTGGACGGTCACCGTCAACGCCGACGGCACCTACACCTTCGCAGATGCCGAGGGTAAGAAGCTGGCGGTCTCCAACCGCACCCACCTGGGCTTCGGTGAGGACTACAACACCTGGAGCCTGACCAAGATCGACGGCAAGACCGACGAATTCTTCGTAGGCAGCGGCCAGGGCACTTACCTGGAGTGGTACGCTGACAAGCAGTACTGGTCCGCCTTCTACAATCCCTCCGAGGCCCTCTATGCCGTCCGCTTCTACTTGGTGGGCGAGGTAGTGCAGCCCTCCAACACCGTCGCCACCCCCAAGGCCACTCCCAAGAGCGGCGAGGTGGACTCCGGCACGGAGATCAGCTTCTCCTGCGCCACGGAAGGCGCTTCCATCCTCTACCACACCGGCGACGGCAACTGGCTGGAGTACAGCGCCCCCATTGCCATCACCGAGGACACCAACTTCACCGTCAAGGCGGTAAAGGAGGGCATGGAGGACAGCAAGGAGGTCACCTTCAAGTATACCATCTACGTGCCTCCCGTCCTGGGCGAGAACCAGGCCAAGCTGGTCACGGACGTTTCGGAGCTGTCCTCCGGCGACAAGATCCTCATTGTCACCAAGGATTACAGCTTCGCCCTGGGCGTGACCCAGAAGGCCAACAACCGTGACCCTGCCAACGTCATCAAGGCCTATGACAAGGTCAGCTATGACGAATTTGCCCAGATCATCACCCTGGAATCCGGCGTGCTGGAGGGAACCTTTGCCCTCTACGCCACCAACGGCGATAACACCGGCTATCTCTACGCCTCTCCCGACAGCGGCAACCTGCTGCGCACCCAGGAGGGCAAGGATGTCAATGCCTCCTTCACCATCGCCATCAACTCCGACGGCTCTGCGGACATCGTCTCCCAGATCGAGTCCAAGACCGCCAACACCATCCGCTACAACTCCACCGGCCTCTTCTCCTGCTATAAGTTCGGCGGCCAGAAGCCGGTCTGCATCTACAAGCTGGACGGCCAGGAGAAGCCTGCCCTCCCCGAAAATGGGGACACCGTGGTGATCTTCAACCAGTCTGCCAAGGGCGTGCTGTCTGCTATGGACGGTGACCTCTCCGACATCTACGGCTGCAGCGTGAAGCGCTCCGATGCCACCATCGTGGACAACAAGGCCGTCTGCGCCAACGGCGCTCTCCTCTTCACCGTGGAGAAGAACGGCGAGTACTACCGCTTCTATAATGCCTCCTTTGGCTATCTCTGCTCCACCGGCACCGGCAACAATACCTTCTACACCCTCACCGCCTCCGAGGATGCGGATTGGGTGGTAGAGGCGTACAACGGCGGCTACCGCATGGGCAGCCGTACTGCCGCCCACGAGGGCAATATGCAGTACCTGCAGTATTTCTCCGACCACTTCACCACCTGGGGCATGTATGCCGTCACCGACCGTGACGTCTTCACCTACCTCTTCTACCCCTGCGCCAACACCCTCATTACCGACGGTGTGGTCAATGAGCCTCAGGCGGTCTTCGGCAACCTGCCTGCCGCCTATGCCGGACAGAAGTATCTGCTCCACTTCACCGTGGATGCGCTCTTCGGCGTGAAGGAGCTGCAGGTCTTCCTGGGCGAGACGGAGCTGACGTATACCATCTCCGCCGATCGCTACACCGCCACCATCCCCGCCGAGTATATCCTGGGCGAGAAGCTCACCGTCACCGTCAAGGGTCTGGATAACAAGGATGTACCCATCCTCTCCACCGTGGATATTGAGGTCAAGGACGAGCCGGTCATCGTCTCCGTCAGCCCCATCGCCAATGCCCAGACCAAGGAGGATATGCGTCCCGAGATCAGCGCCGTGCTGAGCAACGTGGGCGAGAACCCCGAGATCCTGCTTACTCTCAACGGCGAGACCGTGGAGCATAGCTTCGCTGACAACAAGGTCACCTACAAGCCTGCCGCCGATCTGGCAGAGGGACGTGTCACCGTCACTCTCACCGTCACCCGTGCCGACGGCAAGTCCGTCTCCAAGACCTGGAGCTTCACCGTAGGCGAAGCCAGCTACATTCTGGCCTTCGGCCAGCTCCACTCCCACAACGGCGAGTACTCCGATGGCTCCGGCACCCTCCAGGGCGCTCTGGACTACATCGCATCCTTGCCCGAGAGCGCCAATGTGGACTTCGTGGCCTTCACCGACCACTCCAACTACTTCGACAAGTCCGGCGAGGCCAACCCCGAGGGCGCCCTCTACGACATGAGCCTTGCCACCCCTTACTCCCAGGAGCGCTGGGGTACCTACAAGAGCACCATTGCCAACTTCAACGAGACCCACGAGGGCGTTATCGCCATCGCCGGCTTCGAGATGACCTGGTCCGGCGGCCCCGGCCATATGAACACCTTCGCCACCGAGGGCATTGTCTCCCGTAACAACACCGCCCTGAACAACAAGAGCGCCGATGCCGGTATGCAGCTGTACTACCAGCTGCTCTCCCGTCCCGAGGGCGCAGAGTCCATCACCCAGTTCAACCACCCCGGCACCACCTTCGGCAACTTCACCGACTTCAGCTACTGGAACGAAGCCGTAGACAGCCGTGTGCAGCTGGTAGAGGTTGGTAACGGCGAAGGCCAGGTGGGCGGCAGCGGCTACTATCCCAGCTACGAGCAGTACACCCTGGCACTGGACAAGGGCTGGCACGTGGCTCCCACCAACAACCAGGATAACCACAAGGGCAAGTGGGGCAATGCCAACGAGGCCCGTGACGTGGTTCTGGTAGAGTCCTTCAGCGAGGAGGGCATTTACGAGGCCATCCGCAACCGCCGTGCCTACTCCACCGAGGATAAGAACCTGGAGCTGTTCTACTGCATCAATGAGCTGCCCATGGGCACCATCATCGAGCAGGCACCCGAGACTCTGAAGTTCGATATCTCCATCCAGGATCCCGACAGCACCGACTCCACAGCCAAGGTCGAGCTCATCGTCAACTCCGGCAAGGTGGCCTACACCTGGGACGATCCCGAAGTCCTGGCCAAGGGCATCCTCACCGCCGAGCTGAGCCCCGACTATTCCTACTACTATGTCCGTGTGACCCAGGCCGACGGCAATCTGGCCGGTACCGCTCCCATCTGGGTGGGCGAGGCTCTGAAGCTGGGCATCCGTGAGGTGGAAGCCTCCTCCGCCACCCCCGTCACCGGCGAGGAGCTGACCATCACCACCAAGCTCTATAACGAAGAGGGCTCCGATGCTCTGGTCAAGAGCGTGGTCTACACCACCAACGGCTCCGAGGTTCTGGGCGTGGACAACACCTCCTACCTCCTCACCGCAGGCGAGACTCTAGAGCTGACCTGGGCTTATACCCCCGAGATCGCCAAGCTCACCACCATCACCGCCACGGTCGTCGTGGAGCTGGAGGGCAAGGAGTACACCTTCTCCACCTCCATCGAGCTGGATGTGCAGGATGCCTCCCGTATCACCTACGTAGGCGTGGATGCCTCCCACAACAACGAGTACGTCAGCGGCTACAACAAGGATCTGATGAATAACTTCATCACCCTGGCCAGCTCCAGCGCCGTCCGTGTGGAGATCCTCTCCACCTCCGAGGCACTGCTGGCCGCCTGCGCCAACCCCGGGAAGTACAGCGCCATCGTGCTCAACGTCCCCTCCCGCCGCACCAATACCGCCAAGGACTACACTGAGGCCGAGATCGATGCCATCGTGGCATTTAACGAGGCCGGCGGCGCCGTGATCATCACCGGCTCCGGCGACTCCAACGACCAGAAGGCCAATGCCACCCACATGGCCGCCACCCAGAATGCCGTGCTGGAGGCGCTGGGCTCTGCCCTCCGCCTCTCTGACGACGGTGTCTACGAAGGCACCTCCTACAGCCTGCAGTTCGGTACCTTCGGCTCCCATGCCCTGACCGAGAACCTCAACGGCAGCGATCAGGTCATCAGCTACTACGGCGGTTCCTCCATCCACGTGGTGGATGCCGAGGGCAATATGACAAACAAGTTCCCCGGCGGTGTGACACCCATCCTCTTTGCCAATTCCACCACCATCTCCAAGGACGCCGACGCCGACGGCCTGGGTGGCAACATCCCCACCTACAGCCTGGATCGCCTGCTGGTCATGGCCGTGGAGGAGCAGGAGGGCAAGGGCATGATCTTCGTGGCAGGCGCAGCCTTCATGAACGACTACGACCTGAAGCTCCCCGCAGAAAATGCCAATAACACCCTGACCCAGAACCTGCTGGGTGCCATCAACCCCCTGGAGATCGACACCATTGCCGAGGTTCGAGCCCAGACCGAGGCCGGCTACAAGTTCACCATTGAAGGCACCGTCACCTCCAACGCCTCCGGCTACGATAAGGACACCGCCTTCTTCGACTGCATCTACGTGCAGGATGCCACCGGCGGCATCAACTGCTTCCCCGTGGCAGGTGAGTACAAGATCGGCGACGTAGTTCGCATCAGCGGCACCACGGACTTCTACCAGGGCGAGCCGGAGCTGCAGGTGCTGAGCATCGAGGTCATCGGTGCTGCCCAGCCCGTAGAACCCACGGTCATCACCGCCGCCCAGCTCAACGACCGCTCCGTGGAGGGTCTGCTGGTCACCCTGAAGGGTCATGTCACCGAGATCACCCTGGCCAACGGCATTGCCGAGTCCATCTACGTGAAGGACGAGAACGGTGTCATCGGCCGTGTGTTCATCGACGGCTACATCACCGCCGAGAAGACCATCGACGATCTGGAGGTAGGTGCCTACATCGAGGCCACCGGTATCGCCTCCTACGACAACACCTACGCCATCCGCCATGACAGCTATGCCCGTATCCGTGTCCGTGACCGTGCCGATATTCTCTGCGAGGTCTGCGACCACGAGATCGTCATCCTGCCTGCAGTGGAGCCCACCTGCACCGAGCCCGGTCTCACCGAGGGCAGCTACTGTAAGCTCTGCGGCCTGGTCTTTGCGGAGCAGGAGCCCGTTGCAGCTCTGGGTCACTACGAAGTCATTGACCCGGCCATCGCCCCCACCTGCACCAAGAACGGCCTGACCGAAGGCAGCCACTGCGGTGTCTGCGGCGAGATCCTGGTAGCCCAGGAGATCGACCCGGCCATCGGCCATAACTACGTGGACGGCAGCTGCGCCAACTGCGGCAAGGCCGATCCCAACCCCGATATCGCCTATGTGGACGTGCAGAAGGGCAGCTGGTACTATGATGCCGTGCAGTACGTCTCCAAGAACGGTCTCATGAACGGCATCGGCGACGAGCGCTTCGATCCCGAAGGTTCCATGACCCGTGCCATGGTGGTCACCGTGCTGTGGCGAGTGGCAGGCGCTCCCGAGACCGGCGAGAATGTCTTCACCGACGTGCCCGAGAATGTCTGGTACACCCAGGCTGTGGCATGGGCAGCGGAGGCCGGTGTGGTCAACGGCATCGGTGAGAACCGCTTCGACCCCGAGGGCAAGATCACCCGTGAACAGCTGGCGGCCATTCTGTACCGCTATGCCAAGGCCGCAGGCGAGGATGTCAGCGCCACGGCAGACCTGACCGGCTTCCCCGATGCCGACAGCATCAGCCCCTACGCCGCCGAGGCGCTGTCCTGGGTCGTTGCCGAGGGCCTGATCAACGGCAACAAGGAGGGCGAGGTCACCTACCTGGCACCTCTGGCCAGCGCCACCCGTGCCCAGGTTGCCGCCATCCTCATGCGCTACCTGGAGAACTGAGAACGGTTTCCAAGTCCCTGAAACCAAGCGCATTTTCCGAACCCCATAAAGCAAAAGCCCGAGCCGGTGCCTCCCCCAAAAGGCACCGGCTCGAAGCCATATCCCACTAAAAATCAGCAAAACCACCCAACATGCAGCAAACCCACCCACCAAGCCGCAAAAC